>NZ_JBSFDZ010000010.1:0-235884 GCF_053594175.1 Nocardia sp. NPDC001965
CTCCTGCTGTTTGCGCCTCCTGCTGTTTGCGCCTCCTGCTGTTTGCGCCTCCTGCTGTTTGCGCCTCCTGCTGTTTGCGCCTCCTGCTGTTTGCGCCTCCTGCTGTTTGCGGGGCTCGTGGTGGCGTCGAGGTCCGTGGTGGACCCGAGTCCGGCAGCGGGAGCCGACCGGGCGGTAACGATGCGGGCCCGGACGGATGGGAGCAGTTCCGGTCGCCGTGTACTACTCCGGGCCGGTCGGATGCCAGGAGGGCGGGCGTTCCCAGCCACAAACGACGGTGCGATACCCGGCTGTGACAGGCACCCGGAGAGACGAAAGAGGCGCTGCCATCCGGGTGGATGGCAGCGCCTCTCGTCACGCACCGGGTTCCGGCGCGCTCAACGCGCGCCGGACTGGGTCACAGGTACGAACCGCACACCGGCCACGCGCCGGGGCCCTGGGTGTCGAGTACGTTCTCGGCGACGCGGATCTGCTCTTCGCGGCTGGCGTCGGCAGCGCTACCGGCACCGCCGTTGGCCTCCCAGGTGCTCTGGGTGAACTGCAGGCCGCCGTAGAAGCCGTTGCCGGTGTTGGTGGACCAGTTGCCGCTGCTCTCGCACTGGGCGACTGCGTCCCAGTTGCCCGAAGAGGCCGAGGCGGTGGCCGTGGAAAGACCGAAGGGGACGGCAACGAGTGCTCCGGCGATAGCGGTCATGCCGAGGGCGCGGGTGCTGAACTTCCGGGTCTTGGTCATATGCGAATCCCTCCCTGTGCCCACCGGCAGCGCGTTGGAAGCTGCGTGCCCCTGTCCCCAGGTGTTGTGTCGGGGTTTGATCCGAACCGTGGGACAGGGTTACCGGTGTTCTCCGGTTCGGCCGGCCCGTCCCGGTTGGTCGGGGCCTGGCAACGACGGTAACGAAGAAATCTCGTCAGATCACGTATCGATAACTATCAATACGTCGATTGGTGCAAACCGGGAATATGTGGAAAACTGCAGGTCATATCCGGAATTTCCCCGTACCCAGGCATGCTCGTTATGACACGGAAATGTGACGGGCATCACCGAAAAATCGTAATTCGTGTCACGCGTATTGCGTTCGAGATGGTCGGCAATCAGTCCGTTAACGTTCTGTCGCCTGTTCCATCGGAGGGGCCGGGCCGGGGTGTGCAGCGTGCGAGCATCGACGGCTGTCGATATGCGGCGAGGTGTCCGCCGACGGTGTCGCCGCAGCACCGGGAACGATCGGAAAATCGGCTATGAGCTGGCGATTTGGCAGTAATCCGAGGCCGTGTGTAATGTTGTGTTCACCCAACGCGGGGTGGAGCAGCTCGGTAGCTCGCTGGGCTCATAACCCAGAGGTCGCAGGTTCAAATCCTGTCCCCGCTACTACAGAGAAGGCCCCGGAGAGATCCTCTCCGGGGCCTTCTCTTTTCCGTCGGCTCGTTCTGTCACGGGCCGGACCGCCGGGGCCGAGGCAACTCGCTGCCGCGCTTCCCCGGGCCGCCTGCCCCGGTTCGCCCGATGACTGCTGCCGGCGCGGCCCGGCCCCGTGCCGCTGGGATCGTGGGGTCCGTGCCGTCTTTCGGGCCAGCTCAGTGGCATGTTTTGGAGTTCGGCGAGGTAGTGCGTAGGGTTGTGTTCACCCAACGCGGGGTGGAGCAGCTCGGTAGCTCGCTGGGCTCATAACCCAGAGGTCGCAGGTTCAAATCCTGTCCCCGCTACTACAGAGAGGGCCCCGGAGACAATCTCTCCGGGGCCCTCTCTTGTATGTGTCCCACTCCCGCTGCCGGGCGGCCGTGACGCTCGCTGTCGGTCGGGTGGCCCCACGCCGAGGGTGTCGCCGGGTAGCGCGGATTCGCCTCGTTCCCCGGCAGTCTGCCGCCGCCGAACCCGGCCGCCTGCTGGAGTCGGCGAATTCCCACGGCAATCGAGACACGGTCGGCCGGCATGCTGTGGGTTGGGTCGGGGCAGTCGTCCGGTTCCGCTGGGGCGCCGGCAGCCGAATATGTTGCGACTTCGAAAGAATCGGCAATCTACTGGCTATTACATAAGAGATAGGGCGATCGGAACTGTTACCGGCCGGGGGACGATGGCGAAGCAGGTGGTCCGAGGGCATTCGGGGACCGGTGAATTCTCGATAGCGGAAACGCATCTCATGAATTACATTCATGTAATTCGAAAAAAGGTCCGGAACGGGACGCTCGGCAATGTCCGGTACAACCGGGAGTCCGAAAGATCTGCAGAACGAGTGGTTTCGACGGTCCCGGAGTGCCCCGGACACGGGTGGCGATGCGGCGCAACGTGGTCGGCGGCCGGTCGCCGGATCGACGGGGTCGTGCCGTGGGCAGGCTGCGTTGCCCGGCGGTGGCGGACCTGCTTTGCTGGGGCAACTGCCGCACACCGGAGGAATGAGGCGTCTTGCCATCTGATTTCACGCTGAAGGCGGTCAATACCGTGCACCGGGCGCTGCTCCGCGTCAGCTTCGGACGTTGGGGCACCGAGTACTTCGGTATGCCGACACTGGAGTTGACCACGATCGGCCGGAAGACCGGACGCCCGCGTTCGGTGATGTTGACCGCGCCGATCGTCGACGGCGACGAACTGATCATCGTGGCCTCCCGGGCCGGCGGTCCGACCGATCCCGCGTGGTACGGGAACCTCCGGGACAATCCGGCGGTCGAGGTTTCCTTCCGCAACGGCCCGCGCCGGGCGATGACCGCGCATATCCTCACTTCGGAGCAGCGGGCGCCGCTCTGGTCCCGGATCGTCGCCGAATACCCGACGTACGCGGACTACCAGAAACTCACCACCCGGGAGATCCCGCTGGTCCGGCTCACCCCCGCCGGGAAGTTCTAGGTCCCGAGCGCATTGCCACCGAGCACCTCGAGGACCGGGTGCGCCGATCCGGCCCGGTGCGCCGCGGCGGGCGCCGGTTCTGTTGTCGCACGATCGCGCCAGTGCCGGAACACCGCGGCGGTACGCCCCGGCTGGGGGGTGTAGAGGACCACGGTCTGGTCGGCGCCGGGTAAGCGCAGCGCGTCTGCGTGGACGATGAGCGGTCCGGACTCCGGGTGGTCGATCGTCACGCTGGTCGAGCGCAGTGCGCGGGAGGTGCCCGCGCGCCATATCCGGTCGAAATCGATATTGCTCGTGCGGAGTTCGGCGACCAGTCCGCGCAACTGGTCGTCCCCGGGATAGCGGGCGTACGCGCCGCGCAGCCCGCCCACACAGTGTTCGGCCGGAATTGCGCGCATCGTGTCGGCGGACACCCGTGGCAGACCGGCTCCGAGGAATCGGAGCCGCAGCATATTGCGCTGCTGCGCGGGTATCTCCGCGAAATCACCGAACAGTCGGGTGGCGAGCCGGTTCCAGTCCAGCACATCGGAGGATGCGGAGAGCAGCAATGCCGGCCGATCCTGTAGCCGGTCCAACAGTTCCCGCGCGCCCGGTCCCGGTTGCCGCGTCACCCGGGAATCCGGCGGGGGCGCGGAGCCGGCGAGGTGGAAGATCAGATCGCGATCGTCACGATCGAGCCGCAGCGCACGGGCCAGGGCGCCCAGTACCTGAACCGACGGTGTCGGCCCGCGTCCCTGCTCCAGCCGGGTCAGATAGGCGACGCTGATTCCCGCCAGCTGGGCGACCTCTTCCCGGCGGAGGCCGGGCACCTGGCGTCGGAAACCTGTCGGCATACCCACGGCCGCGGGTCCGATCCGGGACCGGGCCGCGCGCAACACCACCCCGAGTTCGGCTCTGTCCATATCTTCATGGTGCCGCAATCCGGTCGGCCCGGGGTGATACCGCCGGTCCTACTCCGGACAGGTGCTGGTGCGGGTGCCCGCGGTCCGGTGAGAGTGCGGAGGTGGACAAAAGATCGGCCGGGTGGGCGTGGCGCCGGTATCCGGGAAAGGTCGCGGGTGCCGCGGCGATAGTGGCGGTCGCCGTTGTGGTCACCGCGCTGACAGGACTGTGCACGAACGGACAGAATGACGATATGGCGACAGGTTCACCCCGCAGCGATCGGGTGCTCTCGATCGGGCTGCATCCCGGCTCGGTCGATTACGACAGGTATCCGGGTATCACCGAGGAAATGCTGACCGCGGCCATCGCGCGCGGCGAGACGGCGATGCGGGACGCCGGATTCGACATCCTCTCCTGCCCGGTTCCGGCCGATCCGGCGGCCGCCGAGGCCGCGGTCCGGGGTTGTCTCGCCGGACAGACCGTCGGGGTGGTCATGATCGGTGCCGGTGTGCGCGCGGCGGCGGAACACACGTTGCTGTTCGAGCGGCTGGTGAATGTGGTGAACGAGCTGGTGCCCGGCATCGCATTCTGTTTCAACACCGAACCGGCGACATCGGTCGACGCATTACGGCGCTGGGTCCGGCCGGCGGGCCGGTAGGCGACCCTCAGCCGTTGCGGCTGAGGGTCGGTGGCACGGGCTCCGGCTCCGCGGCCTGGGCCGCGGCGACCGGGTCGGTCATGATGTCGCGCCACCACGACTCCAGCCGGCTCGGCTCCGGCCAGATCACAGGTGCGTGCTCGGCGGTCAGTTCCACGTCGTTCTCCTCGGGGCCGGTGTTGTCGGGCATCCTTGCCTCCTGTACGCGTGGTGCGCCGGCGGGTCGCCGCGTGATTTCCTACGCTGCTCCGATTGCGCCGCCCCCGTGACCGTTGTCGCCGGAATTCCCGCGACCGAGCAACGTAGTGACAGCAGATCGCCGGACCCGCCCGGTACCAATGTGCCGCAATTCTAGCGTTTTTCGATCGGACTGCCCACGGATTCGTATCCGAGCGGTCACGGTGAGTTATTCGGAGCGGAATCTGCTGGTCTCGCGGTATTCTGGATGTGTCTGTGCGACAACATCTTCCGATGTTACGCGAAGTTCGGCCGGGCTCGGGGTGGACAAAACGACCGGTTTGTAAGATATGGCGAATGTATTGCGCAATGTGTTTGCGCAATCCCCGATTAATGTCCGTGTAAATGTACTTTCATTTGATCGTGCAGAACGGCGCGGCATATGAAATCTCCGTGAAGAAATCGCCGCTCGGGCAGGTGGCGGAGCCGGGACCGTGGAGCGGCCGCCCGGCGCGGGCGGTGCTGAGTACACTGCCAGGCATGTCGATGGCGTCGTCGCGGTCGCGGATTCCGGGGGCGGTCAACGGCTACGAGGCGCGCTGGGAGCAGCACAACACCGAGCGTCAGTTGCGTATCCTGCGGGCCGCCGTCGAACTGCTCGAGGAGAAACCGCCGGGCGCGGATGTGCCCGTCCGGCAGATTGCCGAACGGGCGGGGGTCGCCAAATCTGTGGTGTACCGGCAGTTCAGCGGTCGGGAGGATCTGGATCGGCGGATCCGGTCGTATCTGATCGACGATCTCGGGGCCGTGCTCGACGCTCAGTTGGACCTATCGTCGGGCTCGGTGCGCGAGATCATCACCCGCACCGTACGCGCGGTGGCGGACTGGATGGGGGATCATCCCAACCTGGTGGCGTTCGCCCGGTCCGGACCCCCGGTGGACGGACCCGACGGGGTCGACGCGATCGCCGGCCTCAAGATCCGGATATCGGAACGGTCACGCGAACTGATCGAGGCGATCGCTCGCATCATCGACGCCGATTCGGCTGCCCTGGAACCGGTACCGTTCGCCGTGGTGACCATGGTCGAAGGAGTGCTCGCGGCATGGGTCGCCGATCCGGGCCCGCGCCGGCCGCGCGGCGAGATGGTCGCGGACCTGTCCGACTACGCGTGGTACATCCTCGACGGTGTGGCCCGGACCGCCGGATTCACCGTCGACCCGGACCGGGAACTGGCGGAGGTGGTCGCCGGACTGCGCGGCGGTGAAGCCTGACCGCGCGGGTCCGGGACCGGGCCGAACGTCGTCGGTCGGCCCGGCCGTTCCGGGTCAGGCCACCGAGGCCCGGACCCGGCGTTCCGGTTCGCTGCGATAGCGCGAGCGGTCGCCGTCGATTCGCAGCACCTTCCACAGCCGGGAGGTGACCGGGTTCATCAAGCCGAGCTCATCGGCGAGGGTGCGCATATCGCCGAAGTAGCCGGACAGGATCCGCCGCGAGTGCGGGCTGTGCCAGAACGCTTCTTTCATCACCTCGCGCGGCACGCCGAAACGCCGCGCGAACTCCGGTGGCGGTGCCATGATCTCGCCGGCCAGCCAGCGCAGCGCCAGCGGGAACGAGACACCGCACAGCGCGGTCGAAACCGGGCCGAGCTTGGCGATATGGGCTCGGAGGAACTCGCCGGCGAAGGAGATGTGGCGCGCCTCCTCGGCGATGTGGATCTCCATCGTCCGCACCACCAGCGGCGGCAGGTTCGCGCCGTTGCGGATCATGGCCTTCTGGTAGTGGTCGATCGGTTCCTCGCCGCCGAGAATGCCCAGGAACAACACCACATGCGCGTATCCGCCGGCCACGCCGATGAACGGTGACAGGGCCCGGAACAGGGGGCGCATTCCCGGGACGTCGTCGCCGATCCGGTTCACCAGCTCCTGGAACATCTGGATGTGGTTGCACTCTTCGGTCATCTCGTGCAGGCAATAGCGGAACTCCGGCGACCCGTTGGGCAGTTTCGCGATGTACTGCATCATCCCCCGGATCAGCACGGTTTCGAAGGCCGCACCCACCTTGATCGCGTTGGCGATCCGCCACCGGCCGATCTCGATCTGCCGCTCGACCGGCAGATCCCGATACCAGCGGGTGGCGCCGAGCGGATCGTATTCGGGGGACAGGATCCAGCGGGGGTCGTCGCGATCGAGGGCGAGTTCGGGCGCATCCCAATCGATATCGAGATACGGATCGAATCGGCGGTGCACCGAGCCCTCCGACAGCGTTTCCAGGGTCTCGCGGTACCGGGTGTCCAGCTTGGGAGCCCGCGGCAGAGTCGACGGCGTCATCGGTGCCTCCTCGTGCGTATGGCGTACATTTCTCTGCGCACGAATTTACCGGGACTCAGCGTCTCAGTAAATAGCGCGCGATGTGCCGGTGCGCAATCGTGCTCGTCGGCTCGAGGATGTGCGGGAACGCGAGGAGGGTGATCCAGGCCGGTCGCAGCCGGGATCGGGCGCCGTGACGGTCGCTGTCAGGCGGTGACGGTGCGGGTGTGGACCCGCAGCGTTTCGATCCGATCCCTGGTGGGATGGAAATCGAGAACGATCAGGGCCGGGCCCTCCGGGAGATCGGTGCTGACGGTCACCGAGCGACCCGCGGACAGTGTTTTCCCCTGCCGCAGGCCGCGAGCCCGGATCGCCAGTTCGGCGGCGGTCACCGAATCGCCCGACCACAACCGGACGGTGTCCCGGCCGCCGGCCAGGGCGGTGACCGCGGCCGTATCGCCGGCGGCCAGCGCCGCGCACAACCGGCCGGCGATCCGTTTTCCGGTGCCGCCGATACCGGTACACGCGCGCGCCATCCCCATGAGTCCGCGTACACCCTGGTTGCGCAGCAACAGCATGCCCAGCCGGGTGCCCGCACGCAGACCCTTCGGCCCGGTTCCCAGGAGTTGCCCGACCATGGGGACCAACTCCCAGTAGGCCGCCAGATATCCGATGCGCAGCGCGCCGTCCTCCTCGACCACTTCGTAGCGCAGGTGCATCGGTACGCGCACCCGGGCGCCGGTGGACATGGTGATGGTGATGGTGAGATCGCGGAGCACTGTCGCGGGCTCCGCGTAATCGTGGGCCACGTCGAAGACGATGTCGTTGGGGGCGATGAAGGTGTCGTAGAACCGGGCGATCGCGTCGTACCCGGTATGGGGGTCCGAACCGACCGGATCGTTGACCACCGCATCGGTCGCGAAAAGGCCCACCCACGCCGCCCGGTCGTGCGCCGCCACGGCGCGGGGGGAGGCGAGTACGGCCTCGCGCAGGTCCGCGGCGGTCGGGTCCAACGGCACGGTGACTCCTTCGGGTGGCGGATTCGCGCCCATAATAGAACACGTTCTATGGGCTGCCGGGTGCTGTAACCCCTCCTGCTTGTGAAAATGTCGGTGCAGTGCGGCATCATCTGTGCACGCAAGCTATTCGACGAACAAGTGAGATTGCCCCGGAGTGCCCCATGCCGTCGCGAACATCGGCGAACGCGAAGCCGAAACCCCTGTCCGACAACGACCTCGACCAGATCACCGCGGAGATCGAGGCGGGGCGCCCGCCGATGGTCTGGTTCACCGCCGCCGCGGTGGGTGTCACCGAAGGGCGGTCGGGCAAGGTGGTCTCGCTCGGCGATCCCGCCGACGGTGACTTCCTGCAGATCCGGCCCACCGGATCCAAAGATGTACTGTCCTTCGGTCCCACCGAGGTCACGCTGGTCAAACCCCAGCGCGACAAACCGGCCGCCCCACCGCCCGTGCCCGTCCCCCAGAAGAAGGAATCGCCCGTGACTCCCGCCGCGTCCCCGTCCACCTCCGCCGCCTCCGCCGCGGACCGGAAGCCGGCGGGCGAAACCGCCGCCGCGACGAAGAACGCTGCTCCCGAGGCGAAGCCGGCCCCCGCGCCGCGGACCCCGGCCGCCAAGGCGACCAAGGCCCCGGCCGCGCGCAAGACGAAGGCACCGGAGGTCACCGTCACCATCAACGGCACCGCCGACGGCGAGTGGACCGTCGATGTCGCCGCCGGTAAGAAGCGCACCGTACGGGCGGTCCCGGTCACCGGAACGGCCGTTGCCCAGGCCGCGAAACTGTTGCCGCCGGAGGTGTCCGAAGTGGTGGACGGTCTGCTGGAATCGGTGCGGGGCGCGCAGGAGGCGAAAGTCCAGCAGTTGCAGGCCGAACTCGAACAGGCCCGCAAACTCCTCGAGGAATTGACCGACTGATACGAAGCACCGCCGCCGCGGATCCGCGTAGAGCCGCCCTCGGCGGTCGCCGCGGGAATCCGCGGTGAAGAACCGGGGTCACGAGGGCCTGCCCCGCGACGCCGAAGTCGGCGCTGTCTACACAGCTCGTGACCGCCAGCCGTGCCGGCTGGGTTCGGCCGGGGTGTGCCGGATCGTGTCGTGGAACATGTAGCCGAATCCGCGCCGTTTCGCCAGGTACATGGCCGCGTCCGCGTCGCGGATGAGGTCGTAGATACTGGCGTCGATATCGCGCGGACCGCCACAGGCCAGGCCGATGCTCGCCGTCAGTGGTACTTCGCCCGTGCTGAGCTGGAACGGTTTCATGAACACACCGAGCAGGCGTTCGGCCATTTTGGTCGCTTCCATTCGGTCCAGCGGTGCCAGGACGATGAATTCGTCGCCGCCGTAGCGGGCCACCACGTCGTCGCGGCGGACGGTGGACCGGATCCGGGTGGCGGCTTCGGCGATCAATTCGTCGCCGACCGTGTGTCCGTAGCTGTCGTTGATCGCCTTGAACTCGTCCAGGTCGATGAACAGCAGGCAGAGCGCGCGTTCGGCCCAATCCCGGTGGTCGCGAGGCAGGACCCGCAGTAGTGCGGAGCGGTTGAGCAGTCCGGTGAGTGGATCGTGGTCGGCCTGGTAGCGGGCCCGGCGTTCGCTGCGGGAGCTGCGGCCGATCGCGCGTTCGCTGCGGATGAGCAGCCCGATGAGCAGCAGCGCCAGTACCGAGGACACGATGATCTGGTCGAGCGGGCTCAGCGGCGCCCGGGCCACCGGTACCAGTGACGAGAGAACCAGGGCGACAGCGATGGCGCTGGCGCGCTGGCGGGAATGGTGGAGCCGGATGGACCGGGGCGCGCCGAGTGCCGACATGGTCGGGTGCAGGGCGGCCGCGCCGGCGGCCAGGTACGCGCCGATCAGCGGTAGTGCCAGCACATTCGGATCGGTGGTGAGCGTTCCGGCGGCGGTCAGCCGGTAGCCGAGGTCGGTCGCGAATGCGCCGGCCAGGGCGATGTGCAGGAGGCGCAGCGAGGTCTCCGCGCGGCTCGAGGTGGCCAGCGAATGTGCCAGCAGGGTGAGCAGCAGGGCGTCGCAGACCGGTAGCACCACCGCCGTCACCGTGTTCCCGCCCGGGATATCCGAGTGCAGGACCGGCGCTATGAGGAAGATCCAGGACGCCAGCAGTGCGCCGAGTCCGATCAGTCCCGAGTCCAGGAAGACATCCGGATGGGCGCGGGCCTGGCGTGGCCGCAGCCACAGCAGAGCCGCCAGACCGGTGCCGATATATCCGGTGAGGGTGAGGATCTCGTCCAGAGGGGTGGACGCGTAGGTGGTGAGTTCGCGCAGTACCGTCCCGCCCGCGAAGGGCAGGGCGGCCGCGGCCAGGAGATACCAGGAGAGCGGATGGGACGGTCGGTGCCGGCGCAGGCCGAATCCGATCATGACGACTGTTCCCGCGGCGGCCAGCAACGTGGCCAGCACGGAGAACAGCCGGGACCCGAGTATCAGATGTATCACGAGCGGCGAGCCCACCATCACGGAAAACACTGCACCGTAACGTATCCGGTGGATACCGTGCCGCACTGCTCCCTGCGGTTCGCTGATGATCATCAGCCCCCCTTTGATCGCTCCATTCCCGGTGAAATCGAGCCGTCGCAGGCCTGGGTCCATATCTGTCTGTCGTGCTCTACCTGACCATCGAGCGGCGGCTGACGAAAACCGAGTGTTCCTGTACGAGGGGATGTCCGAGCCGTTCGCGGCGCGATCGGCCCACCAAACCTGGACTATGGATCCGATGATGACACGCAGTGTCGAATTTGTCGCTCTCTTGGCACAACAACGTCGTAACAGCTGTCCCGGTGGTGGCGGCGCGGCGGATCCGGGTCACCGGCGGGCTGCTCGTACGGTGGTCCGGTGACTGAACACGAGGAGAGCACCGGCGGACGTCGTCGATGGTCGGCACCGGGCCGGGTCAATCTGATCGGTGAGCACACCGACTACAACGACGGATTCGTGCTGCCGATTGCGATACCCCTCGTGGTCACCTGCGTGGGGGCCCGGCATTCCGACGATCTGGTGCGGGTGAGTTCGCTTCAGCGGCCGGGAGAACCGGTGCGGCTGCCGGTCGCGGCGCTGTCCACCGAACGGGATCTGCTGCCGGGCTGGGCGCGTTACCCGCTCGGAGTGGTCGCGGAGTTCGGCCGCCGCGGATACGGGATCGACGGGTTGGAGCTGGAATTCGACGGCGCGGTGCCGGCCGGTGCGGGCCTGTCCTCGTCGGCCGCGCTGTGCTGCGCCACCGCGGTGGCGGTGCGCGATCTGTGTGCGCCGGCGGTCGGTGACCGGGAACTGATCGATATCGCCCGCGCCGCCGAGAACGACTATGTGGGTGCGCCCACGGGAATCCTCGACCATGCCGCATCCATCCTGTGCACCGAGGGACATGCGCTGTTCCTGGATGTGCGCGCGTTCACCGGCGCCGAATCCGGCGGTTTCGAACAGATCCCGTTCGACCTCGCCGCGGCCGGGCTGCGGTTGCTCGTCATCGATACGGGCCAGACACACGATCATGCCGGTGGCGGTTACGGTGCTCGCCGTGCCGAATGCGCCGCCGCCGCGTCGGCTCTGGGGGTGGGATCGTTGCGGGATATCGCCGAGGTCGGGGAGTTGTCCGGGCTCACCGATCCGGTGCTGTACCGACGGGCGCGCCATGTGGTGAGCGAGAACGACCGGGTACGCGCAGTGGTGGCTCTGCTGCGCAGGGGCGCCGATCCGCGGGAGATCGGCCCGCTGCTGAACGCGGGGCACGATTCGCTGCGCGACGATTTCGAGGTGTCCACCGAGATCCTCGATGCCGCGGTGGACGCCGCCCGGTGGGCCGGGGCGCACGGGTCACGCATGGTCGGTGGGGGTTTCGGCGGCAGCATCATCGCGCTGGTGGATACCGCGGCCGCCGGTAGCGTCGAGAACGCGGTTCGGGAGCGCCTCGCGGGCGAAGGTTTCCACGAGGCACGGGCTTTCGAGGCCGTACCCGCGCCGGGCGCGGGACCGGTCGGCTGAGCGGATCCGGTGCCGCGGGGCCCGCCGCGGCACCGGTCCGATGATCAGCGTGCCGGACGGGCCCGGCGCACCGCCCCGACGAGAACGTCGATCACGAGGAAAGCCAGCAGGCTCAGACCGAACACCGGAGCGAACCAGCCGATCAGCGCCGCCGCGACCAGCGCCGGCACCGCCAGGACGGCCGAGCGACGCAGAGCGCCCCGGCGCGGTGGTCCGGCCAGCGCGAATGTGCCGGTCGGCCGGGCCGGTCGGCGCTGCCACCACATCAGATATCCACGCACGATCACCGTGCCGAGCCCGGCGGCGGCCGCGAGCAGCAACAGCTGGTTGAGCAGCCCGAACATCAGGCCCATATGCAGTTGGATTCCCCAGTTCGCCATCTTCGCCATGAACGGCCAGTCGGCATAGGGAAGCCGGTCGGTGACGGTGCCGGTGGACCCGTCCACGGCCGCCGCGTCGACGGTCAGGGTGCCCGACAGGCGCCGTTCCTTCACGGCGAATGCGGTGCCGTCGGCCGCCGGAATCGTGATCTCGGCGGGCCCGGTGACGCCGGCCCCGCGGGCGGCGGCGAGGACCTGGTCGAGTTGCCGGATCCGGTCCGCCGGAACCGAATGTCGGCTCGGATGTCCGCCGTGGTGGTCGGCGTGCCCGCTCTCGGCGGGAGCTGCCGCGCCGGGTAGCGCGGTCTCGACCGCGGGTGTGGTCCAGCTGAGGTTCTCCCGCAATTTCTCGATATTGCCGCCCGCGTAGGTCGACCAGGTCAGGCCGGTGGCCGAGAGCACCAGCGCGACCGGCAGGATCCAGATCCCGACCACCGCGTGCCAGTTCAGCCGGCGTTCGCGCTCGTTCTGCGCGAGGTTCGGCACGAACAGCCACCTCGCCGACGCACGCTGACGCCGGGCCCGTACCCGGCGGATCCACAGCGCCAGGCCGGCGAGCGCGATCAGCCACAACCAGGACGCCGCCAGTTCGGAGTACAACCGGCCGGGTTCACCGAGATGCAGGTGCCGGTGCGCCTGGGACACCCAGGCCCGGAAGGGCAGTGCGCCGGAACTGCCGTACACCACCGATTCACCCACTGGGTGCGCGGTGACCGGGTCGACGAAGACGGCGCGGCGCTCGGATTCGCCCAGGGCCGGATCGCTGAACAGCACTCGGGTCGTCTCGCCTGTCGCCGGGGCGGGGGAGACCGCCACCGGGGTGAGATCCGGTCGTGCCGCGATACCGGCGGTCACCTGCTCGGACAACGGTTTCTCGGGACCGCGTGAATCCACGTACAGCAGATCCCGGTTCACGAACGATTCGATACTGGGCGCGACGGCGTACAGCCCACCGGTCACGGCCGCGATCAGGAGAAACGGTCCCACGAAGAGACCGGCGTAGAAGTGCAGCCGCAGCGTGAGTGCGCGGAACGCACCCTTGCCGGGCCGGGGTGTGCTGGTCGCCGGGCCGGCGCTGTCGGGCGCCGCGGGGACCTCGGTGGTACTCATCCTTGTTACCTGCATCCTGTACTGGTCCGGCACCGGCCGATACGGGCGGGTGCGCGGAGACGCGGCGCCCCGGCATTCCGGAGTCGCCACGTCGAGGGACCGGCGGGCTGCGGGCGCAGGCTGACGAATCACAGCGAGGTACAGCGCCCGGCCGCTACCGCCGGGTGGGAGATCAGATCAGGACGGCGGGCGGCGGTGCGCGGGTGCGGCCGGTCTCGGCCGCGAGAATCCAGGCGACGATCCGGTCGCGGTGCAGATCCCGCAGCAGTGGCGGGTCCGGGACGACCGGCGGCCGCGGCGCTACCGGGACCAGCCGGGCCAGGGCGGCGGTGACGACGCGGTAGGCGAATTCGGTGCCGCGCACGATCATCGCGGCGGCGCAGGCGACGAAGAGATGGGCCGCGAGCATGGTGGGGGTCGGTTGCAGATCACCGTGATGCAGATGACCGGATCCCCAGCCGAGACTGAGATGGCCGAGCAGCTGCCCGGCCAGCAGCGCCGTGGTGAGTCCGGTGGTACCGGTGCGCAGTGGGGGAAGACCGGTGACGAGGGCGCCGACCGCCGCCGAAGCGAGAGCCAGCAACACGACGGCTGTGCCGTCGGGTGGGGCGGTCTCGGCCGCCCATCCGTGGGCAGCGACCGATACGGTTCCCGAGATCAGGCCGGCCGCCGCACCGCGGACGCGAGCGGCGCCCCGATGATCCACCGGTCGGGTGGAGCCGAACCTGATACGCACCCGGGGATGATATCCGACGGCGCTGTCTCAGCTTCCGGTATCCAGCTCCGTCAGCGGCTTCCGCAGCAGTTTTCCGGTGGCGTTGCGTGGCAGCTCGTCCAGGAAGACCACTTCGCGCGGGACTTTGTAGCGGGCCAGATTGGCCTTCACGTAGTCCTTGATCTCCTGGGCGTCGCGTTTCGAATCGGGGCCCGGGACCACCACCGCGCGCAGTCGCTTCCCGTACTCCCGATCGTCGACACCCACCACCGCCGCTTCCAGCACGTCCGGCCGTTCGGCGATCAGGTGCTCGACCTCCTGCGGGAAGACGTTCTCGCCGCCGGAGACGATCATGTCGTCGTCGCGGCCGTCGATGAACAGCAGACCGTCGGAGTCCAGATGCCCGACATCGCCGCTGGACATCATGCCGTCCACGGTCTCCTTGGTGCGTCCGTCCGTATAGGCCTTGAACGCGTGCGGGTTGTCGATGAAGATCGTGCCGGTGACATTCGGTTCGGTGATCCGCTCGCGGTTCTCGTCGTAGAGCGCGATCCGCACGCCCACCGGCGCCCGGCCCGCGGTGGTCGGCGATTTCCGCAGTTCTTCCGGTGTCGCCACCGTGATCACCGCGCATTCGGTGGAGCCGTACAGGTTGTAGAGAACATCGCCGAAGTGTTCGGCCGTGCGCACCACCACATCGGGCTGGATGGCCGAGCCCGCGGCGAAGATCACCCGTAGCGACGAGACGTCGTGGCGACCGAGTACTTCCGCGGGCTGGTCCAGGATGCGCTGGAGCATGGTGGGGACCACCACCAGCGAGTCCGCCCGGTAGCGGGCGATATTGGCCAGCGTCAGTTCGGGATCGAAACGGCGCTGCTGGAAGATCACCCGGTTGCCCAGCGCGAGGCCGAGGGAGAACTGGGACAGGCCGGTGCCGTGGAAGATGGGGGCGGCCATCACCATGGTGCCGTCGGTGGGCAGCGGTACCCGGTCGATGAACTGGGCGGTGATGAACGGGCTCACCTTGTCCCTGGGGGCGCCCTTGGGTGTGCCGGTCGTGCCGCTGGTCAGGATGACCGTCCCACCCGGCTTTGCGGGGGCGGCCAGCGGGGCGGTGGACTGCCCCGCCGAGAGGGATTCCACTGTGGGGATCGCGGGGTCGGCGTTGTCGGATTCGTCGACCCAGGTGAGGATTCGCGGGATCTCGGCAGGAATGGCGCTCATCAGATCGAAGAACTCGCTGTCGTGCAGCACCGCTTTGATCTTCTCGCGTTCGGCCACATCCGCGAACTGTGGTTTGGCGAATCCGGTGTTCATCAGCACCGCGCGCAGCCCGAGCTTGCCGGCGGTCAGCATGCTCAGCACCATCCCGCGGTGATCGCGGGCCAGCACCGCCACCACATCGCCGGGCCGCAACCCGCGTTCGACGAGACCGCGGGCGAAGGCGTTCGAACGATCGTCGAGCTCGCGGAAGGTGAGCTCGCCCCGCTCGTCGACGATGGCGGGGGCGTCGGGACGGGTCTGCGCGGCATGCATGACCACGCCGGCGAACGGCCCGTACTTGGTGGCATTGCTCATCGACCGGAGGGCGTGGTCGAGCCGCAGCGGATCGAAGAGGCCGCGTTTGCGCATCACGTTCACGGCCGAGGCGATATCGCCGGCCTTGCGAACGGGGCCGGGCAGCGACAGTGGCATCGGTGACAACCTTCCGCGGCGTACCGCCGGATCGGCGGTCTACCTCCTCGAGCTCCAGTGCAGAGCCAACCCTAGCAACCGCGCGCGGGACGTCCATCCGATTGTCTCGGACAGTAGGGAAACCGGGATGATTCTGTGAACATTCCCGGTTTCCCGGTGGGAACTGTTGTCAGACCTCGTATTCCACCAGCACCCGGCGCAGCAGTTTGCCGGTCGGGTTGCGCGGCAGATCGTCGAGGAAGACGACCTCACGCGGCACCTTGTACCGGGCGAGATTCTCCTTGACGTAGGTCTTGATCTCGGCTTCGTCCGGGGTCTGGCCGGGTTCGGGGACCACGAACGCGCGCAGTCGTTTGCCGAACTCCACATCGTCCACGCCGACCACCGCGGCGTCGAAGATATCGTCGCGTTCGAGCAGCAGGTTCTCGACCTCCTGCGGGAAGACGTTCTCACCGCCGGAGACGATCATGTCGTCGTCGCGGCCGTCCACCATGAGCAGGCCGTCCTCGGTGAAATGGCCGACATCGCCGCTGGACATGTAACCGTCGATGACCTGTTTGTGCCGGCCGTCGGTGTAGCCCTCGAAGGGGGCGCCGCTGCGGACGAAGATCCGGGCCGTGACGTCTTTCGCGGTCACGGCCCTGTCGTTGTCATCGTAGAGGCGGACATCGCAGGTGAGCGGTGGGCGACCGACGGTGCCGGGTGCCTTGGCCAGATCGGCCGGCTGGGCCACCGTCGCGATGGCGACCTCGGTGGAGCCGTAGAGGTTGTAGAGCACCGGACCGAACACCTCGGTCGCCTTGATGCACAGTTCGGGCGACAGTGCCGAGCCGGCCAGGATGATGCCCTTCAGCGCGGAGGTGTCGTACTTCGCCCGGACCTCTTCGGGCAGTTCCACCATCCGGTGCAGCATGGTCGGCACGGCGACCAGCAATTCCGCCTTGTGGTCCGAGAGCATCTTCAAGGTTGCCTCGGCGTCGAACCGGCGGCGCATGACGATCTTGTTGGTCAAGCCGATACTCACCAGGTAGGTGCCCAGCCCGGTGCTGTGGAAGATCGGCGAGACGATGACGACGGTACTGCGCTTCGGGAACGGCATCCGGTCCAGGAACTGCGCGGTGGCCAGCGGGCTCGCCTTCTCGCGCGGGGCGCCCTTCGGCAGGCCGGTGGTGCCGCTGGTCAGGATGATGAAACCACCGGGTTTGGCCGGGGTCGGCAGGGTGTCGGTGCCGTTTTCGGCGATGAGATCGTCGAGTGTCTTCGCGCCTTCCGGGATTTCGGTGCCCTCGTCGACCCAGGTGAGGAATCGGGGCATATCGGCGGGCAGGGCATCGAGCAGGCCGAGGAATTCGCTGTCGTGCAGGACGGCTTTGACCTTCTCCCGCTCACATACCTCGGCGAACTGCGGTTTGGCGAAACCGGTGTTCATCAGCGCGATCTTCACGCCGAGTTTCCCGGCGGCCGCCATGGAGAGGATGAGTCCGCGATGGTCGCGGGCGAGGATCCCGATTACGGTGCCCTCGGTGATACCCGCGCTGCGCAATCCGTGGGCGATCTTGGTGGACTGCTCGTCCAGTTCCCGATAGGTGAGCTCACCGCGTTCGTCGGCCAGGCCGGGGGCGTCCGGCGCGATCCGCGCGGAATGCATGATCAGGGTGGCCTGCGGAATATAGGTCTTGGAATCCTTCAGCGTCCGCAGCGTTTCCCCCGGATTCTTCAGATCGATGAATCCACTGGACTGCAGCAGTCCGTATGCCTTGACGACTTCCAGCGTGTGCGCCAGGTTCACCTTCGAACACCTCCACAGATCCTCGCGTCGGCACTCGACCTAGCGATTCCGAACGGCATATCGGTCGTCACGGTAGCAGTGAAAGTGTAATCGCTCACAACGTACGCACCGGACAAAAAAGACATCTCCGGTGAGCTGTGAAACTGGCCGGCTCGGGGCTGTGTCGGATATTCGACACAATCCCGAGCCCGGCCTGCGACTATCGGCTCAGTTGTAGATCGAGCCCATCGACGGGAATGTGATGTCGCCGCGCGCGTACTGGAAACCGTCTGGATGTTCGGCGCTCACCGGTACCGGCCACCGGTGCCAGAGGTTGCCGTACACCGCGGCGACGATCATGCCCGGGCCCGGGTCGATCGGGCGGGTGCGGATGGTGGTGTCGGCGATGATGTCCGTATGTTCGGTCAGCTGCTCGACTCCGCTGCGGCCGTTGTTCAGGTTCAGCCACGCCACATCGAGCCGGGCACCGGTCTGGTTGGGGGCGATCGTGCCCGGTCCACCGAAGAATGCGAACCGGAAACCGTCGATGTTCAGCGACAGGCCCGAGCCGTACATTCCCGGACCGCCACCGCGGCCCACGGTGGATTCGGCCGGGATCTGGAACGGCTGCGCGGGTAGCGCGGCCTCACGGGATGCCGTGGCGACCCGTGCGTCGCCGAGCAGCCGGGCCACCGCCTGCTCGGCGGCCGGATCGCCGCCCACCGCGGTGTGCAGTGCCTGGGTGGCCGACGCCCAATCGACCCGGGCGGGTTCGGCCACGGCATGCCCGGTGAACAGTGTGGTGGCCGCGGCGGTCACGACCGCGGAGGTGAGGAGCCGACGAGCAAGAGCCGTTGTGCGCATAACCAGTCTCCTTGCAGGTGCGAGGTCCGGGATACTGCTCAGTGACTCGGTACGAGGTGCAGTCGGTGTAACAGGACTCGTCGCGGCGCGGCGGCAGCCGGATCTGTGGGTCCGGAGCCGATGCGGGACGGTCCAATCGCACAAACACTGTCACTCGACTCCGGTGGTGTCCAGAACCGCCGCCCGGCCGGTCGGTCGCGGTTCCGTATCCGGTCGCGGGATCAGCCGCCGGTGACGGCTCGCTCCAGCAGGTGCTGCAGGGTGCGCTGGTCCTCCTGGGTGAGCAGTCGCAGCGGGGAGTCGTCGACGAGCGATTCGAGCAACCGCTCACGCAGCTCGGTGCCGGCAGCGGTGAGTACGAGTTGTTTCGCGCGGCGGTCGGTGGGGTGGGCGCGGCGCTCGACATAACCGCTCGTCTCGAGCCGGTCGACGACGAACGTCGCGTTCGAGGGTTCGCAACTCATCCGTTCGGCCAGTTCGCGCATGGTCATCGGACCGGTCAGTTCGCGGAGGGCGACCGCCTGGGGTGCGCTGAGACCCAGTGGGGTGGCGCGTAGGCGAACGTGGTTCTCGATGCGGTGGTTCAGGGCGTTGACCAACCCGCACAGTTCTCGTTCCGCGGCCGCGAGACCTTCGGCGTGTGTCGCCGGTCGATTGCCCATGGCGACCAGGGTAGCGCGATTCGTACAACTTTAATAGTTGCAACTTTAATCATTTCAACTTTAAGCTTATGGCTCGTCGTCACCAGTCCGAACCAGGAGTCAGACCATGACCACTCGCCGACCGGCCACCGAAACGGCCCATTCGTTCACCGCCGTCGGGGAACGCCTGCGTCGCCCGGGACGCTTCCGTTCGCTCCGGTGGGGTGAGTTGACGCTGACCTACGTGCCCGACGGGGCGGTCGAGCTCGCGCCGCGCGGCTGGCTGCCCGACGCCACCGCCGACCACTGGACAAAGCATGCAGATCATCTCGATGGGAACGGTTATCTGGTGGCCGGTATCGGCGGGCTGCTCGTCGAATACGGAGACCGCGCACTCCTGATCGATTCCGGAGTCGGACCGGTCACGGTGCCCGGAGATCCGGACAACCCGCTGATCGGCGCGATCACCGGTGGCGCGCTGCTGGAGAGTCTCGCCCGGGCCGGTCGGGGTCCCGAGCGAATCGAGGCGGTGGCCTTCACCCATCTACACGGCGACCATATCGGCTGGGCCGCTCATCGCGGGGCCGACGGCGAGCCGGTGTTCACGGCAGCCGACTATCTCGTCGCCGAACCGGAGTGGGCGCAACGGCATCCGTCGGCCGAACATGCCGTCACCGCGGAGATGCTCGAGGTGCTGAGTCGCAAGGTCCGTCCGATCGCCGACGGCGAAGAGATCTTCCCGGGCGTCGTCGCGGTGACCGCGGCCGGTCATACCGCTGGGCACACGGCCTACTCGATCACATCCCGGGGCCGGCGGCTGCTCGCGTTCGGGGACGCGCTGCACTCGCCGTTGCAGGTCCGGTACCCGCACTGGTCGTCGGGTGTCGACCACGACCGCGACCAGTCTGCGTCGGCCCGCCGTGATCTCGTCGAAGAACTCGCGCGAACCGGAGACCCGGCTTTCGGTAACCACTTCGCCGATGTCGTCTTCGGCACGGTCGCCCGTGACGAGGGCGGTCACACCTCCTGGGTGCCGCTGCCCTGACACCGTGGCGACCATCGCCCGGCCGGTGGCCCGGGGTCGTGGCGCCGTGTGGTGACCCCGGCGGTCTCGGCTCGCGTGCCGCCCGGCGGTGTGACGCGGACGGGCGAAAAGGGTTTCGCATCCGGTGGGCGACGGTCACCTGAGCGAGTATGTTGAACTATCGTACAAATAGTACGTTGGTTCAACTATCCCGCGGAGAGGTGTACGAGCATGAGACAGTCGGCGCGCGCCGGGTGGCGGGAATGGGGTG
Organism: Nocardia sp. NPDC001965; assembly: GCF_053594175.1. NCBI lineage: Bacteria > Bacillati > Actinomycetota > Actinomycetes > Mycobacteriales > Nocardiaceae > Nocardia > Nocardia sp. NPDC001965. The sequence goes on from NZ_JBSFDZ010000010.1 coordinate 20,343, forward strand.
GTCTCGCGCTTCTGGCGCTGCCGACCATGCTGTTGGGACTCGATGTGACGGCGCTCTACCTGGTCCTTCCGAGCCTGGCCGCGGATCTGGATCCGACCGCGACAGAGACGCTGTGGATCATGGACTCCTACGGCTTCTTCATCGCGGGTTTCCTGATCACGATGGGGACGGTCGGCGACCGGATCGGACGGCGCAGGCTACTGATGATCGGGGTGGCGGCATTCGGCGCGGCTTCGGTTTTTGCGGCGTTCGCTCCCACCGCCCTCTGGTTGATTGTGGCGCGGGCACTGCTCGGAGTGGCCGGCGCAGCGCTCATGCCCTCGACGCTGTCACTGATCGGCAACATGTTCACCGACACCCGGCAACGGGCGTTGGCGATCGGCGTGTGGGCCACGATGTTCGCCTTGGGAATGGCGGCAGGCCCGGTCGTGGGCGGGGCACTGGTCGCCGGATTCTGGTGGGGTGCAGCGTTCCTCGTCGCCGTGCCGGTTGCCGCGCTGGTACTGGCCGGTGCGCCGGCGCTGCTGCCGGAGTATCGGACCCCCGCCGGTCGGCTCGACCTCCCGAGCGTCGGGTTGTCGCTGGCGGCGTTGCTACCGATCATCTACGCGATCAAGCATGCGGCCGCTTACGGCATCGACATCCAAGCGCTGGTCGCTGTCCTCGTCGGCGGTAGCGCTGCTGTCGTGTTCGTCCGTCGTCAGCTGCGCCTGAGCGAGCCCCTGCTGGATATGAAGCTCTTCACCGGCCCTGCCTTCTCCGCGGCGCTGTCGGTCTTGTTGATCGGCCTCGTCGGTTTCGGGGGAGTGATGTTCCTTGTCACCCAGTACTTGCAGCTCGTCCAGGGACTCTCGCCGACGACCGCCGGGCTGTGGATGGGTCCGCCCGCACTGGCCATGCTCGTCGGTGCCATCGGTGCCCCGCTCGTGGCCGGTCGCGTGTCACCAGGAGTCGTCATGTCGGCCACCTCGGCGCTGTCGCTGATCGGATACGTCTTGCTCGCCTTCGCGGGGACCGACAGCAAGCTGAGCGTGGTCGTCGGCTTCGCATTCGTCTACCTCGGACTCGGGGTCATCGCCGCACTCGGTACCGATATCGTCGTGGGTGCGGCGCCCGCAGCGAAGTCCGGATCCGCGGCCGCACTCTCCGAAGCCGCTCAGGAGCTCGGCATCGCGTCAGGCGTCGCACTCCTGGGAAGCCTCACCGCGGTGATCTATCGCAGCGAGGTCGAGCCCCCGTCCGGGCTGTCCCCGTCCACGGCCGATACCTACCGCGAGAGTCTCGCCGGGGCCGCGTCGCTCGCGAATCAGTTGCCGGCCCGGGCTCTGGACCACGCACGAGCGGCGTTCACCAGCGGACTCAATACCGCGGCCGTGGTCGCGGGCATTGCCGTAGCGGCTGCTTCGCTAGCCTGCTTCACGGCACTGCGACACCTCCGTCCCCTCGGCGACACCGACCGTGCGACGGAGCCGACAACTTCGAACAGTAGGAGCGCAATGGCCGGTGGGCACGATGACCGAAGCTGAAGGCGACGCCGTCGACGGGCGCAAACTGCGCGGTCGACGGCGCCGCGCGCAGATCATCGAGGCAACTCTCGCGGTCGTCCACCGAGACGGCGCGACCGGTGTAACCCACCGCACCGTCGCCAAGGAAGCCGGGATCACTACGAGCCTGACCCTGTACTACTTCGCGACCTTGGACGACCTGTTGATAGCCGCCCTGACAAGTGTCACGGACGCGTACACCCACCGCATCCGTCGGCTCATCGACACGGAAGCGGACCCGCTCGACGGACTCGCCCGGCTCATCGCCGAATCCGCCGGGCCGGGCCGGGCGCGCGCACTTGCCGAACGGGAGCTGTCGACGCTCGCGGCTCGCCGACCCGCCCTGCGGCCGGTCGCGCGGCGCTGGCGCGACAACGTCGCGGAACTCGCCCGAACACAGACCGACGACTGCGACGCGATCCAAGCCTTCGTCGCGTTGTCCGACGGCTTGTGCGCGGCCATCCTTCTCGACGACGACGAGGCCGACCCGGACCACATCCGCGCCGTCCTCAGCAGAGCGTTACAGGGAACGCGCCCATAGCGCCGTCACCCGGTCGCCGATTTCGGTGTTACAACCTGGAGGCAGCCGCGCCACCGGCGAGCGGGCGAAACCGGTGTGATCCCCCCAGCGGACCGCACCGGTTTCTTGCGTCCGACCTGCTTATTTGAGTTCGGCGCTGGTCTTGCCCAGGACCCGGCGGGCGACGATGAGCTGCTGGATCTGCTGGGTGCCCTCGAAGATGTCCAGAATCTTGGAGTCGCGACCCCACTTCTCCAGGAGCAGCCGCTGCGAGTACCCGACAGCACCGGCGAGTTCGACGGATTTGAGGGTCACATCGGTACCGGTACGACCCGCCTTCGCCTTGGACATGGATGCCTCGAGTGAATTCGGCTTCTTGTTGTCGGCCATCCAGGCGGCCCGCAGCGCCAGCAGATAGGCCGATTCGTAGTCGGCTTCCATCCGCAGGAATTCGGCCGCCGCCGCGTGCTGGTTGTTGGCCGGGGTGTCGTAGGAGATCTCGATACCCGCGTCGGCGAGGATGCTGCGCAGTTCCTCGAGTGCGGCGCGGGTGACACCGATGGCCATGGCCGCGACCATGGGGCGGGTGTTGTCGAAGGTCTGCATGACCCCGGCGAAACCCTTCTCCACGTTCACTTCCGGGCTACCGAGGATATTGTCCTTCGGGATCCGGCAGTCCTGCAGCAGCAGCACCGCGGTATCGGAGGCCTTGATGCCGAGCTTGTGCTCGAGCCGGGCCACCGAGAGGCCGGGAGCGTCGCGCGGGACGACGAACGATTTGATGGCGGCGCGGCCGAGGCTGCGGTCCACCGAGGCCCACACCACGATATGAGTGGAGCGCTGACCGGCGGTGACGAAGATCTTCTCGCCGTTGAGCACCCATTCGTCGCCGTCGAGTACGGCGGTGGTGGTGACCGCGGCCGAATCGGAGCCGAAGCTGGGTTCGGTGATGGCCATCGAGGCCCACACCTTGCCGAACCGTTCCAGCTGCTCGTCGGTGGCCACCGCCGCGATCGCGGCGTTGCCGAGACCCTGATAGGGGATGGACAGCATCAGTCCGACATCGCCCCAGGACGTCTCCAGGGCGTTGAGCAGCGCGGACATATTGCCGCCGTTGGCGTTGAGGAGCACCGCCGTACTGGGCGCCTCATCGTCGGAGCGGCCGCCGCTGGCGCCGCTGATCTTCTGCGTACCCGAATCGCTGAGCCCGTCGACCATGGCGGCCATGGTGTCGAGCTCCACCGGGTACTCGTGCTCACCGAGATCGTATTTACGCGAAATCGGGCGGAAGATCTGCGAGGCCACCTGATGCGCCTGATTGGCGCTGGCCCGCAGCTTCTTGGGAAGTTCGAGATTGATCATGAGATCTCCTGGCGATGAACCGGAAAGTTTGTTCCTGGGTTGGGTGGCTCGCAATATTCGGGACAGCGGCCGGGTTTCGACCTCGATCGGTCAGCTGCTCCGGTTCGGGCCCGCCCAGGGTCTGGAGCGACCGAGCGGAGGAGCGCAGCGACTGAGCGGAGGAGTGAAGACCCGGGGTCACGAGGGCCCGAACCCCGTGGCGCCGGAGGCGGCGCAAATTACACGAGCACTACGCCTTCGGCTACTGCGATACCCCTCAGATCGCGGTACCAGCGTTCGACCGGGTGTTCTTTGGTGAAGCCGTGGCCGCCGAGCAACTGGACTCCGTCCAGGCCGAAGCGCATACCCTTGTCGGCCGCCAGTTTCTTGGCCAGTGCGGCTTCCCGGGCGAAGGTGAGACCCTGTTCGGCGCGGGCGGCGCCGCGCAGCGTCACCAGGCGCAGTCCGTCGAGTTCGATGGCGATATCGGCCACCATGAACGCGACCGCCTGCCGGTTGCTGATCGGTTCGCCGAAGGCTTCCCGCTCGTTGACGTAGGGGATCACGTAGTCGAGTACGGCCTGTCCGGTACCGGTGGCCAGGGCGGCCCAGCCGAGGCGGGCGAGCTGGACGGCGTCGCGGTAGTCGGCGGCGTGCTGTTTGGCGTCGCCTTCACCGAGGATCGCGTCGGCCGCTACTGCCACATTGTCCAGTACCAGCCGGCCGAGTCCAGCGGCGCGCAGACCCATACTGGGATCGGCTTCCACCGAGAGACCCTTGGCGTCGGATTCGACCACGAACAGTGCGGGGCGGCCGTCGAGTTCGGCGCCCACGACGAAGATCTCGGCGTCGGCTGCCGCGGGAACCAGGCTCTTCACTCCGGTGAGCCGGTAGCCGCTGGGGGAACGGACGGCTTTGGTCTGCAGGCTGAACGGGTCGAAGAGGGCGCGCGGTTCGCTGATGACCACGGATGCCTGCGGAACGTTCTCGCCGGTGAAGGCGGGTAGATAAGTCTGCTGCTGGGCATCGGTACCCCACTGGGACAGGGCGACAGCGACGCCGCTCGGTGCGAGCAGGGGCAGGGCCAGGCCCATATCGCCGTGTGCCAGTGCTTCGGTGACCAGCGTGTTGGTGACGGCACCGCGTTCGGTGGCCGCGCCTTCGAGTTCTTCGGGGACGTTGATGAGGGTGATGCCCAGTTCCGCGGCCCGGCCCAGTAGGTCCTTGGGCGCGGCGGCGGCCTCGTCGGCGTCGTGCGCCGCCGGGCGCAGGATCTCGGCGGCGAATTCGCGCACCGTTTCGACGATCATCTGCTGTTCGTCGGTGGGAGTGAGGTCGAAGTAGTCCTTGGTCTTGGACTCGTTGTCGGGGAGCCGTTTGGGTGTCCCGCCGCCGGCGACCTTGTTGAAGGCGCGGGTGGCCGCGCCGAGAGTGCGGAATCCGGTTTTGGTGCTCTGGTAGGTGACCCGGTCGATGGGTTTGCGCAGGTTGTACTTCTCGGCCAGCTCCGAACCGGTGATGGTCGACATGACCCGCATGGCGGCGCCCATCCAGTCCCGTTTGGGCTGGTGCAGGCCCACCCCGTTCTCCTGGCGGGCGCCGTTGGGCGACCGCCGCTCGGTAGCGCTGTCTCGAATGCTCATCATCACCTGTTTCTCGCGCGGGAGTGAGGGAACCCCGGGTATCTTACTGCGGAGTAAGGCTATCTTACTGCGGAGTAAGAACGGCGTCGAGTGCTCTCTTCGTCCTGGTGAGCGGACACGCGCACAGAATTCGCAGGTGATACAGCCGAGACCGCCCGCCCCGGATTCCGGGGCGGGCGGTCTCGTCGCCGGAAGTTACCGCGGGTGGGAGTCGTCGCCCGAGGCCGCGGTGTCCGGCTCGCTATTCCCGCACGTACCAGCGCAGGGTCGCGTAGGCGGTGAGCCCGGCGAACACCACGCCGACCGGCATGACCATGAGTGCGGTGGTGAAGATGTCGTCGAAGGTGATCCGGGGGAAGACATTGCTGGTGAACAGGTCACCGAGCGCGCGATCGATCACCAGCGGCCGGGCCACGAACAGCCCCGCGGTGGCCAGCAGCCCGCCCGCCAGCGCGGCGGCCACCGCCTCCAGCAGGAACGGCAACTGGGTGTACCAGCGGGTGGCGCCCACCAGGCGCATGATGCTCACCTCCGTACGCCGGGTGAAGGCCGCGATCTGCACCATGTTCGCGATCAGCAGCAGGGCTGCCACCGCCTGCAGCAGGGCCATCCCGAACGCCGCGTTGCGCAGCCCGTCGAACAGGCTGACCAGCCGGTCGACGATGTCCTTGTCGTTTCGGACCATGCCGACCCCCGGCTGGCCGTAGAACTGCTCGTAGATGGTGGGGTACAGCGAGGCGTCGTCCATCTTGACCCGCAGCGAGGCCGGTAGCGGGGTCTCGCTCACGTACTCGGCCAGTTCCGGCTGGTCCTTGAAGGTTTTCTCCTTCGCCTCGCGGATCGCCGCGTCCCGGTTGAGGTACTGCACGTTCTCCACGCCGTCGAGCGCCTGGAGGTCGGCCATCAGTGGGCGGCACGGGTCCAGTACGCAGTCGGGATCGGTCGCCGAGACCTCCTCGGTGAGATACAGCCGCACCTCCAGCCGGTCCAGGAAGTACTGCTCGGTCTTGTCCGCGATACGTACCGCCAGCAGACCGCCGCCGAGCATGGTCAGCGAGACCGCGGTGGTGAGGATCATCGCGATGGTCATGGTGACATTGCGGCGCAGGCCTTCGGAGACCTCGCCGAACAGGAATCCCGCCCGCATTACCGGCCCACCTCGTAACCGCCCATTGCCTGGTCACGGACCAGATGACCTTCGTAGAGCTCCACCACGCGCCGGCGCATACCGTCCACGATCAGCGGATCGTGGGTGGCCATGAGCACCGTGGTACCCATCCGGTTGATGTGCTCGAGCAGCAGCATGATCTCGTAACTCGTCTCGGGGTCGAGGTTGCCGGTCGGCTCGTCTGCCAGCAGGACCAGCGGCCGGTTCACGAAGGCCCGGGCGATCGCGACCCGCTGCTGTTCGCCGCCGGACAGTTCGGTGGGCAGCCGGTCGGCCTTGGTGCCCAGGCCGACCAGTTCGAGCACCTCGGGCACGGTCCGGTCGATGAACTGCCGCCGTTTCCCGATCACCTCCAGGGCGAACGCCACGTTCTGGGCGACGGTTCGCTGCTGCAGCAGCCGGAAATCCTGGAAAACACACCCGATTCGCTGCCGCAATCGCGGTACCCGCCGCCCCGGTAGCCGATCGACCCGGAAATCCGCGACCGAGATCTCGCCCTCGGTCGGTATCTCCTCTTTGAGCAGCAACCGCATGAAGGTCGATTTACCCGAGCCCGACGGACCGATGAGGAAGACGAACTCACCCTTGTCGATATGAACGGTGATGTTCTCCAGCGCCGGTCGCGTAGCGGTCGGATACGACTTGCTGACGTTGCGCAGGGTGATCACGAGGAGACAGTGTAACCATTCGATAACGAAGCGGCCCGTCGGCAGTCCCGCGGCGGTCAGCGGCCCGGAATCACCTGGACCGGGACCTGGTGCACGGCGGGAACGGCGGGCGCGACCGGCGGTTTAGCGGGGGCGATCTGGTCCGGTTTGACGAACAGGTACAGCACGAAGGTCGCGACCCAACCGCACGCCAGGATCAGGGTGGATCTACGGGCGCGCATTGAGCCCTTCCCGGCGCATGGCCGCGGCCACCCGCACCCGCAGTTCGCGACTCACCTCGAACTGTTTACCCGGCAACGTCCGGGCGACCATCCGGATATTCATCTGATCCACGGTCAGGTCCTCCACACCCATCACCGTCGGCTCGTCGAGCAGCAGCGGTTCGAGGCGGGGGTCCTGATAGGCCTGACCACCCACCTCGTGCAGTACTTCGTTGATGCGGAGGATATCGGCACTCGCCGCGACGGGCACATCGATCGCCGCGCGGGCCCAATCCTTGGACAGATTGGTAACTTTCACGATCTGGCCGTTCGGGACGGTGATCACCTCACCGTCCGGATTACGCAACTTGGTGACCCGCAGCGTCACATCCTCGACTGTGCCCTCGGCCGGATCCTGGATACCGGTCACCGCGATCCGCACCACATCGCCGAACCCGTACTGCCGTTCGGTGATGAGGAAGAACCCGGCCAGGATGTCCTGCACGATGCGCTGCGCGCCGAAACCGAGCGCGGCACCCAGGACCGCGGCCGGGGCGACCAGGCCCGACATCGAGAATCCGATTCGCCCCAGGACCTCCATGGCGACCAGCACGTAGGCCACGGTCAGCACCACCCAGGTGAGCACCTGCGCCAGTGCGTGCCGGTGCTTGGCCTCTTCCGAGCGGACCAGCGCGTCACCGCCGCGGAAACCGGAATCGATCTTCTGCGTCACTCGATCGCGCAGGTAAGTGGCGAAGCGGGCGAACAGCATCGCCCCGAGTATCAGCAGCACGATCTCCAGGCCCGAGGATCGCAGCCACGAAGTCACATCCGAGGACGCGGCCAGCGACACCGCCAGGGCCTCGGTCCCCTCCGAATGCATCAGAACCACCCGCTCTCCCGTGCATCACCGCCGAAACGGCCTGCGGCGACCCGTAATCGGGACCCTAGCTCTCCTGCAGCACTGTACTCATCCGCCAGCGGATACCGGACTCGATGAACCCGTCGATATCGCCGTCGAGCACCGCCGAGGGGTTGTTGACCTCGTAATTGGTGCGCAGATCCTTGACCATCTGGTAGGGGTGCAGCACATAGGACCGCATCTGGTTGCCCCAGGACGCGCCCTCATTGGTCTTGAGCGCGTCCATCTGAGCGCGCTCCTCCTGCCGTTTGCGCTCCAGCAGCTTGGCCTGCAACACCCGCATGGCCGAAACCTTGTTCTGCAGCTGGGATTTCTCGTTCTGGCAGGTGACCACGATCCCGGTGGGGATATGGGTGATGCGCACCGCCGAGTCGGTGGTGTTCACGCTCTGCCCGCCGGGGCCCGACGACCGGTAGACATCGACCCGGATATCGGTTTCCGGGATCTCGATATGGTCGGTGGTCTCCACGACCGGCAGTACCTCGACCTCGGCGAACGAGGTCTGGCGGCGGCCCTGGTTGTCGAACGGGCTGATCCGGACCAGCCGGTGCGTGCCCATCTCCACCGAGAGCGTGCCGTAGGCGTACGGGGTCTTGATCGCAAAGGTGGCGCTCTTGATACCGGCCTCCTCGGCGTAGGAGGTGTCGTAGACCTCGACCGAGTACTTGTGTCGGTCCGCCCAGCGGATGTACATGCGCATCAGCATCTCGGCCCAGTCGGCGGCGTCCACCCCGCCGGCGCCGGAGCGGATATTGACCAGTGCGTCACGTTTGTCGTATTCGCCCGACAGCAGCGTGCGGACCTCGAGTGCCTCCACGTCGGTGTGCAGTGCGGCGCGCTCGGCGTCGGCGTCGGCCAGCGCGCCGGCCTGCGCGTCGCCCTCTTCCTCCTCGGCCAGCTCGTAGAGCACCGGGAGATCCTCGAGCCGCTGCCGTAACTCCTCGACGCGGCGCAGCTCGCCCTGCGCGTGCGACAGCTCGCTGGTAACCCGCTGCGCGTGATCCTGGTCGTTCCAGAGCTCTGGGTCGGCGGCCTGGTGCTCCAGCTCGTCTATGCGACGGCGCAGCTCCTCGATATCGAGGACCGATTCGACGGTCTTGAGAGTCGCGTCGAGTTCGGCGAGGTCGGCGGTAACGTCTGGATGCACGGTGTTCAAGGCTACTAGGAGCGCCCATCGCGGTGAAACCGCGCGGGCCGGTATCGGCCGGAAACGACGCGATTCAGCTCGGGACGGCGCGCAGGTTGCCGGGCCGGTGCCCGGCCAGCCGCTCGAGTGCGGTGGCCGTCGCCGGGTCGGCGGGCAGCTGCACGATCAACTGCTGATCGTCGTCGGCGAACAGATCGAGGGTTTCGTAGGCCAGCCGCAGCGCTCCGGCCGCCGGATGCGCCATCCGGGTCACGCCCGTGGCCGCGGGCAGGTTGGGCACGGTGGCGACCCGGTCGGTGAACGCCGCTCCGGCGGTGATGGTGAGCTGGTCGGCCAGCGCCGCGATCTCCGGGTCGGCCCGGAAAGGGCCCTGTTTGAGCGTGGCCACCAGGTGGTCGGCCAGATGGTCCCAGTCCGGGTAGACCTCGCGGGCTCGCGGATCGGTGAAGACGAAATGGGCGAGATTGGTGAAATGTTCCTCGTCCAGCGCGCCGGTCGGCTCCATCAGCCGCCGGTAGCCGTCGGTGCAGGCCAGGGCCTCGGTGAGCCGGTTCACCACGACTGCGGCCGCGGGTTCGAGCTGATCGAGCAGCGCCTGGACAGTCGGGCGGATCTCCCGGCCCCGGGTCCGGCCCATGCAGTTGAACCCGGTATCCGCCTTGGTCAGGCGGTAGAGGTGGACCCGTTCCGCCGATGTGAGCGCCAGCGCGTCGGCCAAGGCGGCGAGAACCTGTGGCGACGGATTGCGATCGCGACCCTGTTCGAGCCGGGTGATGTATTCGACGCTGACCCCCGCCAGCGTGGCCAGCTCCGACCGGCGCAGACCCGGTGTCCGCCGCCGGGCTCCGGTGGGCAGCCCCACCTGGGCCGGTGTCACCGTATCGCGCCTGCTGCGCAGGAACAGGCCCATCTCGTTCTCGCTCACAGGTCCCAAGGTAGCGGTGCGGTCCCGGCTCAGGGTGGCCGTGGCAGTACCACTCTCGGTGCGGTCTCCCCCGCGCGCACCGGACACGGCAGATTCGAATCCGGCGGCCACCGGGCCGCCGGACGAGAACGGAGCACACCATGTCCACCACGCCTCTGCGCCTCGCGGTGATCGTCGGCAGCGTCCGGGAAGGGCGCTTCGGGCCGGTCGTCGCCTCCTGGATCGCCGCGCAGGCCGCCCGCCACGATCGCTTCGAGATCGACGTGATCGATCTGGCCGAGGCGGAGATTCCGCTGGCCCTGCCGGCCGTACCGCCGGCAATGGAGCCTAACCCGCCGCGGCCCGAGGGGATGCGGGCGCTGAGCGAGCGGCTCGCCGCCGCGGACGCGTTCGTCATCGTGACCCCCGACTACAACCGCAGTTTCCCGGCCTCCCTGAAAGCCGTCATCGACTGGCATTTCACCCAATGGCAAGCCAAGGCGATCGCGTTCGTCGGCTACAGCGGAGCCAGCGGTGGTCTGCTGGCCATCGAACAGCTGCGTCAGGTGTTCAACGAACTCGACGCCCACACCGTGCGCGAATACGTGTCGTTCCCCCGCTACTACCTGCTGTTCGGGGAGGACGGGCAACTGCTCGCGCCCGAGGAACCGGCGGCCGCGGCCGAGGTGATGCTGGACCGGCTGCACTGGTGGACGGAGGCGCTGGTGGCGGCTCGTGCGGTCGCGACGGTCTGAGGGCCCGGGCCGGTCCCGGCCGCGTGACGGCACGGCGCGCGGCCGCACCCGAATCGACTCGATAGTGTTCGGGTGTGGCTGCACACTCCTCTGACCTCGAACTCGCGTTACGGCTGGCCGACGAGGCGGACGCGATCACCCGGGAACGGTTCGGTGCCCTGGATCTGAAGGTCGACGCGAAACCGGATCTCACCCCGGTATCGGATGCCGATCTCGCCGTGGAGGAGGCCATTCGCCGGATCCTGCGGCACGGCCGCCCGGCGGACGCGATCCTCGGCGAGGAGTTCGGCGGAACCGTCGAGTTCACCGGCCGGCAGTGGGTGGTGGACCCGATCGACGGCACCAAGAACTTCGTGCGCGGGGTCCCGGTGTGGGCGACTCTGATAGCTCTGCTGGAAGACGGTGTGCCCGTGGTCGGCGTGGTGAGCGCGCCCGCCCTGGCCCGGCGCTGGTGGGCCGCGGCGGGCCAGGGCGCGTGGTCTACTTTCCATCCGGGGGCCCCGCAGCCGATCACCGTCAGCGCGGTGGCCGAGCCCGGTTCGGCCAGCCTCGCGTTCTCCAGTCTGTCCGGCTGGCGCGACCGCGGCCTGCGCGAGCGGTTCATCGACCTCACCGACGAGGTCTGGCGGGTTCGCGGATACGGCGACTTCTTGAACTACTGCCTGGTCGCGGAAGGCGCGGTGGATATCGCGGCCGAACCCGAGGTCTCGCTGTGGGATCTGGCGGCGCTGGACATCCTGGTCCGTGAAGCGGGCGGCACCTTCACCTCGCTCGATGGTCGCGACGGGCCGCACGGCGGAGACGCGGTGGCCTCCAACGGCCTGTTGCACCGGCATGTCCTGGACCGGCTGGGCGGATGACCGGAGCGACGGACGGCCGCCCACCGGAGTGTCCCGGTCCCGTGGATTCCGGTCGCCGGACAGGCGCATCCGGCGCGGCACCCCACGCCCACCGAGGCGCGGGGTGATCCGCGAGCTCGGTCAGCCCATGGTCTTGGCGCCGTCGATCGCCTCGCGGAGGATATCCGCGTGACCCGCGTGCTGGGTGGTCTCGGCGATGATGTGCAGCAGTACCCGGCGCGTGGACCAGTGACTCTCCTGGAACCAGGGTGCCTTGGGCAGCGGCCACTTCGCGTTCAGATCCGGCAGGCCGGCCACCATCTCGTCGGTTCGCCGGGCCACTTCGTCGTAGGCCGCGAGCACACCGGCCAGGGTCTCACCGGGCAGCATCCGGAATTCGTTCTCCCGGGCCGCGAAATCCGCGGCGGTCATATCGTCGAAATCCTTCGAGGTGGCGGTTCCGTCCACGATGAATTCCACCCAGCTGCGTTCGCAACCGGTGACGTGCTTGATCAGGCCGCCCAGGCACAGTTCGCTGGGTGTGGGGCGGGCAGCGGCCTGCGCGTCGGTCAGGTCGCGGGTGGTGAAGCGCAGGAAGAAGCGCGCGGCGCGCAGTTCGGCGAGCAGGTCGGCCCGCTCACCGGAGAGGGCCGCGGCGGCGTCGGTCTCGGGGAGGGTGGAGGTTTCGCTCATGGTCTTCGCCTTCCGTCGGGGATCCGGTGGATTCCGTGTCAGAAGAAACGGTATGACCCTTTGCGGCCACTTTCCGGCCTCAATTACCCGGAATGGTGAAACTTTCCGACAACTCGCCCCGAGCCGGCGATATCGTTCACCGGCGCGTGCTGTCGGCCGGTGTGAGGTCGAGTCCGGGCGGCGGGCGTAGGCGCCGCAGAGCGCCGTCCATCGCGGTGACGAACAGGGCCCAGGTATCTCCGTCGCGGGCGATGCGCACCGAGGTCGTGCCGTCGGGCGGCATGCGGATCGGGTCGAGCCTTTTGATCAGGCCGGTCACGACGGCACAGCCCGATCCGGTTGCCGGGTCCACGCGATAGACCGCGCCGACGCCGTGGTCGGCGACATACAGGTCACCGTCGCGGGTGGCCTCCATATCGTCGGGGACCGCCAGCAGATTCGGGGGACCGGCGACGACCTGTGCGGCGGCGGGGGCGTGCAACGGGACCCGGAAGATCCGCATGGTCAGATTCCCGGTGTAGATCGACGCGCCGTCGGGAGCCAGCGCCAGACCGTTGGTGAGCGGTACCGGGGACCACGACTCGGTGAAATCCCCGGTCGAGGGCCGGTACCTGGCGATCCCGGTCGGCGCGCCCAGTACACCGATCGTGCTGATCAGCAGGTCGCCGTCGGGGAGCAGCAGCAATCCGTTCGGACCGTTGAGCCCGGTACGGAGTACGGTCACCGCGCCGGTGTCGAGGTCGTAGCGCTGTAGCGTGCCCGGTGGGTCGGTCAGCCCGTCACCGGTCAGGTAGTACACCGAGCGCCCGGCCACCCGGACACCGGCCGGATGTTCCAGCCCGGTGACCAGCTTCTCGAGCTTCCCGTCGGCGGAGACATGGCCGAGGTAGCCGTCGACGATACCGGTGACGTAGAAACCGCCCGCGCCGTCGGAATCCAGATTCTCCAGATTCCCGACGCCGTCGACGATCGTGGTCGTCTCCCAGCCGTCCGCGCACATCGCCGGGAAGGCCTGTGCCTGCGCGGGCGCCGCACCCACGCAGGCCGCCGTTACCGCCACCGCGGCGAACAGCGCCCGCCGGGCGCGCGCTCGTGTTCTGGATGCCATATCGGACAACCTAAGTGATCCGGTGCGGTTCGGCTGTGATCCGGTGCAGTACAACCGGACGGGCGCGGTCGGTCGCCGGAAGTCCCCGTCCCAGGCGGCCGGCCGGCGGGTTGTCCACATGTGCGCAACATGGACCGTGTCCCGGCCCGGTCGCCGGCGGCCCCTCCGGCCGTCCGCGCGGGCTCGTAGGATGGGCCGCGTGGAATCCCCCGAAGCCCCGACCGCGCCCGCTGACCGGCCGGATGCCGAAATCGATGCGGCACAGCGGGTTCTGAGCCGGGTGTTCGGTTACGAGAGTTTCCGGGGAGAACAGCGCGCGATCGTCGACCAGGTGATCAGCGGTGGTGACGCCCTGGTGCTCATGCCCACGGGCGGCGGCAAATCGCTGTGTTACCAGATCCCCGCGCTGGTCCGCGACGGTGTCGGGGTCGTGGTCTCCCCGCTGATCGCACTCATGCAGGACCAGGTCGACGCGCTCAGCGCGCTCGGCGTCCGGGCCGGCTTCCTCAATTCCACCCAGTTCCCGGACGAACGGCGGGTGGTGGAAGCGCAGTTCGTGGCCGGTGAACTCGACCTGCTGTACCTGGCGCCCGAGCGGTTGCGGATGGAATCCACGGCGCAGTTGCTCGATCGCGGCCGCATCGCGCTGTTCGCGATCGACGAGGCGCACTGTGTATCGCAGTGGGGCCACGATTTCCGGCCCGACTATCTGGCCCTGTCCATGCTGCACGAACGCTGGCCCGAGGTGCCCCGCATCGCGCTCACCGCCACCGCGACCGAGAAGACCCGCGACGAGATCATCACCCGGCTGGATCTGGGGCAGGCACGGCGGTTCGTGGCCAGTTTCGACCGGCCCAATATCCAGTACCGGGTCGAACCGAAGAACCGGCCCGATCGCCAACTGCTGGACTTCCTGCGTGCCGAACATCCCGGCGACGCCGGAATCGTCTACTGCCTGTCCCGCAACTCGGTGGAGAAGACCGCCGCCTTCCTCACCGAGAACGGTATCCGGGCGGTCCCGTACCACGCCGGCCTGGATCATCGGACCCGCGCCGAGAACCAGGCTCGCTTCCTGCGCGAGGACGGTCTGGTGGTCGTGGCCACGATCGCGTTCGGGATGGGTATCGATAAACCCGATGTCCGTTTCGTCGCCCATCTCGACCTGCCCAAATCCGTCGAGGGCTACTACCAGGAAACCGGACGTGCCGGCCGGGACGGACTGGCCTCCACGGCGTGGATGGTCTACGGCCTGCAGGATGTGGTGCAGCAGCGCAAACTCATCGAGACCTCCGAGGGCGATGCCGCCCACCGCCGACAGTTGCAGTTGCACCTCGACGCGATGCTCGCACTGTGCGAAACGGTCGACTGCCGCCGTGCCCAGTTGCTCGCCTATTTCGGTCAGCCGCCGCAGCCGTGCGGGAACTGCGACACCTGCCTGAATCCGCCCGAATCCTGGGACGGCACCGTCGCGGCGCAGAAACTGCTGTCGGCCGTTCTGCGGCTGAAACGGGAGCGCGGTCAGAGCTTCGGCGCCGGTCACCTCATCGATATCCTGCTCGGCAAGCAGAATCAGAAGGTGCAGCAATACGACCACCACGAACTCAGTGTGTTCGGCGTCGGCACCGATCTGCGCGATACCCAATGGCGCGGTGTGACGCGTCAATTACTGGCCCAGGGCCTGCTCGCCGTCCACGGGGACTACGGAGTGCTCACCCTGACCGAGGCCAGCGAGGAAGTGCTCTTCGAAGGCCGGACCGTCCGATTGCGCCGCGAATCCGAACGGCCCACGCCCTCGCGTGCGGCCCGCAGCGCGAAATCCGGTAGATCCGCGCCTGTCGATCTCGACCCCGCCGATACCTCGCTGTTCGAGAAGCTGCGCCAGTGGCGGGCCGATACTGCCAAGGAACAGGGTGTTCCCGCCTATGTCGTATTCCACGACGCCACCCTGCGCGATATCGCCGCGCGTAAGCCCGCCGATCTGGGTGCGCTCGGTACTGTGAACGGTGTCGGGGAGAACAAGCTGGCACGTTACGGAGAGCAGGTTCTGGAGGTGCTGGCGGCCGGATGATCCGGTCGGGGGCGTAAGCCGGTGCTACAGAACCGCTTTCATCCGATGATTCCTCCCGCCAGTGACGATAGGGGCCTGAACAGAGGACCTAACCTGGCAGTATGTCCGACAAGCACACTCCGTGGTCGCGGTCACGCCACCGCGCTGGCTTGTCTGCCGATCAGTTCGGCAGCTTGGATCCACGCGTTCAACGTACCGCGACAAACCGCCCGTTCCAGGATCGCTCGGGGGTTGCCGGGCCGCTCGAGTCGGTTCGCCTGCTCGGTTCGGCGGCGCAGGAGCCCGGAGCCGGCGACGGTACGCGTATCGCGGATACCGAGGCCGCCGGCGACCGCGGTCCGGCCGGGTTCGTGCCGTCCGGACCGTCGGGCAGCGGCGAAGAGAACGCCTATGCCGCCGACGGGCCGCAGCCGGAATCCGGTTTGCCGGATAACGGTCCGGCGGAATACGGCTACCAGGAGTACGCCCCGGAGGGCTACGAGGAGTACGCCCCGGAGGGCTACCAGGAATACGCCCCGGAGGGCTACGAGGGGTCCGTGCCGCGGACAGTGCCGGACCCGGCCGCGCCTGCCGACTACCCGGCGTACCCGGCGTTTCCACGGCCGGAGACCGTGCGTTCGGGCGCGTATCGGCAGCCGCCGGCGGATCCGTCGGACAACGCCTGGCCCGTACCGGAAACCGAAGCCCTGGAGTTGCTTCCCGTCGGTGGTCACGCACTGCTGGGCCTGTGTATCGGACTCGCCGTCCTGCTCGCGGTGGCCTTCTTCTACATGGGCCGGACGAGCGGGACGAACCAGGCCGCTGCCCCGACCGCGGCCACCG
Source organism: Nocardia sp. NPDC001965 (assembly GCF_053594175.1). NCBI lineage: Bacteria > Bacillati > Actinomycetota > Actinomycetes > Mycobacteriales > Nocardiaceae > Nocardia > Nocardia sp. NPDC001965. The sequence continues at coordinate 36,685 of NZ_JBSFDZ010000010.1, forward strand.
TTGTCTCGACCATATCGCCGAGCCGGACCGAGGACCCGGCCGCCGAATCCCCCGATATCGGGGCGGGTTTCGCCTGGGGCAAGGTGCTGACCAACGACGGCAGGACCCTCACCATCAAAAGCGAGATCAACCACAGCGTGATCGTCGTGCACGCCGATGAGCACACGAAGGTCTACGTGCTGGTCGCCACCACGATCGAGGCCATCGCCGTGGGCGCGCCGATCCTGGTCTACGGCCGTAAGCATGCGGACGAGTCGATATCCGCCGACACCATCACCGGGGTGTCGCTGCGCGCGCTCGGCTCGGGCTAGACCGAGGCGAACCGGGTATCGCCCGGTTCGCCCACCCCAACGGTCACTATCTGACCGTAATTCGAGAACAATCGACAGTATGGCCAATACGAGCACCCGGACATTGCGCCTGCTGTCGCTGCTGCAGACCCACAAATACTGGCCCGGCAACGAGCTGGCCATCCGGCTGAAGGTGTCACCGCGGACCCTGCGCCGAGATATCGACCGCCTGCGGGAACTCGGGTATCCGGTGGAGGCCCAGCGCGGGGTCGACGGCGGCTATCAACTGGCCGCCGGTGCGGCGCTGCCCCCGCTGATGGTCGACGACGACGAGGCGGTGGCACTCGTGGTCGGACTCCAGTTCGCGATGCAGGGCATGGTCGAGGGCGTGGCGGAATCCTCGGTGCGCGCACTGGCGAAAGTGGTGCAGGTGATGCCGCCGCGGCTGCGGAAACGGGTGGATGCGGTCCGGGCCATGACGGTACCCGCGGATTGGGGTGGCGGGCGCCCGGGCGCTGCTCCGGACCCGGCGGCACTCACCGCGGTCGCCCTGGCCTGCCGTGACAGTGAACGGTTGCTTTTCACCTACACCGCCGCGGACGGTCGGCGGAGCGAGCGTCACGTCGAACCGCATCGTCTGGTATCGCTGGGTCGACGCTGGTACCTGGTGGCCTTCGATCTGACTCGCCACGATTGGCGTAGTTTCCGGATCGACCGGCTCACCGGTCCGGCAGGTGACGGATCGCGCTTCCGTCCCCGGGAGCTGCCCACCGCCGACGCCGCGGAATTCGTCCGGTCGGGGGTCGACAATATGCCGCATCTGCACCGGATCGAGGCACAGGTCGATGCTCCGGCCGAGTTCGTCCGGCAGCGTTTGGGCCGGTGGGGCACCGTGGAAGAGATCGATACCGGACATTGCCGGGTATTCATGACCACCGACTCCCTGGACTGGCCCACCATGTCACTGGGATCTCTCGGCGCCGACTTCCGGGTCCTGCAACCCCCGGAACTGGCCGAGCACATCCGGGCGTGGGGCGAGCGTTTCCGTCGTGCCCACCCGGAGCCCGTCGCGCCACCGGCCGAATCGTGACCGGTACGCGAGCCGGGCCACCCCGGGCGAATACCCCTGCCGCGGATCTCAGTCCGTGCCCGTGGGCCGGACCGCGCGCAACCGGCGCGCGGGCTCGGCACCGGCGATCCGCCGGGTGACACCCGTGGCGACCTCTCCCCGGCGCACGGCGTTCACGAATTCGGTTGTCGCGGTGGCCAGCAATTCGGGATGGGAGAACGGCATCCAGTGACCGGCCGGTACATCGCGGCGCCACACTCGTGAGACCCAGCGCGCCGTATCGTCGTATCCGGCGGGCCGGACCGCGATATCGCGTCCCGCCACGATGAGCTGGACCGGTACGTCGGTGGTGCGTTCCCGGGGGTTGAGCAGATGCGCGAAGATATTCGCGCGGTAGATGAGCAGGCCGTCGACCATATCCCGCTTCAAGGTCGGGGCGAAGAAGATCGTCGAGGGCGCGGTATCGTTCATGATCTGGATGACCCGGCGCCAGCGTTGTTCGGTGGCGAGCATCCCGAACGCCCAGCGCGGCAGGCCGGGGGTCATGAAGAACCCGGTGTAGGCCGAGGAGAGCAACTGGGTGAACGGCTGCCAGATGTTGCGCGGACCGGGCCGACCGAGCCGGTCGCGAACCCATTTGCCCAGATGGTCGAGATTGGGGCCGGATACCGAGGTGAACGAGGCGATCCGCTCGGCCGCTCCCGGCTCGCAGACGGCCTCCCAGACCTGTACCGAACCCCAGTCGTGGGCGAGGACGTGCACCGGCCGCCCCGGGCTCACCGCGTCGGCGATCGCGAAGAAGTCCGTGGCCAGTTCACTGAGCCGGAAGTCGGCGACCCGGCCGGTCCGGGTCGAGGCGCCGTGTCCGCGAGTGTCGTAGGCGACCACATGGAAGTTCCGGGCCAGCAGCGGGATCACGCCGTGCCACAGATGGTTCGTATCGGGCCAGCCGTGCACCAGGACGACGGTTTCTGCGGCCGGGTCACCGTATTCGTATACCGCGAGGTCGAAGTCGCCGCTGCGGACCGTGCGCCGGGTCGCGGTGGGTTCGTGGTCGGGTTCGGTCACGCTTACTCCTCGATGCTTGCGGATCTAGAGGTCGAGTACCAGACGCCCACCCGCACAACGCGATACACACGCCAGCAGGTCGCCGTCGGCGCGCTCGGCGGGGGTCAGGACGGAATCGCGGTGGTCGGGGGAGCCGGCCAGCACCCGGACCTTGCAGGTGCGGCAGAAACCCTGGCGGCACGAGTACGGTTGGTCCGGCCGGTGTGCCAGCAACACATCCAGGGCGGATCTGTCGGCCGGGACGCGCAGAACGTCACCGCTGCGGGCCAGTTCGATCTCGAAGGGCATTCCGTCGACCACCGGTGGTGCCGAGAACCGTTCGGAATGCAGTTCCACCTCGGCCATATCGCGCACGGCGGCGGCGACCGCGCCGACCATCGGCGCCGGGCCGCAACAATACACCGCGGTTCCCCGGCGGACTCCGTGCACGAGTTCGGCGCCGGTCGGGAGTCCGTTCCGGTCGTCGGTGCGCACGGTGACCCGGTCGCCGAAGCGTTCCACTTCGGTCAGGAAGGGAAGGGTGTCCCGGGCCCGGCCGGTGTACAGCATGGTCCATTCGATGCCGAGCGATTCGGCCGATCGCATCATGGGCAGGATCGGGGTGATACCGATCCCACCGGCCACGAAACGCAGCCGGGTGGCCGGTGATCCGTGACCCGGCACCGCGAACGGGAACGCGTTGCGCGGGCCCCGGACCACCAGCGCGGAGCCGACCGTGATCTCCCGGTGTACCTCGTTCGATCCGCCGCCGCCGTCCGGGATACGGCGCACCGCGATCCGATAGGTCCGCGTATCGGCCGGATCGCCGCACAGCGAGTACTGGCGCAGCCGGCCCGAGGGCAGTTCCAGATCCAGATGGGCGCCCGGCCGCCAAGCCGGTAACTGCCGCCCGTCCGCGGCGGCCAGCCGCAGGCTCACCACCTCGTGGTCGTGCGCTCGCACCTGTCGCTCGACGACACGGACGCGGATCCGGCGGTCGTCCGCGCGCGGCGCCACATCGCGCCGGTTGGTGAACGCGGTCCAGCGCATCCGCGCGTTCACCATCGCGTCGAGCAGACGCAGCGTGCGGTCGCCGTGCTTCCCGCCGTACAGATCGGGTGGCAGCGGGATCGCCGGCGCCGGCCGCGGATCCGCGACGGTCACGACGCCGCCCGCGCGGCCGGTGACTGTGCCAGGTAGGCGATGGCCTGAGCGGTGGACCCGACCGACTCCGGGCTGTACCCCGGCCGGAATGTCGACAGCGCGCTGGTCAGCAGCGCCGGGATTCCCGGTAACGCGCCCCGGCGCATGGCGCCGAAGATCTTCAGCAGCAGTCCCGGGTAGCCCAGGTCGGGCAGCGACGGATCTCGGCGCACCAGGTATTTGGTACCGCGGACGAGCAACACCAGGAACGACGGGAAGACCAGCAGCATCAACGCGCCCCGCCGGAAATAACCCACCCCGAAGTATTCGGCGACGTCGTGGGCCACATTGCGGTGTTCCACCTCTTCGGCGCCGTGCCAGCGGTACAGGTCGAGCATGCGCGGGTCGGCGTCGAACTTCTCCAGTTCACTGTTGAGTACCCAATCGCCCAGGAACGCGAAGAAGTGTTCCAGGGAAGCGATGACCCCGAGCCGGTCCACCAATTGCTGCCGACCGGCCCGGGTGCCCGTGCCCTGCCGGGGGCCGACGGTTTTGCGGAAGAGGTATTCCGCGTGCTCGAGGAAGGGCCGCGGGTCTATCCCGTTGGCGGTGAGCAACATGTCGTGGGAGCCGGCGTGGGTCTCGGCGTGCATCGACTCCTGGCCGATGAATCCGAGCATGTCCTCACGTAGTTTCGCGTCCCGGACGAACGGGAGCGCCTCACCGAATGTGGTGAGGAAGCTGCGTTCGCCCTCGGGCAGCAGGAGGTTGAGCGAGTTCATCACATGGGAGGCGATGGGTTCGGCGGCCATCCAGTGCAGCGGGATATCAGCCCAGTCGAAGCGCACGTCGCGAGCGTTCAACGCGACGTCTCCCGGATCGGTCGCCCGGTCGGGAGCGGGGGTGCCGAACAACCTCATCGATCCTCCTCGATCGTCACCAGGGCCGTGCGCGACGAGGTCGCGGCGGCAATTCACCGGCAGACGCGATCATACACATAAGTGGGACGAGGAGTAACAGAAAAGAAGGGTTACATCAAAGCTACCCGGCGGTAGGGCGGCTCGGTGGCGGTTCCCAGTTCGCGACCAGATCCAACAGTCCCGGGAACCGCGCGTTCAGATCGTCGACCCGGACCACATTGCGGCGCTCCAGGCCGTACTGCCACTGCCGGATCAGTCCCGATTCGCGCAGCACTCGCCAGTGGTGGGTCCGTGTCGACTTCGGCCGGTCGATCTCGAACCAGCCGCAGGCCTGTGGCACGCCGCCGGCGTCGAGGTAGTAGGCGCGCACGATGCTCAGCCGCAGCGGATCGCTGAGCGCGGCCAGCACGGCTTCCAGGCGCATTTCCGCACGTGTGGGCTCGGGTAGTAGCTCGCCGGGCGCGGCTGTCTCGCCCCGGCGGGTGGTGATGTCCGGCACGGCTCTCCTCGGCTGTTGTCCAGTACGACAATTATCGTACTTGATGCTACAGTTCGACTCTGTTCGTACTTGTTCGAGAAAACTCGTACTTGAGTCAGGAGTGCACCATGGTCGCAACGGCCGTACTCGATGCCCGCGCGCCGGGAGATCGCCGCGCGGGTCGGCGTATCTGGTCGGCCGCGTGGCCGATCGCCGCCGTATTCGTCCTCGCCAACGCGGCCACCCCGCTGTATGTGCTCTGGCAGGCCGAATTCGGTTTCAGCAAGAGCACGCTCACCGCGGTCTTCTGTTGCTATATGGCGGGTATGGCCCTGGCTCTCCTGGTGTGCGGGGTCGCCTCCGACCGCCTCGGGCGAAAAGCGGTGCTGATCCCCGCCCTCGTACTGGCCGTCGCGGCGGGACTGATCTTCGCCGCCGCGCCCGGCACGCTCGCGCTGTTCATCGCGCGCACCCTCACCGGGATAGCCAGCGGTGCGATGGTTTCGGCCGGCGTGGCGGCGGTGACCGATATCGCCGGCCCGGCCCGCACCCGATCCGCCGCGCTGGCGGGTGCCGTCGGCATCGCGGCCGGTACCGGGCTCGGTCCGCTGCTGGGCGGGCTGCTCTCCGAAACCGTGCCGGGCCCGACCGTCACCGTTTTCCTGCTGGAGACCGTGTTCCTGCTGGTGGCGCTGGCGATCGTCGTCGCGGTGCCCATCCCGCACGCCGGTGGCCGGCGTGGCGACGCCTGGATCCGGGTGCCCCGGGTACCGCGCCCCAACCGCCGTCGGCTGCTGATCGCCGTCACCGTCGCCGGTTCCGCGTTGACGACCACGGCGTTCATGCTGTCACTGGCCCCGTCGCTGCTCTCGGAGCTGCTGCACACGACGAATCGGATCGTGCCCGGAGTACTGGCCTGCCTGACCTTCGCAGTGGCCACCGGCAGTCAGTTCGTATTGCGCGGTCTCCCGGTGCGCCGGCTGCTGCTGGTCTCGGTATCGAGCACCATCGTGTGCGTGGTGGCCCTGGTCCTCGCGGTCGACACCGCGTCGGTGGCCGGTCTGGCCGCCGCCGCGGTGCTGGCCGGTACCGCCTACGGACCGGGGATGCTCGGCGGACTGGCATTGCTCAACTCCGATATCCCGGCCGACCGGCTGGCCGAGGCCAACGCGGCACTCAATATCGGTGCATACGCTTTCGCCGGACTGCTCATCCTCGGACTGGGCTTCGTCAGCGATCACCTGGGTTTCGCCACCGGCGTCACACTTTTCGCGATCGTCGCGGCAACCGTGGCCACGGCCGGCGGGGCATTGGTGGCCACCGGTCTCCGGGGCGGTCGCGCGCGAGGCGTCATGTCAGCGGCGCGACGGCCCACCGGACAAGGTCGTTCGTGACCGCGGCTGCGTGGTCGGGTTCGAATACGGTCGCCGTGGCGGACAACCCGACGACGCGATCGGTGCGGAAACCCCGCACGCCGTCACGTGTTCTGCACCATCCGACGAGGTACCAAGAGCCATCTCCTTCGAGCACGGTGTACGGCTCGACGAGTCGGGGAGCTGGATCGTTCTCGTAGCGGATCTCCACTAGGGTGCGGTCGCGCACAGCATCGAGCCAGGCGGCGGTTCTTTGTGCCTGCCGCGTGACCACCGTCATGACGACAGGTGTAGCCGCGGCTGCCGCTTCGACCGGTTCGGGCAGGGCCAGGCGGAGCTTGTCGAGTGCGGTCCGGGCGTGCGGGGCAAGCGGTGAGCGATCCATCAGCCCGAGAGCTGCGACACAGGCCATTGCCTCTTCGGCAGTGAGCTGCACGGGCGGCAGCGAGTACTCGGGCAGAATCGCGTACCCGCCGGTGCGGCCCGGGGATCCGTAGATGGGAACGCCGGCGTCGTTCAGGGAACGTAGGTCACGCTCGATCGTTCGTCGGCTCACCCCGAACCGGTCTGCGAGGACGGCCGCAGACACGGGACGGAGTGAGTGGACTCTCAGGTGGTTGGTGATCGCGTGGAGGCGTTCGAGGCGGCGCACACGATCATCCTGCCGACCGGGAGCGAGGGGCTCAACGACTCATGGGGCGTTCTGCCGTCACCGAGTGGACATCGGTGATGCCGGTCCCGTCGAAAGTGAAGGTGTCGATGCCGCCCACATGTCGGTCACCCATCGACGCGTTCCAGACGCAGTAGCCCCAGTCTTCCGTCGTCCGGGCCTCGACGACGCTGTAGATGAGGCCCGGACGGGTCGATCGGAAGTCTCCGATCAGGTCAGCAAGTTCTCGGGCCGTCGCGACCTCGTCGCCGAGCGCGCCGATCGCTCGTCCGCCGAAGCGAATTCGAACGGTAGACGCGCAGATTCGGCTCGCCTGGGCGAGGTCGCCGTTCCACAGGTCCGTCCAGCCGGTGAGCAGGACAGCGTGCGGACCTTGCGGGGCAGTGCTGTTGTGTTCCATGAGGGTCACCATGACAGCCCCCGGCGACAACGGACTGTCGGTGTTTCGGGGTGTAACCGGATCAATGTCTCCGCTCGGTGCACCTGGTCGGTGGCACGACGATCACAACATGCCGTTGGGTATCTGCGCGCTGTCGGGAACCGGCTGGACGACATCCCAGTGTTCGACAATGCGATCGTCGATCAGCCGCCAGATATCGACGACCGCGGTTCCCCGCTCGTCCGCCGGGGTCGTCATGAGGTAGTGCACCACCACATGCTCGTCGTCGGCGACCACCCGCCGCAGTTCCAGCCGGGCGTTCGCCACCGGGGCGGTGGCGACGAATTCTATGAACGCGTCCCGTCCGGACGGGTTGCCCGGGCTGTGTTCGACGAAATCCTCCCGTAGCAGGGTGCGCAGTATCTCGATGTTTCCGGCCGCGAACTGGGCGAATCCGTCGACGACGAGTCGCCTGTTGCGTTCGGCGCGGCTGAGGGTGCTGTCGGTCATGGTCCGACGCTCGCACGCCGTGACCGAAGCCGTCGATTACCTGGGTGGTAGTGGCGAAGCTCGGCCCGGCCCGGTGATACTCGACCGATGATCGAAGACGGGCCGGTAGGGGTGCTGCTGCGGGAGTGGCGCCGGCGCCGGAAGATCAGCCAGCTCGAGCTCGCGATCCGGGCCGATGTCTCGCCCCGCCACATCAGTTTCGTCGAAACCGGGCGAACGATTCCCAGCGGCGCGATGGTCCTGCGACTGGCCGAACACCTGTCGGTTCCGTTGCGCGAACGCAACCGCCTGCTCGTCGCGGCCGGTCACGCCCCGATCTATCGGCAGCGCCCGCTCGACGACCCTGATATGACTCAGGTGCGCAAGACCCTCGAACGGTTCGTGCGTGCTCACGAACCGTATCCGGCCCTGGCAGTAGATCGGCGCTGGAATCTTGTCCTCGCCAACGATGCGGTCGCAATCTTTCTCGACGGTGTCGACTCCGCTCTGCTGCGGCCGCCGGTGAACATGATGCGGCTGGGTCTGCACCCCCGCGGCTTCGCGTCCCGTGTCGCCAACCTCGAACAGGTGCGCGCTCATCTGCTGCCGCGGCTGGCCCGCCAGGCGGCGCAGAGCGGGGACTCAGCACTGAACGCTCTGTACGAGGAACTGGTCTCCTACGGTTCGCCGGCCGACCATCCGCAACCGGACCCGGCGGAGATCGCCCTGCCTATCCATCTCGAATATCGTGGTAGGCGGCTGTGTTTCATCAATGCCATCACCACCTTCGGCGCGGCCTTCGATATCACGCTGGCCGAGATCGCCGTCGAAACCTATCTGCCCGCCGATGTCGAGACCGCACGGTTTCTCGCCGCCGAGAGCGATACCCCGGCGCCGCGACCCGCCGGTACCGTGCGAGCCGCTTCCCGCCGAGCCAACGCAAAATAAAAGCCCGCAGGTCTGTGACCTGCGGGCTTTCCGTGGAGCTGCCGGGAATCGAACCCGGGTCCTCCGCCGCTTCATCAAGGCTTCTCCGTGTGCAGTCCGCTGTGCCTCTACTCGGATCTCCCGGTCTCGCGAACAAGCCGGGATGACGATCCCAGTCGCTGTTGGATGTCCCGTACTACTCCGCGACCGAGTCGCACGGTGAGCCCTCTAGCTGATGCCGGCACCGAAGCCGAGGGCGAACCTCGGGCCGACAGAGACGCTATCGCTTAGGCAGCGAGAGCGTACTCGCGCTGATTGGAATCGGCGCTTAATTGGTTGCAGCGACGCTTACGGTGGTCTCTTGCCTGCACCGACACGCTTCCCCTGAATCTACGTACGCAGTCGAAACCGTTCAGCCCCGTACGTCCCGGCACCTTGCCGGGCTTGTCATGTTAACACCTGGCCCGCCCCGGTTCATTCCCATTTACGGCGCCGCGGGATCGCTCAGCGCATGCCCTTGATCCGGCGGCCGATCTCCCGGGTGACCTCGCGTTCGGCGGTGCGCCGGGCCAGGTCCTGCCGTTTGTCGTAGTCCTGTTTACCTCTGGCGAGGGCGAGTTCCACCTTCACCTTGCCGTCGTTGAAATACATCGACAGCGGTACCAGGGTCTGGTTGCCCTCCCGGGACTTGCCGACCAGGCGTTCGATCTCCCGTTTGTGCAGCAGCAGTTTGCGGGTCCGGCGCGGTGCGTGGTTGGTCCAGGTGCCGTGGCTGAACTCGGGAATGTGCAGGCCGCGTAGCCACACCTCGCCGTTGTCCACGGTCGCGAAGGCGTCCACCAATGAGGCCTTGCCCTCACGCAGACTCTTGACCTCGGTACCGACCAGCGCGATCCCGGCCTCGTAGGTGTCCAGGATCGTGTAGTTGTGCCGTGCCCGGCGGTTGGTCGCGATGACCTTGCGCCCGTTCTCCTTCATAACGACAACCTTAAGCGGCCGCGGCAAGCAGATTATTCCCGGTCGCCGGTCAGCCGGGTTGCAGGATCAGATAGAGGACGAAGACCCCGACGAAGGCGATGACCAGCAGCGCGGTGGACAGACGCGGCCTACCGGTGCCGGTCGGAAGGGCTCGGCGATCCAGCCAGCTGCCCTCGACCGCCGGGTCTGTGCTCCGGGTCCGCGGCGGACCGTCCGCGGATCCGCCGGAGGCATCGCCCCCGTCTCCGCCGATGGTGTCGTCGGACCCGTCCCCGGATACCATGCTCGCAGACTAGCCGTGCGGGCAGATATTCGCGGACGGGGCGCGCGAATACGGTGTCAGCGAGCGGATCTCAGAATTCGCAGCGTGATGCCGAGGCCGACGAGAATGCTCGCGGTGGCGACCACTGCGGTGGCGAAGGATTGGGTGATTGCGGCGATTCCGGTGCTGAAGATGAGGCACGTGGCGAGAGCCAGCAGCGCGGTGCCCCATTCCATACCGGCGATCCGGGCGGGTCGGTTACGCAGTGCTGTCATGTCTTCGGAGTACCCGGCGGTGTGGGTTATCAAACCGTTACTGCCGTAATCTCCGGAAATGTGGTAACCGACCCGCGGGTCTGCCGTACGGGGTGTGCGTTGGCGAGCCATGGCAGAACCTCCGTTTCGGAGTCGGTGGCGACTGTGTTCACAGTAACGGAAAAATCTCCACCTGGACACCGGGTAGCAAATCTGGAGATAACCATCACAGCAGGCTCCGGTCGAATGTGGGGGTGATGCGATCCAGCTGTGACATTTCCGGAAAACTCCCAGTTCCGAGACGTTTGGTCGGTTTCGGGTAGGTATATGGGACCGGGGGGATCCGGAGGCGGTTCGTGGCATACCGGCCCACTGGAAATTGTTTGCTGTTGATTAACTGAAGGCGGTCCGGGGTGTGCCTCGATGCTGGTCCGGGACAGGCTGCTTAAGCTCGTGGTATGTCCATTTCGAACTCGCGGGCCGGGTGGTCCCGCACACCGATCCGGCGGCCGGCTCTCGCCGCGGGGACACGGCGGTGACCGAATGGTACGAGCGGACCGGCCGTATCACCGTTCTGACCGGCGCCGGAATCTCCACCGACAGTGGTATTCCCGACTTCCGCGGGCCTCGCGGGGTCTGGACCGAGGATCCGATCGCCGAACTGCTGTCCACCTACGACAACTATCTGGCCGATCCGGCACTACGCGAGAAATCCTGGCTCGCCCGTCGCGACAATCCCGCGTGGCAGGCCGAACCCAACGGCGCCCATCGCGCGCTGGTGGATCTGGAGCGCGCCGGCCGGGGACTCACGATCGTCACCCAGAACATCGACCGGCTGCATCAGCGTGCCGGTTCCGCGCCGCAGCGAGTGGTGGAGATCCACGGCAATATGTTCGACGTGGTCTGCGTACGCTGTGACTTCTCCGCCGCCATGGCCGACACCCTGGAACGGGTGGCGGCGGGCGTTGCCGATCCTCCCTGCCCGGTCTGCGGTGGCGTCCTCAAGGCCGATGTCATCATGTTCGGCCAGGCGCTGGACCACCGCACGCTGGTCAAGGCGACGCTGGCCGCCGAGACCGCGGAGATCTTCCTCGCCGTCGGTACCTCGTTGCAGGTGGAACCGGCTGCCTCGTTGTGCGGGCGGGCGGTGGCGGCGGGCGCCGATCTGATCGTCGTCAACGCCGAACCCACACCCTACGATTCGCTGGCCACCGAAGTGGTGCGCGAACCCATCGGCACGGCACTACCCGCGCTGGTCGACCGTATCCTCGGCCGCTGAGACCGGGCCCAGGACCCGGTCGAGGTAGTCGTTGGCGAACCGGCCCGCGGGGTCGTGGCGCCGGCGGACCGCCGCGAAACGGTCCCAGTCGGGATAACGTCCACGCAGTGTCTCCGCCGTCTGGTAGTGCCGTTTGCCCCAGTGTGGGCGTCCGTCGTACCGGTCGAAGATCGCCTCGCAGGCGCGGAAGAACGGTTCGTGCTCCATTCCTTCGTACTGATGCACCGCGATATAGCAGGTCGCCCGGCCGCCCGCCGGTGAGAGGAGTGCGTCGTCACCCGCCACCCAGCGCACCTCGATCGGCATCGGGCTGTCGAAGCGCTTCGCCGTCTCCTTGATCTCCCTGATCGCCGTGACCGAATACTCGCGCGGGATCGCGTACTCCATCTCGGTGAACCGGAACAGGCGGGGGCTGGTGAACACCCGATAGGACCGATCGACCTGGCGGCGGTAGCTGCCGGCGTAGGCGGCGCCACGCTGGATCCACGGGATGAGGGAGGGTCTGCGACGGGCGAGGCGGCACAGACCGTCGAAAACATGGTTGGACAGCAGGATATCGGCGAACCAGTCCACCGATTCGGGTCGAGGCGCGGGCGCCAGATCGACGCGATTGTTGCGTTTGGTCATGGCGATCGGGCTGTGCGCGAACATGTAGAACTCGAAATGATCGTTGCCGTCGATATAAGTGTCCAGATCCGCGAGTACTTCGTCGACCGGAACCGGGCGTTCGACACCTTCGAGGACGAACGAGGGCACCAATCGCAGGGTGAACGCGGTGACGACGCCCAGGGCGCCGAGTCCGACCCGGGCGGCCCGCCAGGCCTGCGCACCGGATTCCTCGGTCAGTTCCACGATCCGGCCGTCGGCCGTCATCAGTTCGATCGCGTGCAGGGCGGCGGAGATATTCGGCAGCCGCCCGCCGGTGCCGTGGGTTCCGGTGGCAGTCGCGCCGGCGATGGTCTGGACGTCGATATCGCCGAGGTTGGGAAATGCGAGGCCGTGCTCGTCGAGTCGGGTGTTGAGCGCCGCGAGCGTCATACCGGCCTGCACCCGGGCCAGGCCCGCCTCCCGATCGATATCGAGCACCCGGTTCATCCGGGACAGATCCAGCAGGACTCCGTCGGTGAGGCAGGTATCGGTGAACGAATGGCCCGATCCGGCGACGCGGACGCGATGGCCCTCGTCGGCCGCTCGGGCGAGTTCGGCGGCCAGCTCTGTGTGATCGCGCGGTGCGCACAGCCGTGCCGGTGTGCACCGCTGATCGCCGGCCCAGTTCACCCATAACTTGGTCACTCGTCCAACTCTAGGGGATAGCGGGCACGGGCGTGTGGAAACGCGGGCAGGAATGGGGACCGGCTGCTCAGCGGCGGCGGGCGAGAAAGGGGCCGGGCTTGGCTGCCTTGGCCTGCTCGACCTCGGCCAGGCTGAGCGCGTCCACCGTCAGCGGCTGCGGCGGTAAACCCGCGGCCCGGATACCGTTCAGGGTGATCGCCATATAGCGCCGCCAGATCTCGGAATCGATGGGCCGGGCGAATTCGGCCAGCGAATCGACCATATAGATCAGCGCGAACAGATCGGTCGCCTCGATACCGGGCGCCACCACTCCGGCCGCCCGGGCGCGGTCCATCACCGCCGCTACCGCCGGGCCGATCTCTTCGCGGGGACAGCCGAACCGGTCCGCTTCCTCGCCCAGTTCGAGCAGCACCTCGCTGAACCCACGGTTGGTCGCCATCCGCCGGCAGGCGTACTCGAAAAGCTCTACCAAACCCTCCCAGGGATCCGCCGCCGCGAGCGCGTCCGCGGTGGCCGCGGTGAACTCGCGGATATGTCCGGCGAAAACCTCGGCGACGAGTTCCCGCTTGTTCGCGAACCGCCGGTATACGGTGCCCACTCCGACGCCCGCGCGTTCGGCCACATCGTCGAGGGTGATGTCGAGACCACGATCGGCGAACAGTTCGCAGGCGGCGTCGACGATCCGCTGCTGATTCCGCGCCGCATCGACCCGGAGCGGCCGCGTCCGGGGTTCGGTGGTGGCGGGATTCACATCCGGAATGGTAGCAACATACGAATTAGTGGGAACCGGTTCGGATCCCGCCGATCGGATCACGGAATACCCGCTGCCCGTGCGCTGCCGGATTCCGCCGCCGGGCACGCCGGAATATCGTTCACCGCGAGCGGCCGCAGGTTCGGACGGATTGCACCCGGGGACCGTGTTCCTCCGGTGTTCCGATCGTCTCCGGTCTGCTCGAGGGGAGTGGCCCGGCACGACAGCCCGGCAGTGTGCGCCGACGCTGGTGTGTCCCGGCACGACCGCGTGCCGTGAACGTCCGCTGGACCGGTGATCCGGCTCGTTTCCGGCAAACACTGGATAGGAAGCTGCTGGTCAACGGTGTTCCGGCCCCAGATCGACCTGTCCACGCGTATTCCGGTGCCGGATGCGGGAGATGGGTTCACCGCGCTGTCCGGTCGCCCCGGCCGGGTTCGTACACTGCTCGGATCGGGAGTCGCCGGCACGGGGGCTCACAGGCCCGGCCGCGGCGGTCGCCGTCCACCGTCGCGGCCGCGGTTCGAACGCCGGTCACCCGATGACACGGCGGGGCAAGACAGTACGAGCGGGGCAACACGGTACGACACGAGCGCAACGTAGGACGTTACGAGCGAGAGGGTCGGGTCATGAGTGTGTCGGGAAGATTCGGTTCACCGGCCGCGGTGGTGCGCGCGGGGTACGAGGCGACCGGCGGGCCGCACGATGCGGTGCCGTGGTGTCCGGCAGCCGACGCGGCCACGGTACCCAGCGAATCCCGGCTGCCCGGGCGCACATCGGCGGTTAGCATTGTGTGCTCGACACTCCCGAATGCGTCCCTCGGTGCGAACCCGCTTCGGGAGGCGTCGGCGGGTGCGCGGATCGGATTCCGCGGTGCGCGCACCGCCTTCGGTACTTCCGGGTACGGGAGGGCCGGGCTCGCCACCGGCGGCGCCCGTACGCACGCGCTCGGCACCCTTGTGCGCGCCGCCGGGATCCGGCTCGCCGCAGTACGACTCGCGGCCACGTCCCCGGGGCCGTACCGGTGATCACGATGACCAGCCGCGTGCGGCCGACCACGAAGGGAGACCCGAGCATGGCCCACAATCGAGCCGGACGGCCCGCCCGCCCCGGCGATCTGGTGGATGTTCCGGGACTGGTGACCGCGTACTACAGCCGGGTTCCCGACCCGGCCGATCCCACACAGCGGGTGATCTTCGGTACCTCGGGGCACCGTGGTTCGAGCCTGGACGCGACCTTCAACGAAGCGCATATCCTGGCCATCACGCAGGCGGTCGTCGAATACCGGGTGACCCGGGGGATCACCGGTCCGGTATATCTCGCCCGCGACACCCATGCCCTGTCCGAACCCGCCTGGACCACCGTCCTGGAAGTGCTGGCCGGCAACGATATCGGCGCCGTGGTCGATGCCCGCGGCCGCTACACACCGACACCTGCGCTGAGTCATGCGGTGGTACGCCACAATCGGGACGGGGCGCGTCATCAAGCCGACGGCATCGTCGTGACACCGTCGCACAATCCGCCACGCGACGGCGGAATCAAATACAACCCCCCGCACGGCGGCCCGGCCGATACCGGCGCCACCGACAGCATTGCCGAACGCGCCAACGAACTGTTGCGTGGCGGCCTGGCCGGTGTGAAGCGTGCCCCGTTGACCCGGGCCATGGACGCGGTCGGCCGGTACGACTACCTCGATCACTACATCGCCGACCTGCCCGCGGTGCTGAACCTCGACGCGATCCGGGGGGCGGGGATCCGGCTCGGCGCCGATCCCATGGGCGGTGCCAGCGTCGACTACTGGGAGGAGATCGGTCAGCGTTACGACCTCGATCTCGAGGTGGTGAACCCGAGCGTCGACCCCACCTGGCGTTTCATGACGCTCGACAGTGACGGTCAGATCCGGATGGATCCCTCGTCCCCGCATGCCATGGCATCGCTGGTCGCCATCCGCGACGACTACGACATCTCCACCGGCAACGATGCCGACGCCGATCGGCACGGCATCGTCACCCCCGACGGCGGACTGATGAACCCGAACCATTTCCTGGCGGTGGCCATCGAATACCTGGTCGCCAACCGGCGCGGCTGGGACGCGCTCACCAAGATCGGCAAGACCGCGGTCACCTCCTCGATGATCGACCGGGTGGTGAGCGTGCTCGGCCGCGACGTCTACGAGGTGCCGGTCGGATTCAAATGGTTCGTGCCGGGCCTGTTCAGCGGTAGTCTCGCCTTCGGCGGTGAGGAGAGCGCCGGCGCGTCGTTCCTGCGGATGGACGGCACCGTGTGGACCACCGAGAAGGACGGCATCCTGCTGGCCCTGCTCGCCGCCGAGATCGCCGCGGTCACCGGGCAGAGCCCGTCGACCAGATATCACGAACTGGAACGCCGCTACGGCAGCCCCGCCTACGCCCGGATCGACGCGCCCGCCGAACCGGAGCAGAAGAAATTACTGGCCGGCCTCAGTCCCGAGCAGGTGAGCGGCGACGAGATCGCGGGCGAACCCATCACCGAGGTGGCCACTCGTGCCCGGGGTAACGGGGCGGACCTGGGCGGACTGAAGGTGTGCACCGAGAACGCCTGGTTCGCGGCGCGGCCCTCGGGCACCGAGAACAAATACAAGATCTACGCCGAGTCCTTCCACGGAATCGAGCACCTCGCGCGGGTCCAGGAGGCGGCCCGGGACATGGTCGGGCGGGTGCTGGCCGAGGGGTAGACCACCGGTCGCCCGGCGGGCCGGCGGAGAACTCCGCGCCGACGCGGGGAATTGTGGGATCCGCCGCGGTGTTGACTGCCGGGGTGAGTGGTGAGGCCGTGGCAGATGATCGACCCGGGTCCGGGAGTACGAACGGGACGGGCGGAGCGGCCACGGTGCAGGCGCCGCGGCGTCGGCGCCTGATCCCGGTCCGCCGAAGTGTGAATCCGTCGGCGAAGCCCCCGCTACCCAGCGAGATCTGGGTACTGATCAGCGCCGCCTTCTGCGTCGCGATCGGTTTCGGCCTGGTGTCGCCGGTACTGCCGCAATTCGCGCTCAGCTTCGGGGTGGGCGTCGCCGCCGCCTCGGCGATCGTCAGCGCCTTCGCCGCCATGCGTCTCCTCTTCGCTCCGGTCAGCGGCCGGTTGGTGCAGTTGCTGGGCGAGCGGCGGATCTACCTGGTCGGTCTGACCATCGTGGCGGTGTCCACCGGTGCGAGCGCATTCGCCCAGACCTACTGGCAGCTGATGGTGCTGCGGTCCCTCGGCGGTGTCGGGTCGACGATGTTCACCGTCTCGTCGATGGCACTGGTGATCCGGCTCTCCCCACCCACCGAACGCGGCCGGGTCACCGGGCTGTGGTCGACGTGTTTCCTGATCGGCGGGCTGTCCGGACCGCTGATCGGCGGCGCGCTCGCCGGCTTCGGGCTGCGTGCCCCGTTCCTCATCTACGCGGTCGCGTTGCTGCTGGCGGTCGCGGTCGTCTATTTCAACCTCCGCGACTCTCGTATCACCGAATCCGAATCGGGCCGTGACGTGGCCACCGTCAGCTTCCGGCAGGGGCTGGCCAGACCGGAGTACCGGGCCGCACTGTTCTCCAATTTCGCCAGCGGTGCCGCGGTGTTCGGTGTGCGGATGGCGCTGGTGCCGCTCCTGGTGGTGGAAGTATTGGGCCAGTCGCCCGGTATGGCCGGTGTCGCGCTCACCGTGTTCGCCGCGGGTAACGCGACGGTGCTGTTCTTCTCCGGCCGGTTGTCGGACCGCTACGGCCGCCGCCCGCTGCTGATCTCCGGTGCACTGGTGTGCGCGATCGGCACCACCGGCCTGGGCCTCGCCCCGAATATGACCTGGCTGCTGGCGACCTCGTTCGTCGCCGGGATCGGTTCCGGCCTGCTCACCCCCGCCCAGCAGGCGGCTGTCGGCGATATCATCGGCAACCGCGCCCGTGGCGGCACCATGCTCGCCGGTTTCCAGATGGCTCAGGATCTGGGCACGGTGCTGGGACCCATCGTGGTCGGTGCGATCGCCCAGCGACTGTCCTACGGTGCCGGTCTCGCCGTCACCGGGTCGTTACTCGCCGTCGCCGCCCTGGCCTGGCTGGTCGTACCCGAACCGATGGATCGCGCACCCGCCGCCCCGGATCCGGCGCGCTCCGGTGTCACGGAATCGAAGTCCACAGACCACGACGCCACCACCGCGGGACTTCCGGCGTCCAGCGGCCTGTCCGGCGAACCGGAAACCCGGCCCTGACCCGTGCCTGCCGGATTCGCGCGTGACCGGTTCGCCCGGATACGGCAGAGTGGTCGCGTGAGCAACTCGTCGCCCGACTACACGCCGCGGCCGATGTCCAACCGGACCACCTACGCCCTCGGTGCGCTGGCCCTGGTCCTGATCGCGCTGATCGTGGTCTTCGCCTACCGCTGGGGCAGTCGCGAGGAAGCCCAGGTCCGCAACGACGGCTACGGTTCGGTACACAACGAGGCGGTGACCGCCGCGCTGCAGAGCGACGGTGGCGTCCGCCTCGGCCGTCCCGAGGTCCCCAAGACGATCGAGATCTACGAGGACCCCATGTGCCCCTCCTGCGGCACCCTGGAAACTCTCTACGGGCAGGAACTCGCGCAGAAGCTCGACGAGGGCAAACTCGC
The DNA here is from genome assembly GCF_053594175.1 of Nocardia sp. NPDC001965. NCBI lineage: Bacteria > Bacillati > Actinomycetota > Actinomycetes > Mycobacteriales > Nocardiaceae > Nocardia > Nocardia sp. NPDC001965. Next base: position 54,903 of record NZ_JBSFDZ010000010.1, read on the forward strand.
CATCCGCTACCGGTTCGTCAATTTCCTCGACCCCAAATCCTCCAGTGGCGACTACTCCACCCGCGCGATCGCCGCCCTGCAGTGTGTCGCGGATACCGGTTCCGGCGTCACCTACTCGAAATTCCACGAGACGCTGTTCACCACCCGCCAGCCGGACGAGGGCTCCGAGCTCAGCGACGACGAACTGCTCGCCATCGCGACCGAGTCCGGTGCCACCGAACCCGCCCGTGAATGCATCACCTCCGGCGCCCGCCGCGGCCAGGTCGCGGATCGGGCCGCGGCAACGCTCGACGATCTGACGGCCGCTCTCGGCGGTGCCGCGGCCACGCCCAGTGTGTTCGACGGCACTACCAAGATCGATGTCAACGAACCGGACTGGGTCCAGCAGCTGGCCCCGTGACCTCGGCGTTCACCCGGAATCCAGGCGATTTGGCTCCGGGTGTCCACGTGGTGTAACTTCGTTCAGGCAGCCGGGGAACCGGCCGCTGATATCCGGGGCTATGGCGCAGCTGGTAGCGCACCACACTGGCAGTGTGGGGGTCAGGGGTTCGAGTCCCCTTAGCTCCACCCTATTTACGCAGATCAGGACCGGTATTCGTACCGGTCCTGTTTTCGTTCCACGGCCAGCGTGCCAAGAACTTGCCAATGCGCGGGGGACTCGATTTCCGCCCGCGCCCAGCTAGACAGCCTCGGCCACGACCCCGAACATCGCCGCCGCCGCAGTCGTCAAACCCTCGTCATACACCCGGTTATAGACCGCGGTCGTCATCCGCACATCGTGACCATGCCACGCCGCCACCGTAGACGCCGGAACATTGGCGTGCAGCATCACCGACACCGACGTATGCCGGAGATTGCGCAGCGTGATTCGAGGCAGCCCCGCCGCAATACGGATGCGGTGAAACCACCCCGTGAACGTGCGCGGCAGAACCGGGCGACCATCGAACGAGGAACACATATGCGCGCCCTCATCCCACGTCAGCTCCAACGCCGCGCGCTCCTGCTCCTGCCGGGTCCGCAGTTCACGCAACGCCGCAGCCGCATCCGCCGGCAACGGCAACGTACGCCGCGAACGCGCAGTTTTCGGCTCGTCGACCGCATGCTCCTTGCCCTCGACCTCCACATGTCCCTGCTCGATACTCAACGTCTCTCGCGTGAGGTCGATGTCAGACCAGCGCAGCCCGCACACCTCCGAGCGGCGCAGCCCATAGGTTGCCAGCAGGAAAGCCGCATACAGCCGATCCTCCTTGGCCTTCTCGGCGAACGTGTGCACCTGCTCGCGGGTCCACACATCTCCGGAAGTGACCTTGCTCGGTCGCTGCCGCGGAGCCTCCACGTATTCGGCAGGGTCACGGGGGATCATCCCTTGCCGGGTCGCGTACTCGGTGACCTCCTGGACCATGACGAGCGCCAACCGGACCGTTGACGGCTTCAGTGGCTTGCCCTTCATCGAGCCCGCTTCCAGCATCGTGGAAACCCACTCGTCCACATGCGCCTGCCTGAGCTTCTGAATCTTCATCGCGCCCAGGTCGCGCTTCGAGTACTTCAGCGAATCCCGATAGTTCCGTTTCGTGTTCGCGCGGATGTCGCGGCGGGAGGCCAGCCATTCGTCGGCGACATCGGCGAAGGTCAGATCAGTTCGGCCGACGAACTTGCCTGCGGCTACCTCGGACGAGATTCGCCGATACTCGCGGCGTGCCTCGGTGAGGGTCCGGTATGTGAACCGCGGCCGGTCGCGGCTGCCGTCTGGGCGTGTCCCCACGTCGATCTGGAACCAGTAGGTGACCGCGCCGTTCTTTGCGGTGTGCTTGTTGATCGGCTCGGCCCGGCGGGCTTTCTTCTCTGCCATCTCTATCTGTCCTGCTGTTCTTCCTCGGCGACCGTGAGCCCGGCCGCGCGTTGCTGTTCCCGGATTGTGCGCAGGTGCTCCCGCGCTATCGCCAGGTCTCGGTCGTCGGCCGTCCACTCCGCGCGCAGCGTCGCAAACTCGGCGTCGGCGGGGGTGACCTCGGCCATGCGCTGAAACGACCGGTCGTAGGCGCTCTGGTGGTACTCGGTGCGGCGGATCCAGAACTCTTCTTCACGCATGAGCCGCAGCGCGGTCACGGTGTCGGCGGGATATGGGGTCTCGGCGAGCCCGACGCCTATACCGGTGAATCGGTCGAGTGCTTCCGTGCCGGTGATCGTCTCGCCGGGTAGGTACTCGACGCGGCCGTGCGGCATATCGGGGTAGAGCAGCAGCAGCGGCGGAACGTCGAGCGCGGCAGCGATCACCAGGAGTTCGGCGACCTCGACCCGAGAGCGGCGCCCGATCTCGATATCGGTGATCGTCGCCCGCGTCACCCGCCGGCCAAGCTCCGCGGTCCGGTCGGACAGCCATTGCGCAGACCGGGTGCCGCGCAAGCGCCGGATTTCCTCGGCGATTCGACGCGTCGTCGACTCTTGCCAGTCGTGTTGTGTCACACAACGCAGAATATCGAATGATTGCGGGGTTTCATAGGTTACTGCCATGCTTGCGTCACACTCCGCAGCACGCGAGAGAAACCTCAACATTCCCCACAACCCGCGAGGTGCCCGTGTCTCCTGATCTCTCCGCCCCGACCGTCGACCTGCATACCGCCGCCGACGTCCTCGGCATCGGCCGGTCCACCGCCTACAAACTCGCCAGTGCGGGAGAGTTCCCCGCGAAGGTGATCCGCGCCGGGCGCCGGTATCGCGTGGTGTCCGCCGATCTGCGTCGGTTGATCTCGGTCGACGAGGCAGCCTGAACCGACCCGCGGGCCGGGCGTCGACCATCGGCGCCCGGCTGTTCTGTACCTGCCCCAATTGATCCATACATCGTGACAATGTATGGTTGCGTCGAACCACCCCGGCCGCCGCCACGGCCCACCGAAAGGAACCACTGATGGCCTTCGCGCCAACCCCAGAACAGCTGCACATCCACGACCTGTTCCGCACCGGCAACCCGCTGTGCGTCCGCGCCGGCGCAGGAACCGGCAAAACAACCACCCTCACCCAGCTCGCCGAAATCCTCGGCGCGCAAGGGCGACTCGGTCTGTACCTGTCGTTCAACAAGGCGATAGCGGTCGAGGCCGGGCGCAAGATGCCGCAGTGCGTGACCGCGTCCACCGCGCACGCCATGGCCTACCGCGGCATCGGCAACACCCGCCACGAGCCCCTGCTGGACAAGATGTGCCGCAACACGCGCCGTATCCCGTTCTACGAGACCGCGCGCGCCCTGCGAATCGAAGGACTGTCGGTGCCTACCGCCGCGGGTCAGTCATGCTGGCTCGACGACCGCAAGATCGCCCGGCACGCCCTGGCGACCATAGACCAGTTCTGCAAAACTGCCGACGATGAACTCTCGGTCCGGCACGTGCCCGCCATGAAAGGGCTCGACGTCGACGGCAACCGCACCAACAATCGAGTACTCGCCGAGGCGGTACTGCCGTATGCGCTGCGCGTGTGGGCTGATCTCCAGAACCCGCACGGAACCGCGGTCACGTTCGGCCACGGCCACTACCTCAAGTTGTGGGCACTCGAACACCCGCGGATCGGCCGCGACGGCAACGTGATCATGCTCGACGAGGCGCAGGACACCAGCCCCGTTCTCGCGGGTGTGATCGCCGAGCAAACACACCTGCAGCGGGTGTACGTCGGCGACAGCGCGCAGGCCATCTACGGGTTCACGGGCGCTGTGAACGCAATGGCCGGATTCGTCGACATGGCGGAGGGCCGGTTGACCCAGTCGTGGCGGTTCGGTCCGGTGATCGCCGACGCGGCGAACGGCCTGCTTGCCGAACTCGGCGACGATCTTCGGCTGACCGGCAACCCGGGCCGCGCGTCCCGGATCGACGAAACCATGACCAACGCCGACACCGTGTTGTGCCGCACCAACGGCGGCGCCCTGGAAACCGTGATCGATATGCAGGCGTCCGGGCGGTCGGTGCACCTCATGGCCGATAACGCCTACGCGCTGCGGTTCTGCGACGCCGCCGACGACCTCCGGGCCGGACGCCCCGTCCGCATGGAGGATCTCGCCGCGTTCACCACGTGGGGGCAAGTCGTCGAGTATGCGGAGGAAGCGCCCGACGCCTCCGACTGGAAAACGCTTGTGACCCTTATCGACAACCACGAGACCGACACCGTGCGCGCCGCGCTGGGCGGCGTGGTCTCCGAGCGTGACGCCGATGTCCTTGTGGTCACCGCACACAAGAGCAAGGGCCGCGAGTGGCCGCGGGTGCAACTCGCCGCGGAAATGCTCGGGCACCTCGACAAGGCACGGACCCGGTTGTCGGAAGCGGAGGAAGAGGGCGACTCGCAGCGCATCCGGTCGGCACGCGGCTCGCTGGCCGCCGAGTTGATGCTCTCCTATGTGGCCGTGACCCGTGCGCAGGATGTGCTGCAGCCGTCCGGACTCGTCGAGTCGCCCGCGGTAGTGGGCACGGCAGCGTGACCGCGGGTGTCGTGGCCGGTGCGCGCTCGTGCGTCCAGGCCCGGGGACGGTCATACGATTACGGGTATGGAGGTGCGGCGATGAGCGCAGATCTGGAGTCGACCGCGGATGAGGAATGGACCGCGGAGCAGTGCGCCGAGTATGTCGGCGTCAAGCCTGTGACATGGCGGTCGTACTCCCACCGGCCGACGCGCGACAATCCGGCGCCGAAACCGAAACGGTACGTCGGCCGGACCCCATTGTGGTCTGCGCGCGAGGTCAAAGAGTGGGATGCGCGGCGCCCCGGTAGCCCTGTCGTGAATGCTCCGACCGCTGGTAGTTGAGCCCGGCGCGCACTCTGCGTCCGTCCTGTTTGCTCCATACATCGTCACAATGTATGGTGTTATCTGAACCGGTCGCCGTCACGGCCACCCACCGCCCGCGCCAACGGGCACCGAAAGGAACCAACAGCATGCTTGCACCCGCACGGATCGCACTCGCCGGAGCCGTCGCGCTCACCGTGCTCTCGTTCATCCTGTCGTTCTCCGCGCTCACCGATCTTGCCGACCGTGCCGGAATCACCTACCCGGTTCTCTGGCCGCTCATCGTCGACGGACTCGGCATCGTCGCCACGGTCGCCGTCGTCGCTCTCCGCCGCAGCGCGTACGCCTGGTTCCTACTGGGCTCCGCCACCGTGATCTCCATCATTGGAAACGTGGTTCACGCGCTCCTGCCGTCCGGGCCGGTCGCCCCGGAGGTCGCCGCGGCGGTCGCGGTCGTCCCGCCAGTCGCCATGCTCGCCGTGATCCACCTCGCCGTAATCCTCGCGACCGCCGACCAGACCGCGCCCGCTGAGACCGCTGAACCGGCCGCGAACTTCGAGATGCTCGTTCCCCTCTCCGAATCCGCATATGCCGCCGACGTCGCCCCGGTTCCTGCGGTCGCGCCGGTCGCCGCCCCCGCGCCCATGGTCGCCGAACCGGCCCAAGCGGTCGAGTCCACGCCGGAACCGCAGCTCGCGCCCGCTCCGGCCGCCCGTCGCACCCGCACCGCCCCCAGCGATGCCCGCGCAGAAGCGGAAGCGCTCATCGCCGACCACCCGCACATGTCGAACTATGCGATTGCCGAACGAGTCGGCGTGAGCGAGGCGACAGTGCGCCGGTGGAAGAATCAGCCGATCCCTGCCTGACCGGCCGCACCCGCCCGACGCCCCCTCCACAACGGAGGGGGCGTCGGGCGTCTACGGCACGAACAGCCGCACGAACGAGCCCGTATTGCTCGGAATCGTCATGCTCGCCCCCGACGCCAGCGCAAACACGCCGACCCGGTCTCCACTGTTGAGCGACAGGCCGGGAGCGGTCACCGTGACCGCCACCAGCGACGCGAACGCCGCCAGCGGCGCCCCGAGAACCCATGCGAGGTCTTCGGTTTCGTTCCGGCGCAGCACGATATCCACCGTTCGCGACTGAAACGAGCCATTCGAGACGAGTACGGTAGTCGTCGCGGTCACGCCTGCCCCGGCGCCCTGCCCCGCCAGCCCGTTGTTGCCGACCACCGTCGAGCCCGGATGCGTCGCGGTGTCCGCAGCCCATCCGGTCACCATCGAGCCTCCAGTGGTCACCGTGAACGCTGCGTTATGCGTCATCCGCGACGGTGCGAAACTCGACCACATCAGGGAATCCCCGTTGTATATCCGCGTCAGCTGCGAATCTCCGGCGTAGACGCGCGCCGGGGTCGCGTCACCGATGCGTTGCGGCATGACTCACCCCACTATCCCGAACCAGGTCGTCGACGGACGCCCCGGGCCCAACGCGTCGTACTGCGCCTGCGTCATCTTGACCAGCGTCACGACAGACCCGTCGGATCCGATCTTCGTGTCGACATCCTGTTTGCGTGCCGCATGCCCTGATGCGGTCGGCGCGGGAACAGTCGGCGACGCATCGAACACCTTTGCGCCGGTGATCGTCTCGGCGCCAGCCAAGTGGACAACCGTCGAGTTGTCCGCCTTCGCCGCGAGTGCCGCAGCGTTCGCCGCTTGCGCGCGAGCGTCGGTGTAATACCGGTTCGCGGAGCCCTCGGGAACGGCGTCCGTGCTACCCGGAGACGGCGAGATCTCGGTATAGCTGGACCCACCCCACCGATACACGCGGTTGCTGTTCAATGCGACATAGATAACGCCCGCAACGCCCGGCGCGGGGAACGAGCCGGTAGACGCGTACTCGACCACGTCGTCGACGTAGCTGGGAAGGTGCGTCGCGGGAACCAGCCCCGACGCGTCGAGCGGGGCATACCCCGACGCGGCACCTCGGCGCGCCGTCGACTCCTTGCCGTCCAACGCCGCCTGCAGCTCGGATACCTCGCCAATCGCGTGCGCGTGCGTCGCGTCGGCCTTGTCCGCGAGACCGGGCACGGTCGGCGCATTCCACGTGCCGCCCAGGTCGCCCGCCAACACGACGCCGCCCTTGAGGGTCGTTGTCGCGTTGGGTATCCCGTCGGACACTACTTCCGCCGCCTCGGCCGCGGATTGCGCAGCGGCAACGGCGGAAGCGGACGCGGCTGCCGCGTCGAGCGACGCGGCGTCACGCGCGGCGGTTGCCCCGGCCGCCGCCGCGGTCGCGTCGCCGGATGCCGCCTGCGCGGCTGCCGCGTCGCTCGACGCAGACGCCGCCGCAGAACTCGCCGTGTCAGCGTCGGCCGCGGCAGCACTCGCTTCCGCGGTCGCCGACGCCGCCGACATCTGCGCGGCAAGGCGGTCCGTATCTGCCTCCGCCGCGGCCGTTTCCGCGCCAGCTCGCGCGACTTGCGCCGCGACACGATCGGCGGCGACCTGCGCGACATCCTCCGCTATGTCCGAGACGCCCTCGGCCGCGGCCACCGCAACGTCGCGGGCAGCCTGCGCGGCCTGCGCCGCCTGCCACGCCTGTGACACCACCGCCGGCGGCTGTGGCTCGTACTGTCCGAACAGCGGCGTCAACTGCACCGGTTCGGCAGAGTCCGGGATCACGATCGGTCGCGGCGCCGACCATGTACCGAACCGCAGCACCACCCGCGCGGGTCCTGGGTCGAGATCCGGTGTGGTGAGCACACCCGCGACCACGGGCACGCTGATTCGATTGGTGGTCGTTGAACCCGGGCCGTCCGCGTCGGGACCGAGTTCCGGGCGCCAGATTTCCACAGTGCCGGACACCGGCCCGTCTGCGAGGTCAGAGAAGTTGTCGAACAGGACGGTCATAACGACTCCCGGAATATGAGGTCACCCGAGGACAAACCACGGCAGGAAGTCCTGGTCGGTCATGAGCGACCCGGGGGCAATGGTGGCGGGTAACGTGTCCTGGCTATTGACGTAGGCGAAGATCGCCCGCGGATAGATGCCCGCCGGTTGCGCGGGCTGCGAGTGTCGGACGCACAGCAGGGGCCGCACCGCCGTACCGACCGTTGGCGCGATCTGGAGTACGGCCACCGCGAACACGTCGCCCTGTTGTGCGGTGATCGTCGGAATGGGCAGCCGGAATTGTGTATCGGGCGCGGCGATCGATCCCTTGACGTCCCCGGAGCCCCACAACCTCGTTAGAGCACCTGTGCCGGGCGTCATCTTGTAGACGCCCACATAGAACGCCGTCGGCCCCAGCCCCCAGTCTCCGGCGCCGGTGATCATGCCCACCGTGCTGTAGGTGCGGTTCCGGGTCGCCCGAATGTGGCCGATCATGATCTGGCGCGTACCGGGACGGACGGCGGGGTTTTCGGTCTCCTGATTGTCGACGGTCCAGTTGACCAGGTTCGCCAGCGGGCACGTCGGGTCATCGGATGCGGAGATGTTCACCCACAGAGGTACATCCGTTGGAACGTCCGTGAAATCGGGCTTCGCGTCGGCGGTCTCCTGCGCGGCAACCGCGGTCGTCTGTGCGGTAACTGCGGTCGTCTGCGCAGTCTGCGCGACCGACGCTGTTGCGGCCAGCGAGCCGAGCCCCGAGCGGGCAGACCAGCCAGCGAGCCCCCATGACCAGTTCGGAACGATGCCCTGAAACCTAGTCTCCGAGGAAAAGCCGACGGTCCGGTGTGCGGCGTCGACCGGATACCCGGAGGTGTCCGTGTGTTCGAGGATGGTGGTCCGGTTCACGATCAGCCGGTACGTAGTTCCCTCTGCCACCAGTTCGACGGTGTCGGACTCGTTGATACCGCGTGCGGTGGTGTTCTTCCACTCCGTGAACGTCCACGTGTTACCGGACCTGGTGCCGCGCCCGATTCGTAGCGCTCGTTTCCAGATCTGCGCGTACACGAACTGCGTCAAATCGGCGTTGGCGCGGACGAACAGGGTGGTTGGGCATCCATCCATGACGCCGGCGGGGTTCACGATCGCCGCGACCGAATGATCGTCAGACGTCATCACCTGCGGGCAAATCGCATACCGGATGCCGGTAGATATGCCGGTGTTGTCGAGCCGGGCCGCGTAGTCGATGATGCCGAGCCCCTGCCCGGCGCCGCCCTGGATCCAGCCCTCACCCAGCAGTGCGGAGCTCGGCCGGTTGAACTTGTCTGAGTGAGATGCCCCGGTGGAGATGCGAGTCTCAAGCTCTGCGATGGCGGTACCGTGCGCCGAGGTCAGCCCGAACAGGCTGCGGATGAATTGCTCGATCGCGGCGAGGAAGTCGAATTTCACTTCGGGCGGTTTCGTCAGCCTCATGTGTCACACCTCGTCGGCGATTTGAGTCGGTACAGGAGGCATCGAATCTGCGTCCGGTTGCGTGCGTCCCCACCGCAGCAGGACACGCACATAGTCGATGGCAGCCCGGTACCGGTTGCGCAGCACATCCAAAGCGGTGTGCAGGTCCCGGACCTCTCGGCGCAGACTCTCGACGTCAGCCTGAATCGGGGTGATGATCACCTCGAAATGTGCGCGCTGTTGCTCCAGCATCGCCTGCCAACGCGCGTCGACGGCCTGGTCGCCCTCTCGCTCGTCATCAACGGCAGCGTTGCGAGCCTCGACCGCTGTCTTGGTGCGTGTTGCGTGCCACACAGCGAACGCAGCGACCATGCCGCCGAACAGCCCGGAAAGGTGCCCGAGGTAGGGGGTTATGACGCTCACCGCGCCTCCAAGGTGTCGGACAGCACGAACGGCGCCCCAGAAATATTGGGGCGCCGTTCGGTGCTGCGGGGTCGGTCAGGCGGGGTCGGCCGCCAGCCACGGCACATAGGTCCGCAGCCAGTCGTTCACGCCCGGCAGGGCGAGCAGCCTGGTTACGGCCGCCGAGATCGCCAGAGCGCCGGCCAGCCCGGGAGTGGTGTCCGGCAGGCCGGTCGCGTCGACGATCAGCGGCAGCATGGCCGCGAGACCGACCAGACTGGCGAACAGGGTTCGGACGGTGGCGCGCCACGGGTGCGCGGACTGAGTCGCCATCGGCGACGGAAGCAGAGGGCTCACAGCGGAGTCCTTTCGGTATTGCGGGCAATGCCCGCGTTGGCCCAGAACATGACCTGTTCCAGGTTGGTGATCGCGAGGGCCTTCTCCCGGCCCTCCGGCAAGGTCTCGTCCAGGAACAGGGCGAGTTCCTTGCAGGCGTGGCGGACAGAGCCGTGCTCGGCGAGCTTCTCCGCGGTGGTGGCCGCGTGGAACGCGAACCGGTGCTCGATATCGGCCGCGCTCACTTCGCGCCACCCTGCGCGGCTAGCAGCGCGTCGAGCTTGCGGCCGTTGAGAACGGTCTGCTTGTAGACCTCCAGGACGTAGCCGACCAGCGACCGACGCCGCACCTTGTCCGGTGCCTTGCCGTCCAATTCGTCGACCGGGTCCGGGTAGCCGTCCCACACAACTTCGTTCCAGATGTCGGCGAGGATCAGCCACGCCCACCCGCCGGTCACGGCGTCGCGGACGTTGTAGATTATTTGCAGCGGGCGCCGCAGACCGGGACGTTCCGGAGTGGGCGGCCACGGGGTCAACTGGGTTGCGCCGGCCAGAATCTTCTCCTGGTCAGCTTTGGAGAGGGACATTGCGACTCCTTCACTTTGTGTCCCGGAAAACAGGGAATCCAGTTCGGCGCGAGTGCCGCGGAACGCGCTTGCGTCGAGCGAGAGCCCGGCCACTTTCGCCCTCTGCGTGAACTGGAATATGGCGACCTTCTGCCCGCCGTAGTCGTTCCACCCGCGGTCGACGTCGCCCGGATAGATGAACGCTGCGAGCCCGGCGCGTTCCAGCCCGTAGTCCGAGGACATGAGCGGCGGCAGCCCGGACAGGTCCGGGGAGCCCATCGCGCCGGACCAATACCAGCGTGGTACGTACATGAGGATCACTCGATGCCCGCGGGCAACGAACTCGTTGTGCACGCCGCGCAGGACTTCGACGCCGCCGGAACCGATTTCGTGGTCGAGCATCACCGGCACGGCCTTGTCCGGTTCGGCGCGCTCGAAGCAATCGACCTGCCCGGCCGCCAGCGCATCGCTGTTGACGTAGTGGTACGCCGCGAACGCGAGCCCGGCGGCGCGGGTGCCGTCCCGCTGCGCCCGATACTCCGGGTTGATGTACGTCGAGCCTTCCGACGCCTTGGCGATCACATACTCGAACCCCGCAGCGCGAACGAGCCGCATATCGACGCCGCGCTGCCACGACGACACGTCGATACCGAATATCGTCACGCCGCAGCCTCCGACGGAGCCCACGGGCACAACTGCGAGAACCCGGCGAGCACCCGCGCCCGGCCCGCGTCGTCGAGGCTGGACAGGAACTCAGCTTCGACGGTCGCCGCGGTATAGCCCTTCGGCGGTATCAGCGTGCCAAGTTGTTCCAGCGCGATCCAGTACCCGTACGGCCAGAACCCGGAATCCGCCACCCAAACCGCCCGCGCTGCGAGGTCGTAGCCCATGAGCGCGATGTAGTGGTAGACGGTGCTGCCCGAGTACGCCGGGGATACGCTGCCCTTGACGCCGCGCGGAAAATTGCCCGGTGGCGCAACGATATTCGCGATCACCCCATACCCGGCGTCGATACTGCGCCGGATGTCGGTCCACAGCGTTTCGACCTGCGAGTCGGTCGGCGGGTCGTTCGGCATGTAGGTGTGCCGGTACTGCGCTTCCGGAAGGTACCGATTCAGGACAGGCGTAATGAGCCCGACATAATCGGTACCGTTGACGCTGGTACCCATCTGCGCGGCGAGATCATTTTCACTCACCCGGATTCCGCACGAGTTGAGCACGTTCTGCGTGGATGCGGGTCCGCAGAAATAAAAGGTCTCCTGCGCGACGATCCCACGATCGTAGGGCAGCACAATTTCGGTCAATGTGACCGCCTCCTAGAGCGAATCAGTTTGTGCCGTTGGCGATAGCGCGAGTCAGCCCGGCAAGGCCCTTCATTCGGCCGATGAGCTTTTCCCACGCGTCTTGCAGTTCCTCGTCGTCGCCGATCGTGACGGTTTCCGTGCAGCGCTCATCGCGAGCGTCCTCGACCTCGACCGCGGACACGTAATCCTCGACGATCGTTCCCCGATCCCAGAACGTCATAATGTCGCCCAATTGGAACCGTCGGCCGGAGCCGTCGTCGACGCCGAACGAGAATCCGCGACCGTCGATGCCGCCCGCTTTCACGGTGAGTTTCAGCGACTCTCCGCCGCCTGCCTTTTTCAGCGCGGACAGACCGACCGCCCAGGAATCCAGAGAATAGGCGGCTGTGTTGTCTGCGAATACCTCGCCGAAACCGTGCTCGCCGAGATCAGCTTTCAGCTGGTTGTCGTCGAACTTCTGATAGGCAAAAAATATGTTGTCGAACAGATCGCCTACCAGGATCGAACCCAGGTTTGCGCCGGGAACTAGCAGGTTAAGCAGCGCTTGCAATGCAAGATTCGCGGCCCACTCCACAAGCTGATTCGCGAATTCCGGAGCCTTACCGCCGACAACCGCAGAGTGTGCCGTGGGGTGGCTTACGCCCCGGTCGTATTCCTCGATATGCCCGGAATCGGTGCGCCACTGCATCCACCGCCGATCACGCTTTCTGTGCGTGTCGAACACGTATCCGGCGCGATCCATTTTCCGCCACGAATCCGGATCGGCGAGCCCGAGAATATTGTCGGGGTTGGTGAACCAGAAAAAATTGTCGCCGGTCAGGTCGATGATGTTCTGGAGCCGCGCCAGGGTGTCGGAGTTGAACACATCCGGCGACGGTCCGTCTTCCGGGATCCACAACTCGCAGGACATGCCGCGACCCGAATTCTCGATCGGGCCCTTGACAAGCTCGTCAAGCTGGGTGAAACGCGCCGAGAGGACACACAGGTCGTCGGTCAGTGCGCCGAGCGCTTCCAGAATGTCGTCGAGACTGTTCAAGTCCTCCAACTGCGGAAGCTCTGGAATCTGATAGTCGACCGGCAGCGCCGAGTAGACCGGCTTTTGTAGCCGCGTCATCACGGATGTCAGGTAGCTTTTTGCGACAAAATCGACCGGACCGAATCGAACGTCCTGCTTGCCGGTAATCCCGATTTGCACCTCAGCCGGAAACCAGTTGTTGACCCACGCTAGCGCCGTCAGAATCCAATAAAGATTGCCGACACACGTAGCCGTAACGATTTCCTGCCCCGGCTTGCCGCGCATCCTCGCGGAGATCACGCGCCCGGACCAGGGGATCCCGTTGTAGTAGGTCCGGATCGGGACGACGTCGCGTTTGCACGCCATCAACCGGGCTGCGAGCGGGTGATCCGCCCGCACCTGGATCTCCGCGGTTCCGGGTACGCGCCAGAACCACCCGAACCGGGCCCGCATATACGGCCCGAGCGGGCGGCTTTTCGTGTAATCCTGGTTGAACACGGTGACGTTGAACGCGGGCGGTGTCTTCGTATTCGGCCGCCAGAGCGTATTCGGCGCGGTCATGCGGCAGCCCTCTCGTACTTCTGTGGCAGCCACAGTTCGACTCGCGACGCCGCCGAGGACCCGGCCGCCGAGATGTTCAGCGGCACAGTTGCCCCGGGCGCGACCGGCGAATACCACGCGACATTGCCCGCGGTCTCCCAGGTGTCCACCCCGGCGCCGTCCTTGATATGCGGGAACTGCGGATCGGTTTCCACGGTCCACACTTCGCCGGGGTCGAGCATCGGGAGCGTGACCGCTTCCGCGCCGACACCGATCGTGAACGCGCCCGGACCGGTCAGCCGCCAAAAGACCCAGCCGTCCGCGTCCCCGTCGTTGCGGATGGTGCGGCCCGCGAACTGGTCTGGGGCGAGCGGCCCGAGATGGACGGTTTCACCGATCCACCACGATTCGTCCGACCCGATGACAACCGACTCCATGCACCACCCGACGTCCGTCAATAGTTCGAGCGAAGGATCCGGAATCTCGGACTCGCGCCGCACGAACTGGTAGCGGTCGCCGCCGCCTGGTGAAATCACGTGGAACTCTGCGAGGTTCGAGCCGTCGCCGAGACTCGCCCGCCACGTCGACCACAGGTCCACCGCGGTCTCGCCCGCCTCGACCGGCCCGACCTGCACGTCGAGCTTTATCGGGTTGACGCCGCGGTTCATCCCGCGCCATGTCGCGCCGGCCTGCCGCGCGTTCCCCTGCCGGATATGTTCGGTCGGCGCCCCGCCGACCCCTTTCGGGGAGGTGGCGAGACGGAGCGGGCAATCGGGCTGCCCGAACCGCCACACCGACCGCGGCGAGCCTGCGCGCTGCACGCCGTGCAGCTCATACCGGATCGACATTCTGTCCCCTTTCGGGGTCAGACCCCGAGCTGTGTGATTTTCAGATCTGCTGTGCGGCGCCCGGCGTCGATATCGACCTGGACGTCGACCGGCTTGCCGTCGCGCACGGCCTCGATAAGGACCGTGAGCTGTTCCGACAGGCGCCCGAGACCCTCTTCGAGTCCGGGAATAGAGGTGTTCGAGGTGTCGAACCCCTGGAATTTGCCGTCCTTGTCCCAGCCCGACGCAGCCGTCAGCGCAGCGCCCACACCGAACGCCGCGAGCCGGTACAGTCCGGCCCCGAGGTTCGCCAACGGAACGTCACGTGATGGCGTCGACAGCGGAATATCGCCCTGTTCACCGAGGGCCGCCACCTTCCACGAACCGGTGTGCACGCCGCTGTCCCCAGCGGACCCGAGACCACCGAACCCGCCGGACGCGTACGGGGTGAGCCCGAACCCGAACCGGTCGGCCACCCTGCGAAGCAACCCGAGCGACCGAACTCGCTTCGCTGCTGCGAGCGGGATATAGGCTTCGCCGCCTGTCTCCGGCTCGCCCCAGACGCGGAGATCGCCAGCGGGCGCGATCTGTGCGGTATGGTCCTCGCCGCCGTCGGCGAACCACCGTGCGGTAACGGTCGCCTTGGGCTGGCGTTCCTCCTTGGGCTGCCCGCCCAAGGCGACCGGCCAGTTGACGACGCGCACATCCTGCACACCGCCCGACCCGGACCGCGAACTCGCCGAGCCCGCAGCAGCCTTTTTCGCTTCCTCCGCCGCTTTCTTCCGGGCGTCCCGGGTATCGAGCAGAGCGTCGACCAGAGGGTCGTCCTCCGCCACGCCGAACGCGTGGCCGAACCGGTCGGTGAAGTCTCCGGCGCCCATCAGCGCCTTCAACCCGTCGGGGTCGTTGCCTACGTTCAACTTGTTCGGATCGACCTCCGAGTCATACGCACCGGTCAGAAACGCGGCGGCCAGCGGATCGTCCTCCGCTACGCCGTACTTCTTCCCGAACCTGTCGGTGAAATCGCCCGCTTCACTGAGCGCGCGAAGCCCGTCAGGGTCGTTCCCTGCGTTGAAGTCCTCCGGTTTGGCGGTGTACCTCCGGGAGGTGCCGGTACCGACGCTGCCGGGCATCGGGTAGTGCATGACCGACGGGAACTCTGACCAGCCCGCGGCATGCCCCCCGAACTGGCCGTTGCCCCTTTTCCCTCCCATCTCGACGTTGGTGCCGTCGGGCAGGGTGGCAGCGGCGTGTCCTCCGCCGGGCATGTTCGGGTCGTTGATCCAGCCGATTCGCACGGAACCATCCGGGCCCGCACCGGGCAGGAACCCGCGTGACGAGAGCGCGGACTCCGCGTTGCCGGTGCCGAATCGGCCGCCGACCATTGGATCGCCGTAGGCCGCCATGTTCGCCACCCGCGAGACCGCGCCCGAGCAGTCGGTGTTCCAGGAGTCATCCCAGCCACCCCACACGTAGTGGGCGCCCTCGATACCGCGGGATTGTGCGGCCAATTCGTCGGCGGTGATGCCGCCGTTTGCCATCTGCATCAGCCCGTAACCGAACCGGTCCGCGACGGCCGAGAGGATATCGAGTGATCGGCTACGTTTCGCTTCTGCAAGCGGTATGTAGGCTTCCCCGCCGGTCTCCGGCTCAGCCCACACCCGCATAGCGCCGGCGGGCGCGATCTCCGCGCGATGGTTCTCCGTGCCGTCCGCGTAATGCACGTACCCGGACTCCGGAGTGTAGGCGGGTGCGTTCGCGCGCAATTGCGGATTGTCGATGCCAGCCTGAACCCGAGTCCAATCAACCTGCAGATCCATGACCAGCGGTTTTCCGTTGTTGTGGGTCACGAAATCGTCGAGCGTCTGCTGCGCGTCCGCGGTTTCGGCGGTGATCCGGACTGTCCCATCGTCCAGCGTTTCCACCTTGAACCCGAACTCGTCGAGCCGGGCGCGGGCGTCATCGGTCAACGCCTGCACCACCAGGGTTTTACCTTCCGGCACCGCCTGGACCTCGCCACCGAACAGACGCGTCATTTCCGCTGCCGCGCTGGCCTGTTCGCCAGCCGAGCGCACCGATTCCCGGATACCGTCGATCTTCGGTCGCGCCGCGTCCAACACATCGGCCATGGCACGCGCCCGATCCGCCGCTGCGTCGGTCTGTTCCCCGTACCTCTCGACAGCCGCGCCAGCGCCCTCAATGGCGGCACCGGTCTCTTCCATACCTGGGATGTGCTTGATCAGACCGCCCAGCGTTTCGGTGAACCCACCGACCGCGACCAGCGCCTTACCGACGGTGTCTCCGATCCCTTCCTGCATGGACGCGAACGCCCGCAGAGCGCCCGACGCGAACGCAATCAGCCCGTCGAGGCAGGCGAACCCGGCATCGGCAAGCCCGGTGAAGAACTCGACAATCTCCGGCTTGTGGGTCGACACCCAGTCCGCGATCTTGGTCAGCGTCGGACCGAACGCCTCTGCCAGCGCGAGCTTGATGTCATCGGCCGACGCGGTGATGGAGTTCTTCGCTGCCTCGAAATGAGCCGCCGAGTTGGAACCCATTACCTCCATCGCGTTCTCCGCAGCGCCCGCGTAGTCGCCCATCGACGCCGCAGCTTCGGACGGGTCCCACTGGGTGAAGGCGTTGATGAAGTCGCCCGCCGTATCGCCGAGGAGGGCTTGTGCTGCCGCGGCCCGTTCCAGCGGGTCCTCGATCTGGCGGATAGCGTCGAATACCTGGTCGAATGCGGCTTCTGCTTCGGGTCCGCCGGCCTTGAGTTTGTCGAACAGCTCATCGGCCGGGAGGTTCAGCGAGGTGAGCGTTTCTTTGATGGTGTCGCCCTCTTCGGACATCCTGCGCCCGAACTCTCGGATTGCGTCGCCCGCACGGTCTGCCACATCGACACCGTTAGTCATGGCCTGGTTGATCAGCCCAAGCGAGTACTGGGCTGAAAACCCCGTCTGCTTCCAACCGTTCGCGTATTCGCGGACCACGTCGAGAAGGTCATCGCCCGCGTTGCCGCCCCGCTGCGCTGCCCGAACGATGAGGTCGAACGCTGCGCTTGCATCAGGGGCGAGCCCGTTCAACATGAGCGCCCGGGTTGCGGCGATAGTCTGCGCCATATCGGCACCGAGCAGATCGTTTACCGCGGTCAATTTCTCGATAACTGGCTGCATCTCTGCTGCGGATTCTTCGCCGTCGAGCAGCCCGCCACCCATCGCGGCTTGCACCGTTTCAAGGTTCGCGTTGACGCTCTCGCCCCACCCGTTCGAGAACGCAGCACCAGCAGCGGCGCCGTAGACCTTCATCGCCTCATCGCTCACACCGAGACGCGCCTGGATGAGGTCGCGGTCGCGTTCCTGCTGCATCCCGTCCGCAATCGCGCCGACCAACGCTGCACCGGCCGCGAGCCCGATACCGGCGACACCGACCAGCGCCATAGCGATCGGGCCGCCCTTGCCGCCCAACCCCTTTATTTTCTCGGTGAATCCGCCGAGGAAGTTGTCGCCCATCGACGCGCCCGCACCGTCGTTGCTCGCGGCTGCGTCGCCGATACCCGCGACGGCGTCCTGTGCGCGTTGCGCCGACCGCGCCAACTCCGCCGGAATCTCGATACGGTGCGTTGCCCGCGCCGCTTCCTCCGACGCGTCCGCGACACGACGCACGTCACGGGACGCACCCTGTGCCGCGTCGCCGACGCGCCCGAGATCGGTCGCCGCGCCGCGTGCCTCATCGCCCGAGCGCGCAATCTGCGCATCGGTGCCGCGGAAACTCTGGTCAAGTTCCGCCGCGGCACGCGTCGCGGCCGTGCGCAGGTTGGTAAACCCCTGCTCCGAGGTTTGGAGGGTCTGCTGGAACCGGCTGTCGTCGATGGAAAGTTCGGCGTAAATCGAACCGACGTTGACGCCTTCTTCGGCCATGACGCGCCCCTAAATCTGTGCGGAGGTCAGCCGCCCGCGGCGGCGTCGAGGATTGCTTGCAAGTCGGCGACGTCGCCGAGCTGCCCGAGCTGCCAATGCGTGCGTGCCAGAGCCGGAGTCGCCCCGAAATGCAGCAGGGCGGTACGGCCGGCATGAATCGCCATCGTGGACGGCACACCGTGGGCGGCCATCTCATCGCGGGCCGGGCCGAGGATTTTCCGGATCTCGTCTGCCTCCTGCTCCGCGTCCAGCGACGCGTCGAGGACAAGGAGCCTGAGCCGGTCGGCCTCACTGATACCAGGGCACGTAATGCGGTACGTGCGCCCGTTGATCGGCAAGTACAGGTCGGGGTCGTAGAACTCTGCGAGGTCCCGCAGCGCGGCCATAGCGGCTGTCCTTACGTCGTTTTCGGGGGGAACATGGCCGTGTGCAGCCGCGTACCCGGGGTTGTGAGTAGGTCGCGGATCCGCAGTTCCAGCCACCGCCACGGGCGCCGGTCCAACACTTCGGAACACACGTCGACGCCGTACACGTCGTGCAAATCGAGCTCCAATGCAGCCCAGCACGCGGCGATATCGCGCCACGGAACCGTCGGCGCGACTCGGTACACCGGTGCCATCTCGGTTGGGTTGAACCAGAGCCGGAGCCCGGACACGGGGTCTATCGGACCGCCGCCCGGATCGTCGGGGCCGAGGAATCCGGGTGCGCCCGGATCGGCGGGCACGGGTGCCTCAGGCTTCGCATCGGGCGCGATCTCCTGGTTCCAGAACCGCGCCGCCGCGTCCGGCCCTTTGCCATAGTGCAACAGGGCGGTACGTCCGGCGAGCCCGATGATTGCCGCGTCAGCGCCGAGTGCGTCGAGTGCGTCCCATGCGTCGCCGAGGATGCGACGCGCCTCGACGCGTTCCACGTCGGGAGTAAGCGCGTCGATATCGCAGAACAGGCGACGCAGCCGCAGCCCCTCCCGCGCAGTGGGGGAGGGGATGCGTACGCGTTGGCCGCGCACCGGCAGGTACAGGTCCGGGTCAGCGAACGCGTCGTAGTCTGCGAGGGTGCGCGGCCGGTCGGTCATCCGACAGCGACCGTGCCCGACGGGGTGAGGCCGGTCCCCGACGCGGTCACGGAGGTGACCGGCACGAGGAACGTCGCGGTGTAGACGCCGCCGGTGAGGGAGACGGTGACGTTACCGGCGCCGACGGTCGACAGAGCCTCCAGCGCAGACTGGAACGCCGCGCCGGTCGCGCTGTTGGACACACCGGTGGTGGTCTGGCCGTCGACAGTGACCGTCCACGTTCCGCCGGTGGTGCCCGCAGGGAGAGTGAACGTCTTGACGGTCGAGGTCGTCGGCTTCGCGATGTTGGTGTGCTTGCCGCGGCCGGTGAGCGTCGCAGTGAACGCGTACAGCCCTTCCTTGTCGTCGGCCGAACTCACCCAGTTGACCGCGAAATAGCCTTCCTTCGCCTCGTCGATACCGTCGGTCCTCCAGTACCGGACATGCGCGATATTGGCGTATCCGATCTCGGAGCCGTGGGCGCGCAGCTTCTCCTGCCCGGGGTCCGGCACGTAACCGGGGGACAGGGTGCCTTTCCGCAGCCCTCCGAGTTCCAGGTTTTCACCGATCGCGGTCGCGATCTGCGACTTACGGCCGCCGGAGTGGATATCGCCGTCGTCCTGCATCGTGGTGTCGGTGGTCGGGCTCACCTTGTTGAGCCCCATCACGAACGCCCAATCCGGGGTGCCCGCCTGCGCGGTGCCGTGGGCGAGGTCGATCTGGACGGCATAGTCGCGAGCGAGCGCGGTTGCCATGCTCGCCGAGTCGGGAGCCTGCAACGGGGTGGGACTGGTCACGGGGTGCCTCCTGGGGCTGGGTTCAAGGTGAAGAGATACGAATCGGGCCGCTCGTAGCGGCCGTTGCTGTCCGGGGTGGTGAGCCCGCGAATGCGGCGCCGGCACAGCAGGACACGCGGCCCGCCCGGCAGTTGGAACCGCGACGCGTCGTGCAGCAGTCGGGTCGCCGAGTCGGCCGCCCGGTCTACGACGCGCGGATCCGTGCCCGCAGCCCGCCAACGGAACTGGACGTACACGTCGGGGTTGTGGTCGTCGCGCTGGAACGACTCGTCGTACACGGTGAGCGCGACCGCGGTGTCCGGCTTGGTCGGCAGTAGAGCGAACGTGACGGCCGCGAGTTCTCCGGGCGTATACGCACCGGCCGGGACGTATCGCGCGACCCCAGACGCGTCGAGGTACCGGGCGAGCGATTCGAGGAAACCGACGGGGTCGATCATGTGAGCCGCCTACCGATCGCCGCGGCCACGACCGCCACCAAATCGGCACCGAGCGCGTTGAGCGGTTTCTCCAAGTACTTCGCTTCCCGCCCGTTCGGGTGGTTGAGCGTCAAGTCCTCGTGTTGCCGCAGCGCGTACGGGGTGTTGTAGCCGACCCGGACCGTGTTGCCGTCAACCTCCGAGGTACCGGAGTTCTCCAGGATCCCCTCAGCGAGCGGAACCAACGCGTTGGAATGTGCCAGCAGCACTTCGCCCGCCTCGAACAGGCCATCGGCGACACCCGCGGCTATCTCGCCGTCGAGCCCGCCACTGTTCCACTGGGCAGACACAGCCATACCGGCCTCCTATTCCAGCCAACAGACCTGGGTATCGGGGAACGGCGGCCCCATGCTCGACGCCGACACTGCAACGACTTTCGTTGCGCGACCGCCGAACTCCGCGGGCAACTCGACCAGCGAGCCGGGCGGAATCTGCGCGACCGCCGGCGGAAATGACACCGACGCGGACGAAACAACTTCGGCGCCCGAGGTGTCGCGCACCATCTGCGCTTTCGCGGCCACATTGCCGACCTCCGCCGTAGGGTCGGCGTGCACCGGCCCGGCCGCGCCGTCGCCGAGGAATCGGCGAACGGTCACGGTGTGCCGCCAGAACACGGCCAGCGGGTCAGTCATCGCCGCGCCACCTGGGCCGACGCGAGGCGTTCCGCGCGCAGCACTCGCCGCGCCGAATCGGACAAGCACGTCAGCAGTTCCGCCCGCGCCGCGGCCTGGGCGTCGACCTGGTACGCGACAGACGACCCGTTGGTCGACGCCGACGCAGTGACCGGAGCGAGACCGGCCGCACCCGCAAGCGGGTTGATGCCGTTCGCGATCCACTCCCGCACCTGGACGCAGGTTGCGACCGCGAACGCGTCCGCGACGACAGGATCCGCCGGGAACCCTGCGGGGGTGACCTCGTACCAGTCGTTTTTGGTGGCGAGCCGCACCAGCGCGGACGCTTCCGCGAGGTATCGGACGTCGTCGCCGTCGTCGAGCTTGTCGAGCTGGGCGGCCGACACGTGTTCGGCGAGTTGCCCGACATTGGCATAGGTGAGCACTTGCGGCCCTTCCTCGATTGGAACCACGGCCCCGCCCGCGCCGCTATCGGGCTGCGGGCGGGGGCGTGGTCAAGGGGTGATCCTCAGATCACGGGGCGGGAGCGGCGGGCGGAGCCAGCAGCACCGACGCTGACGCCAGAGCTTCGGGCCGGAAGACGTTTCCGCCGTAGATGTTCAGGCCGCGCACAATGTCGGCGAACCGCTTCTCGGCCCGCAGACGCTCGACCTTGTTGATCTGGTTCGCGAACGACAGAGCCGCATTCACACCGGCGACGATCACGTAGTCGTCCTTGTTCGCGGACGAGCCGCCAACCTTGTTGATGTTGTTCGACACGAGGACGTCGAACCCCGAAACCCGGCCGATCTGCCCATTCAGCAGCGGGTTATTCGGAGTCGCCCCAAGCTTGTCGGCGTGCACGAACCGGTCGTCGAGCAGCAGCGGCGAGACCAGCTCCGGCGGCAGTGCCACATAACGGCCCACCTCCGGAATGGACTGCCGTTCCAGCTTCTCCCGCAGCTTCACCAGAACCGTGTACATGTCGAGCTGCCCCGTGGTCGCCTTGTCCGGCTTGGCGTCGACCACGGTAACGCGGCCCATCTGGTTCGCGGCCAGAACGCCAGCCTTGAGCAGACCGTAGAGATACAGATCGGCAGCGTTCTGGAGTTTCACACCGGCCCGAGCGAGCGCCGGGTCGTCGAAATTCGCGGCGGCCTGGATTTTCTCGATGTCGTTGACGTAGAACGAGAAGTACTCACCCTGGTCGATCACCATCGTGTCCGTGGTGTCGGACAGCTGATCGGTGGTCATGTCGGTGGTCTTGTCGTACGCCCGGACCTCCGGGTCGCCGATGGTCGACACGTGCACGGTGTCGCCCTGCTCCCGGATCTCGCCTTCGTAGTTTCGGTTGGCGATTTTGGGCTGCCCGAAAATCAGCGCCGAATCGAATGGGACCTGGACCTGGTCGGCCCAAAATTCGGGAACGAAGTTGATAGCCATAGCGGCTTACTCCTTGGTTGGAGGGATGATGAGGGGAGGTCGGCGCGCTACTTGCGGCCGAGAATCTGATTTGCGCGGCCCTCTTTGGTGGCCTTGATCCGCTCGGCGGGCGAGAGCGCCTGATACTGGGCGTAGGTAAGCTGCCCGGTCTCGCCCTTACCGGACCCGGTATCGCCACCCGATCGGCCGGGCGGTTTCGGCGCGGCCGGCGCGGTCTTGAACTTCGGGTTCTTCTCGACGTGCTGGGCGATCAGCGCGGCCACCTTCGCGTCGAAATTCGAGGCGGCGGGGTCGAGAGCGTGTACGTCCCGTACGAACGTCCGCGAGTCCAGCAGTGCCTGCGCGTCGATGTCGGGTCCGGCCGCGCGGAACACAGCGAGTTCCGACCTTGCTTCCCGCGCCTCTTGGACACTCGCGGTCAGTTGCGCCGTGAGCTGTTTCGGGTCCGCGGGGGCGTCGTCCTTGACGAAACCGAGCGCCTTGCCGAGACCGTCGCGCAGTTCGGTCAACTGCTTTTCGAGGTCTGCGGCTTTGGTGCGCTGTTCCGCGAGGTCGGTCTTGAGCTTCGCCCCGTCGTCGGCGTCCGGTTTCGGGGTGGTGCCCTTGTCGGCGGTGTCTCCCGCGGACGGGTCGCCCTTGGCGGCCGGGGTGTTGCCGGCGCCGGAGTCCGTGGTGTCGGCCTGGGGCGCGTCACCGGTGGCCGCGTCGGCAGGGGGCGCGTCACCGGTGTTGCCGTCGCCGGTGCCGTCTCCGCCGAGGACCGGCCACACCGGACCGCGACGGGTGACGCCGAGCGCCCGGAGCCCGGTAAGGGGATGGATGGGCAGGGCAGGGGGCATCGAACACTCCTGGTGTGTGTGCGCCCGCCAGTGCTGCGGGCATGAAAAAGGCCCGCAGGCGGGGTGCCTGCGGGCCGTGAATCGGTGGTGTGTGGCTACTCGTCGTCGGGGACGGGCCGGGCGTGTTTCAGCCGCCCCCGCCACCACAGCCGGGCGAGCAACACCCGATCGCTACCCGGCGCGGCCGGGGTGTACGGGTTGACCGCTCGCGGGTCCGCAGCGGCAGCGAGACCGGCCCGATAGGCGTCGGCCATATCCTGAGCGCGGCTCATCGTAGGAAATCCCCTCGTGCGGCGCGCATCCGTTGCGCGCTCTGCGGATCGAGTAGTTCGGCCCGGAACTCCGAGAGTGTGAGCCGTCCGTATTCGTCCCAGTATGCCCGAAGTTCCTCCGACGCATGCTTTTCCGTGGTCGTCGCATTGCCGAACCACAGGTCGCGCGGATCGACCCCGGCGGCCTCTCCAGCTTTTGACAGCATGTAGCCGTTTGTCGCGTCCTCCGCGGCGAGCCAATGCTCATAGGCGTGAGCCCGGAACGCATTGGAGGACAGTTCGTCGAACGAGTCGCCGGTGTGCCCTTCGGCACGCAGAAACGCAATCGCTGCCTGCGAGCGCTGCGTTTTCACGGACACACCGTAGGCCATTTCCACCGCGGTCTCGTCGTCTACGCCCTCAGCGATGAGCCGTTCGTATTCGGCTTCCTTGCGCGCCCACCGCGCCGCCTGCTGTTCTTCGAGCTTGCGGCGGTGTTGGTCCTCCGCGGCGAGCCGTTCCAGCAGGTCATGGTCGCCGCGGTCGACCGCGGCGTCGGCGAGGTCGAGAATTTCGTCCTCCGTCAGGTGCTCGAACTCCCGCTTTTTCCGGCCCTTCTTCTCCGGTTCCGGTGTCGGCTCCGGTGCGGGGGCGGATGCGCTCGCGGCCTGGCGGCGGATGTCCTCTGCCTCGACGCGGTCGAGCAAGTCGAAATCCTCCGACTCGACCGCACGAACCGCGAGGTTCGACAACTCATCCGGGGACATAGCGGCGAGATCGTCATCCGTGACCGGTTTCGGGTTGCGGATCAACTGCGTCGGGGACTGCGCGTTGCCAGCGTTCCCGGTGCGCAACTGCTCGCGGTGCCGTTTCCGGCCGACCCCGGTCTGGGCGACATGGTCACGGATCGCGGCTTGCTTCGCGCGCAGTTTCGCCCCGGCCTTCGCGCGGGCCGCGGGGGTGATGGCGGCGGCCTGTTGCCGTTTCGCCTCCCGCACGTCCCGTTCCAACCGGCGCAGCTTCTGCTCGTCGCGGTAGTCCTGCGAGTTGTACGGGGGCATCGCCGGGCGGGGCGCGCCCGGCACCCAGAGCGTATGGCCGTGCCTGCAATTCGGATGGTGCAGGCCCTTGGCTTCGGCTTCCGCCATCGACGCGACGACCCGGTCCCGCACAGGGCGGCCGGTCATCCGCGAGACGGTCTCAATCGGACCGTTCGGAGTCGCGCCCGTCAGCGAGACCAACTCGCCCTCGAACGGGCGACACTGCGGCGCCGGCGCGGGGTGCGCCGAGATCACCACCACGTCATACCCACGCTGCACGAGCCGTTCCGTGTGCCCTTGTTTGAACGCGCGCAGCGCAGCAGTACGGACCGCCATCTCGGTATAGGTGTCGATCTTCCAGCGACGCCCGGCGCGGTCGCGGAACGAGGAAATGCCGCGGGCCGCGAACTCGTCGAGTGCCTGCTGCGTCACCTCGCGTCGTGTCGCGACACCGGTCACGACGCGTCCCGACACCTGCGCGACGACGTCGCGGTATCCGTCGACCGTCGAACGCAGAATTTGCGAGTGTGTGCCCACTACCGCGGCGACGGTTTCCGCGGCGAGCGCGGCCACCGCTTCCTGCGCCACGATCGGCGCCGGGGTGGTCGCCGGTGGTCCGGGCACATCCGCGTCCGCGGCGAGAGTGCCGGCCGCGTGCGCGTTGGCGAGCGCCGACCGGATTTCGGCCGCGACTTCCGGCTGTAGGGACAGCAGGAACCCGCGGGCCTCGACGGATAGCCGCGAGATCTCGGCGAGCTGCATTGCCACCCATTGCGGGGTGTCGATACCGCGCTGTATCGCCTTGGCGACGCGGGCGAGTAGCTGCTTTTCGGCGTCCGCGTAGATCTGCGCGACCGCCTCCTGCATGCCTTCGACCGCGGTGGGCTCGAATGCCATCCCCGAGCCCACCTTTCAGTTATGCGACGTCCGCCAATGCGTCGTCGTCCTCGTCGCCGGTCTCGTCGTCGCCGGTGTCGTCCTCCGCCCCGCCCTCATCGGGTTCGGGGTCGGGTTCTGGTTCCGGCTTGCCGAACGGCTGGTCGGCGCCGAGGGCGAGCGGGTCGGCCACGGCCTCGTCGGCTCTGATCTTGCCGACCTCATCGGCCACGGCAATGTCGTCGTAGGTCGGGTTCAGGTACCGGACCCGCCACTCCATCGACGCGCTACGCGACGATGCGAGTACGCCGAGGTTGCGCGCCTTGGTTTCCAGCGACTCACGCGCCGCGGGCGGCCAGTTCACTTCGAGGTCTTGCCCGAGCGTCGCCCCGGTCCCGAACACGGCCGCGTCAACCTCGATGAGGGTTCGCGCGGCACCGGCGAGAACGCTTCGCCACGCCCCGGAACGCGCCTTGTACGTCGCGGTTGTCGCGTCGCGTTTGGCGTCGACTTCCGTTGCGGTCATCGGACCGCCCGACTGGTCGGCGAGCCCGAACGTATACGGGCTGAAACCGATACGCCGAAGGATCGCCCGCAGGTACCCCTCCGCGGTCTGGAGGTGATCGGCGACGCGGATCTGGAACTGATGAGCTTCCAGAACCGGGGTCGCCGACGGTGCGCCGCCAACCCTTTCGTAGATCTCCTGCTCGGTGGAGAATGTCGCGGGCTTGCCAGGGGACTTCATATCCAGCAGGAACTCCGACACCAGCAGCCGAGCTTTCGCGAGTCGGACGTCACGCGACAGCGACGAATACGTTTCGTCGATCTGGTCCATGAGACCGATCACCGCAGGGTCGCCGATATCGGAGCGCCCGAGGTGCTGCAGAACAGGTTGCGCACGGAACGCAGGATTACGGCCGCCGTTCGCGATATGCCACGCAGTGAGCCGCATAGACCCCGTGTACACAAAGTCCGCGCCTTCCACGACGGGGATAGACGCGGTTTCCGAGTGCGCTGCGAGGTCGATCCGACGGCCGAGGGACACCGCAGTGCCCTCATACAGACCGTGATAGATCCGCCCCCACACCGGCACACGCTCGCCGTCCTCGTCGATCGTGTGATACCCGGCCTCATGCCGTTCGAGGTGACGCAAGACCCGGTTTTCGTCGGTGTTCTCGTCGACGACCGTCCAGAACGTGACCGCCCACAACCGCCCGTACATGAATTCCGGTATGGCCGCGTCCGCGTCAACCCAATCGATCCACGCGTGATCGCAGATATCGGCGTTCCACACGATGCGGCCGTAGACGTCGCCGAGCGCCGAGCATGCTTCCGCGGCCGACACCATGCCGGCGTGTGTCTGCGGGCTGTTCAGAATCTTGTCGATACGTTCCCGGGCCGCCGGGTTAGCGATCGTGTCGTCGTCGGCTGGCCGGAACGTGACTGGTTCCGGCAGCAGCACAGTCGCCGCGGTCTGCACGATATCGGCGGCCACCGGCACGTGCAGTTGCCGCGGCTGTTGCGCCGCGTCCCGCGAGGTGCCCCAGAACAAGCGGCGGATACGTTGCATGAATCCGCCGCCGCCGACCGTGGCGCGCGACGGTTCCCCACTGGACGCGGACAGCTTGTCGGCGTCGCCTTCCCACCACACTTGGCAGGTCGAGTACTGGCCGAATGCGTCGGCGAGGTGCCGGGGCGGCCACGGGGTGTTTGAAGTAGGCAACGGCATTTAGGCTGCCTCCTTCGCGGCGGCGGGTATCGGTGTGGCTAGGTGGTTCATCCACACGAATTGCGAGGACAGCACCGAATACCGGAGCGCGTCGCAGAAGTGGTCATCCTCTTTGATGGGCTTGTCGTCGCCCTTTTCCGATGCCTTCGGGTCCCAGACGTAGCCGGGGATCTCGTCGAGCAGATGCGTACACCGGTCGGACACGAGCAGTTGCCCGGACGCGAACAGTGACGCCGTGGTGTGGATACCGGTGTTCACGCTGTTCAGCGCGTCCGTTGCCCGCACCCCGTCCTGGAAAAGCTGGAGTTTCAAACTCGCCGCGTTGGGGTCGACGTACGTCCATTCCGGTTCGTACTCGCCCTTGCGCAGCCACGTTGTGAGCGCCGCGGAGTACTCGGCGTCGGTCGCGCGCTTGGGCGCCCATTCGTCGATCGCGTACAGCCGCCCGTCGACGCCGAGACCGAGCAGGATTCCCGCGGTCGCGTTGGTCGTGCCGTAGTCGATGCCGAGCGATAGAACGCGCGCCATCTTGGGGAGCTTCTTGTGTGCGACGACGTGGCGTGCCTGGTCGAACGCGTCATAAATGACGCCGTCGGCGAGGGCCCATCGCCCGAGGATCATCCGCAGGTAGAACATGCCGCTGTAGCTCGCCTTGGTGTTGGCGATGTACTCCGCGGGCAGATTGTGTGCGTTGTCGTCGAGCGTGAACGTGAACCGGTGCAGATTCAGCGGCCGGTCTTCGTGACCCTCTGGCAGCATCCGGAACTCGGCGCGCCGATCGTGAAATACGCCGTCGCCGTCGACCCACAGCTTCGCTTTATCCAGCCACTTCTTCTTCAACCAGTGGCGCGGGCCTTCGGGGTTGCATGTCGCCAGAATCCGGGAGCCCTCGACCGACATGCGGGTAACGAGCATGTCCCAGAACGATTCGGGGACGGTGGCGACCTCGTCGACGTACGCGCCGGCCAGCGTCAAGCCCTGGATTTTCGTCCGTGCTTGCTCGTTGTTCGCGCCGACCAGCATCACGGGCCGACCGCCGATCGTGGCCGTGCCGGAGCCGGTGTTGATGACGACGCGGTCCGGCCCGTAGATCTCCTGCATCGGCAACAACAGGTTGTTGATTACGGTCCGCTCGGTACGGCCTGCCATCAATAGGTTTCCGCCAGGGCCGGTGCGGGTTGTCTGTGTCCAGTCCAGCAACGTGCCGACGGTTTTCCCGGACCGCACGGAGCCTTCGAGAATGTTGATAGACGCCGTCGAATGCCGGTACGCGGTGCGAGCCTTGCCCTGTAGCGGGGTGAGCTTCACTCGCCGTCCCCGTCGTCGTCAGCCTTCTCGCCGAGCATCGTGGCGTGGAACTGGTCGACCGCGGACATTTCCCGGCCTTCGCCTTGAATGCGCAGAATCGCCAGGGCGTCGAGACCGGTCAACCGGGCACGCCGGACCATGATCCGCAGGGCGCGGTCGATAGCTTTGAGGTCTCCGGAATTGGCCTGTTTCGCAATGCCGAGCAGCATTCCGTCGAGCCGTTCGAGTTCGAGCGCAAGCAGGGTTTCGGCGGGCTCTTTCGTCACTTCGGCGAGAGCATCCCGCACGTACTCGTGCGCGGTCGATATCGAGACGCCGAGCTGTTCGCCGATTTGCCGATACGTCGCGCCCGACTTGCGTAGTTTCAGGGCGCGCGCCATGCGTTCGCGTTTGGCGATGGCTTCCGGCCCGGTGGTGTCCTTCGGCACTTGTCGGGCCTCCTTCACTGGTCGCCCCGTGCCGGGCGCGTCACCTCAACCGCCAATCGGTTTGTGTTGTGTGCGGGGGTGACGCGCCCGAGGGCGTGTGTGCCCGGTTTACGCGCCGGGGCGCGGCCCTCACACGAGGGCGGCGGAACCTGTCTCGACCAGGAAGACGAGCAGGCGAATCAGACATTCGGTCATGGGGGTTCACCTCCTTCGGGAAAGTGAAAGGGCGCCCACGCTCTACCGCTGAGGGAGCGTGGGCGCCGGGCGAGGGTCCGCGAAGCGGCTCAACCCTCTAGTCGATATCGCCGCGAGGCTCGTGGTTTCGATTCACTTCTCGCGCCGATGGCACAAGCCTATTGCCGGGTGCGCGACAGTGCGCAGTGCGGGCCGCGCGTGACCCGCGCTGCGGATAATGCCCGCTTGCATCATACATTGTCACGATGTATGTCGAGGAGTATCAACCCACCGGGGCCGCCACCCCGAACGAAAGGAACCGAAGTGATGAATACCGCAGACAACGGCCACTACATCAAGAACACGCTCACAGTCCATTACACCAAGAACGAGGTCGGCACTCCGTACCGCCGAGTGCGGACCGTCTGCGGGCAGTCGCACCGACGCTCTTACTTCGGGGTCCACGACACGCCCCTCGAAGTCAACTGCCAGAAGTGCCTCGCACGTTAGATCCGGCAATTCAGCTCCCGACGCCCCCGGACCCGAGTCCGGGGGCGTCCTGCTGTTCATGCAGCGGTCGGCACCGGCCGCAGTTTCACCCGTCCCTGCTGCTCACGGTGCAACCGGCGCACATCGCCGATACGGAACGTGATCCCGCGCGGCGTTACGCAGCCGATCAACTTGCCGCGCTCGTGCCACTTCCGGATCGTCGCAGCCTTCACCGGCGCCCCGTTGAAATGCGGCAGCAGACGGGCGAGTTCCGCAGCGGTGCCGGTGCACTCGTCGGCCGCTTCCTTCATCAGTTGCCGCATGAGCGCGGCCGGGTGTTCGGCCTGGCACTGCGGACAGGTCAGCACGCGCAGATACGACGGGCCAGACACCGACGCCCCGCAGTTATCGCACAGTCCGGCGAACTCGCGCACCGGTGCTGTGTCGACGCAGCCCCACCCGCGGGTGATCGCGGTCGACAGCCGCTGTATCCACTCCCGGGCACGCGGGCCGCGGGACGTCCATTCCAGGTCGTCGAGAATTTTCGACGCTGCCGCGTAGGGCGTGCGGGCGCGCAACGCGTGCGGCGGATGAGCCGCCGCGTACTGGAGTTCACGCTGCAGCGCGCGGCGTCGCTCGCTGGCGCGGTCGTTGTGCAGCATCGGCTGCTCATCCCCGCCGCCTCGCACCCCGTCGGCGCTGGGGCGCCTGGTGACGTCGGTGCGTGTAATGGTCACGTCCAGTTGCTCGAACAGTTCCTCGATGCGTTCGAGGTCGCGGGCGAGCCGGGCGGCCAACTGTTCGACGGTCGGTTGTTCGACGGTCGGTGCGGTCGGGGTGGACAGGGCGGAACTCCTCCGGTCAGTCGCGGTTGCCCGCGGTCGCTTGCAGATATTCGGTCAGCCGCGAGCCGACAGTGTCGCGGTCGGTGTAGGTGAGGCGCAGCCACCGCACGAACGCGAACCATTCGTCCTGCTGTTTCTCGTTGTCGAACGCCAGCGCGTAGGACAGCCCGGCCGCCGGCGCCGGTTTGGTGTCGTCGTCGGCCGGTAACTCCGGTTCGGTGTCGAGTGAGGCCAGCAGTGCGGCCAGGTCGTCGTCGGTGTAGCCGGTGCCGTCGAGATCCGGGACGTCGGCGAGCAGGGCGGTAAGCGCTTCGATGTCGTAGTGCCCTTTGTCCGCGGTGCGGTTGTCGGCGAGCACGATCCGGCGGGCGGTCTCGTCGTCGCAGTCGACGTAATGGACGTCGATCTGTTTCCAGCCGAGCGACCGCGCCGCGGCGAGCGTGTGATTTCCTGCCAGGACGTGCCCGGTGCTGGTCTGTACGACGATCGGCCGATACTGGCCGTTCGCGCGCAGGCTATCGGCGATCACCTCGACGTCCCCGCGGCGCGGGTTGCCCGGGTACGGGGTGAGGTCTGCGACGGGTACCGCGGTCACGACGCGATACGTTCCGCGGACGCCGCGTAGCCGCCGATATCGACGTAACTGTCCCGGTGGTAGGCGGTCCGGGTACGCGAGACCTTCATGCAAATCATGAGGTTCGCGACGTCGAGCGGAGTCACGGGGTGTCCGAGGTACGCAGACCACATGCCCGCGATCCGGGCGAACGATTCGCGGGGGTCGCCGTAGGTGTTTTCACGGTCGCCCCAGATGAGCGCGTGCGCTTCACTGAGGACATCCGGCGCCGGTACCGTCCCGGGGTCATTCTGCGGTTCCTCCGGGTCCGGGGCGCCCTCGTCGAACGGGTCCGGGTCGGGCGCAGGCGGGGCCGCGAACGGGAGCCGCGCGTCGTCCGGTATCCGCGCCATCCCCTGGTCGAACTGCGCGCGCATGGCGTCCTTCACGGGCCCGTCCGGAATCTCCTTCGCGAGTTCCTGAAACTGGGCGTCCAACTGGGCTTTGGTGATGCCGGACACGGCGTCGGTGGGGGACATCGGTACCTCTCATTCGTCATCGTCGCCGTGGTCGGCGTCGCTGTCGGGCTCGTCGTATGGGGGTTCGCGGTACTCCGCCGACCACATGGCGGCGACAAAGTCCGCGGGGTCGGGGTTGTGGCCGGTCTCGATATCGAGCCGCAGCCCGGGGAGTCGGAGGCGGAGCCGGATCACGCGGCGCGCAGCCCGGCCGCCGATCCGTCGGCGGTCGCGGCGCTCATGCGGGAACGGTTTCCGCGGCAGGATTGTCGGTCCACGTAATTTCCAGCCACAACCGGCCGGCCTTGCCGGGCTCCGCGCGGTGAATGATCGGTTCCGGCTTGCTCATCCACTGCGGAGTGTCGTCCGGAACCATCCCGTACCCGACCAGAGCGGGTATCTTTCGGCCGTTTCCGGTGGTCCGGGCAGGCCGCCCGGCGGCGAGCGCGTCGGCCGCAGGCTTGAGGGTGGCGACGAGGTTGTCCGTGTCGCGTCTGTGATTGGTTGCGGGCCGGTAGTGCAGTTGCACGGTCACGTGAGCGACGTCGCGCGGGAGGTAGGCGAGCGCGGCGAGGCGGCAAACGTCCTCGCGGACCTTCTTCCGCTTCCGCGCTTTCGCGAACATGGCGCCGCGGGTCGCCCCGCTGTCGTTGAGGGACAGCGGCGGCGTGACGTAGGGCAGAGGGAGAACAGCGTGGTTCATCATGGG
Organism: Nocardia sp. NPDC001965; assembly: GCF_053594175.1. NCBI lineage: Bacteria > Bacillati > Actinomycetota > Actinomycetes > Mycobacteriales > Nocardiaceae > Nocardia > Nocardia sp. NPDC001965. The sequence goes on from NZ_JBSFDZ010000010.1 coordinate 87,041, forward strand.
TTGGTTCCGTTCGGTGGGCCGTGGCGGCGGCCGGTTCAGGGTTCGAGCGTTACCGCGGTGTCGTTCGGCAGAGTGAGCGGCTGGTCGGTGCCGCGGCCCGAATCGACGTAGGCGACTACGTAGCTGGACTTCCGTTCGAGCCCAACGAGCTTGACGCGGTGTTTCTTGCGCTTGTTGCTCCAGGTGAGCATTTGGCCGACGTCGTCGCGGTCGATCTCGGCGAACGGTTTGGTCCTCATGCGGTCTTCCTCGTAGCGCGGCGGTATTTGGCGCGGCAGCCTGAGCAGCGGCCTTGCGAGTGGTGGCGGACATGCCCGTCCGGGACGGCGTCGCGGTTGCCGACCATCGGGCGCTCGCAGTCCACACACGCGGCCGGACGCAGTTGGTAGACGCGAGCGAGTTGCCCACTTCGGTCGGTTGCCGAGTAGCAGCCCCGGCACAATCCGCGCGCCGCTGTGTGTGCCTCGTTGACGCCGAGCGTCTGCCCAGCCGGGACGAGCCGGCGTTCGCAGCCCGCGCACACCCGGATCCGGTCATCGCCGCGCCCGTATTCGCCGATGACGGCCTGGAGCGCGAGAACGGTGCTGTTGTCGCCGCGGCAAACGATTCCGGCGGCGATCACCCCGTCTGCGGGGAGCGTGATTTCCGGTTCTGTTGCCAGTTGTCCGGCGCCGAGCGCGGCACGTGCGCACCCGACGACGTGACTTATCGGGCATTCGGTTTCGCAGATGGCTACCGCGGCGATCGTGTCGGGGTGGAGGTGCCAGTCCTCGCAGTCGCCGGGTTGCAAGAATCGGGGGTCGAGTCGGCAGGGTGCTGCCGGTTGGTTGCCGCGATCTTGTTCCACGCGGAGATGGTCCTGCACTGCGCATGCACTGCGCAATGGTCGGCCGCGTGTTGCATGTTGTGTAGACGCCGGTGTGGAGCTATTTCACGGCTTAACGTGGGCGTCCAGTAGCCTCGCGAGCACTTCGCACCCGGTCTCGTTGCTACCCGGCATATACGGCTTCCCGATATACGCCGAGGTGTGCTGTCCGCCCTGCTCGTTCACGGCTGGCAGCCACGGCAGATATGCCGAGATCTCGGCAGTCGCCGTGGCAACACGACGCTTCGCATTGAGCAGCGCCAGCAGTGACGGGTCTGGGACGTTCTGCCAGCGGTGCGTACGCACCCGCTCCAACACAGCGGCGCCCCACTCGACCACATTGGTTAGAGTCATGAACTCGGTGAGGTCAGCCAGGCTCCGCAGCAAAGAGTCCGGGCTCGCGCACGGAATCGGGTCGCGGTCGTTGGCGATCCACCAGGCCGGCACAGTGATGCGGCCGCCCGGACCCGCGATACCGGACCCGGGAAGGTGGGCCTTGCCGTAGGCGGCGCCCCGCCACATCTGCGGGTCGGCCACGAATCCGGCCGCCCGGATATCGAGATGAGGGCCGACGCCGGTTGCGTGCCGGTGCAGCAGCTCCCGCACCACCGCAGCGCCTTGCGAGTAACCGAGCGGGACGACCGGCCCGCCCACCGCGAGGGCGGCCTCGGTGAGGTTGTCCGCACCGATGTTCACCGACTCCCGGAACGACAGCCCGTGCGGCCGGGTCGCCGGTCCGTAGTCGGCCGGGTATCCGACCCAGCGGGAGACGAACCGCTCGGCGGGCAGGTGCCGGGTCACCGACCGGAGCAGTCCGGAGACCTCGCTGCGGGTGTCGCCGGGGTGTGACTCGCTGGTGCCGCCGACGGCGAGCACGGTGATCGGGGTCATTCGGGGCGCTCCTGGTTGTCGCGTCGCGCAGCCCATCCGAGGAAGGTGCCGAGCAGGTAGGTGGCGCAGATGAACACGCCCCAGAAGACGAGCCAGATCGCCTGGTCTCGTGGGAAGTCGATCAGGATCGGCGGCATGGACGCCTCCTAGACGAGCGACAGGTCCGAGACGTCCCCGGCCTGAGTGAGGTAGACGAGGGCACCGCGTCGCGCTTCCGCGCCGTGCCGGTCGCGGAAGTAGTTCGAGCCGCCGTCGAGGGTGGAGGACTGGATGCGGGTACGCGTCCGCGTCGTCTCCAGCTCGAAGGTGTGATAGTGGCCGTGCACGAGAATGTGCGCGCCGCCGGGGCCTTGCCCGTGGAACGTCTGCCCTTGCCACCAGTCCATGGCCTTGCCGCGGCGCCACTGGTGCCCGTGCGCGACCGTGAACACGGTGTCGCCGGCGGGCACGGTCATGGCTGCGCGTTCCGGGTCGGGGGTCCGGATGGTGACGTGTTCGTATGCGTCGGGGTTGCGCGTCAGGCCGCGGGCAACGCTGTTCGCGGCGTGCGTCGCCCACCCGTCACCGGGCCGCGTTGTCTGGAACCTCTGCGCCTCGTCATGGTTCCCGTTCACGACATCCACCAGCACCTCGTCGGCAACGTCGGCGAACGCGTCGATGCTGGCGTAAAGCAGGTGCTCGAACACGGACACCTGTTCCGTGATGGTGAGATCGGTTCGCCACATGTTCCGGCCGGACTGTGATTGGTTCCCTTCGACGCAGTCACCGGGGAACATCAGATGCACGATGCCGAGCGGGCGCAGGGTCCGCATTTGCTGGTGTGCCCGGACGCCGCGTTCGAGCGAGGTCATGAATCGGTCGACGATCTTCTCGGTTCCGCCGTTGTCGACCTTGCCGATTTGCAGGTCGGACGCCTGGAAATTGAACACAGCGGAGTCGATCGCGGGCACTGGGCGCGGAGTCGCAGCACGGTCGATGATCTGCTGTATCAGCCGGTCGCCGGGCTCCGGTTCGCCGGTGTCGGCGACGATATAGAACCGGTCAGACTGCAGCCATTCCTTGTGGAAGTTCTGCCACCGGGCGATACGCACGGGCCGGTTGGGGTCGAGCCGAACACCGGTCAGTTCGTGTTTCGCCAGCAGATCGGAGAATGGCACGGGTTTCTCGCCGGCCGGATGCTGTTCGGAGTCGATAAATCCGCTCCGTCCGTCGAACTCGACGCGCGGCGTGTGACGCGGTTCGGTGGTGCTGGTCGCGGCCAGCTCGTCGGCGAGGCTCACGCGACTGCCTCCAGTTCACCGCGGAGACGTCCGGCCGTGGTCTCGCAGTGCTCGGCCGATAGCTCGATTCCGATTGCGCGACGCCCGGTCTCCCGCGCGGCCAACAGGGTGCTTCCGCTTCCTGCGAACGGGTCGAGGATCAGCCCGGCGGCGGGGGCGATGTCGGCCAGCCACGACAGCAGCCCGACTGGTTTCTGCGTCTGGTGTACCCGATTGCGTGGGGTGTTTTCCTGCCAGAATCCGCCGAGCGTGATTCCGGCCGCGTCCTGCACGCGGGAGCGGGGGCCGTTGGTGCCCCATACGAAATATTCGCAGTTGTTCGCGAGCCGGCCGGTTGCTCTGCGTCCGTTCGGTTTGTGCCAGGGGACGATGCCGCGCCAGACGACGCCCGCGACCTGTAGCGCGTCGGTCGTCAAAGGTAGTTGCCGCCAGTCGGAGAACACGCCGATGATGCCGCCCGGGGCGAGTAGCCGCAGAGCTTCGGTCATCCACAGGTGCGACCAGACCGGGTGTCCGCGTTGGTCGCGGTTGTCGCCGGTGAACGCGACGGGCGCGGTCCCTTTGGCAACGGTATCGGTCTGGACGTATTTCTGCGTCGTCGACAGCGTGCGGTCGCCCCGATACTGGCCGCCCGACGAATACGGCGGGTCGGCAATGATCGCGTCCACGGTCACGTCGAGAGTGGGCAGGATGCGCAGCGCGTCAGCGTGATACAGCGTCACCGTGTCGTCTCGGTGGTACGCTCCCGGCGCGGTCACTGCGACACCGCGCACGGGCAGGTGCCGAGAGTGTGCGAGTAGAACATGGCCGACGATCCGGCGTATCCGCGGTCTCGCGAGACACGCAGCAGCGCAGATTTCTGTCCGCCGGCGGCGAGCCATCGGTCGGCGTCGGCGAGGTCGTCGGGGGCGAGGGTGTCGAACCAGCGGCCGACGATGCAGCGGACCGGCGGTCGCGCGGTCGCTTCGAGTTGAGCGAATAGGCTCATGCGTGAGCCCTCCATTTCGGGCAAGGGGGGCCTGAGGCTGCGCCTGGGTCGACTCCTGTGCACGGCATGAGGGCACGCGGCGGCGGGTCGAGGTTGGGGGCGCGGCCCCGGCGGTTCTCGGGTGCGGAGAGTGTCAGCGGGCGCGGATGACGCGCCAGGAGCCGCAGGCGGCGAGTTCGCTGCTGGTGAGCGAAGTATCGGAGCCGGTCGTCCACCACCAGCCGTCGGATTTGTGCCAGATTGAGCCGTCGCGGAATTCGACCACGGTTTCGTTTCCGTAGCCATCGAGGGTGGCAACGGCCTCCGGGTCCGCCTCGACTACTTGGGGCCCGCACTCGTTGACCGGTTCGTGGGTCTTGCTGCCCGGTTTGATGAACGGGCCGAACGCGGCGAGAGCGGCGGCGAGTGCCTTCGTGGACTCCGCTATCGCCTTTGTGTGCACATGCGACGTCAGCGAATCGAGCGTCCTCGCCAACTCTTCCAGCCGAGAGCCAGAGGCGGGCCCATGAATCGCTTTGGCCTCCTGCTCGATGGCGGCGAGAACTGCGTCAATAGCGGAGGAGGCGGCAGCGGAGGTGGTCACGGGCGGTTCCTTCGGTGTGGCTGTGGCTGGGGTTGGTTCCTCGTGGTCCGGGTTGGCGGCCCCGGTCGTGCAGTAGGTCAGCGGGTCACCTCATGCAGGCGGGCGTCGTCAGGTGCGTTGATGACGAGACGCGGGCTGTAGTCACGTGACGATGGTTCGAGGTGGATCGGCCACGCGGGAACAGGTTTCGTCTCGTCGACCGGTCCGAGTGCGACGGACCAACAGCCGGTGTCGCTGTCCTGGTCGAGGCAGACTCGCAGGTGTCCCCCGGTGCGGGACACGATGTGGAATGCGGCGCCGTGGTAGGCGTCGTATTCCTCGACTTCGATGCTGAAGCCGTCGGCGGTTTCGATGATCGCTGTGTCGTCGTTCGCGCCGTGTATTCGGTAGTGGGGCACGTGGAGGACCATATGACCGGCTTTCCTCCTGTGCGCAGTGCGGGCCGGGGTGGACTTCGGGCTATGTCCTGTACGGGTGAGGTTTGCGGTTTTCGCCGAGCGTACCGCATTCATTCGAATATGCGTTCGAATCATGGGCAGCGTGCTCCGGGTACGACGCCGTCGAATCGGCCCAGGTCCCCGGTCTGTGCGACGCCCAGTTTTCCCACGGCAAAGTGCCCGTTCGCCAACCTGTTTGGCGCTTCGCCCTGACTGCCGGTAGTGCAATTGATTCGCACCCAGTAACCGCCATCCGGCAAGTTCCCGCGCAGTGTCCGTGCCACCGTGTTGTATGTGTTCAGGAGGTCGGTCGGGTCCGCCGACGTCGTCCACACGATGATCTCGCTACCGCGGACCTCGTGCGTGTAGGCCGGCGGTTCCGGAAACGTCGACGTGGCGGTCGCGGGTCGGGTGCTCGTCGTCGCCGTGGCGGCGGCTGCGTCCCGGTCGGTGGTGGTGCATCCCGCGACCGCCGAAGCAGCGGCGGCGGCTACCAGAGCGGCGAGAATGACGCGGGGAAATCGGAGCATGCTCCCGACTTTATCGTTTTAAACGCTAAATACCTCACGGACTTTCGGCAAAAGAAGGACCTGCCGACTGTGAAAAGTCGGCAGGTCAGAGAGACTGGTCGGCCCGTTATTGTGGTCGCCAGCCAACTTCGCGGCGGAACGCGTCCCGGCGGAGCCGCTGCAACTCCTGCAACTCCAGCAATCCGCGGTGATGTTCCATCCGCTCATCAGGTCGAATCTTCGCGGCGAGCTCAGTTGTCAGGGCGGCGATCTGCTGGTCGAGACCCAAACGTTCCGTGTGCGCGGCCCGGTCGACGATGCGGGGTTCCTCGGTCACGACTGGTCCTCCTTCGCGGCGCACACGATCCACAGTTTTTTGTTATCGCTGGTCTTCCCGGCCGGTTGGATGCGGCCGGCGCTCTTGGCAGTCTTCAACACGTGGCTAATGGTTGCTAGGTCAACCTGCGGAAGGTCATCGGAGGTGAACTGGTATCCGTCGCCGCGAGCGATGAGCGCGTCCAGGGCTCGGTCGACGGCGGCCCGCTCTGGGGTGCGGTGATGCAGGCCCGCCCGGTGCAGCGTCTGTTCGAGGGCGTCGACGGTCTTGCCGAGTCGGCGGGCGATGATCTCGAACGGCAGCCCGTCCTCGGCGAGCCAGAAGTATTCGCCGATCAGATTGGTTTCCTCCTCGGAGATCGTCGCGGCTCGCGTGCCGGGGCGTCGCCGCCGCTGGATCTCAGCGGTGGAAATGTCCTCTTCGACCACGTACGGGTCAAGGGTGCGGATCATGGGCGTGTTCCTTGGGGGCAGGGTCGCAGGGTGGAGGGGCGCCCATCGTTGGGCGCCCCTCCTGGTTAGCTCAGAACGGGGGCTCGTCGTTGGCGCGGCTGGGGGCGGTGCTGCCCCACGGGTCGCCGTCGTTGGCGCGCTGGGCCCGACCGCCACCGCCCGCGTTGCCACCGCCACCGCTGGTGGCCTTCTGTGGTTTCGCGGTCGCATACCGCAGCGACGGGCCGACCTCCTCGACCTCCAGCTCGACCACGGTTCGCTTCTCGCCCTCCCGGGTCTCGAAACTTCGCTGCTTCAGATGGCCGAAGACGATCACGCGCGCGCCCCGGGTCAGGGACTCGGCGACGTGTTCCGCGGTATCGCGCCAGACGTTGCAGCGAATGAACAGTGGTTCGCCGTCTTTCCACTCCTGCGTCTGCCGGTCGAACACGCGGGGAGTGGAGGCGATGGTGAAGTTTGCGACCGCGGCGCCCGCGGGCGTGAAGCGGAGTTCGGGATCTGCGGTCAGGTTGCCGATGATCGGCAGCGAGGTCTCGCCAGCCATGGCGGTCTCCTAAAGGTAGTGCGGGTGGGGGTTTCGCGACTTGCCGCGCGGGCAAGCTCGGCGATCCGCCGGAAGCGGCGAGTCGTTTCGGGGATGTCGTATCCGTCCGGTAGCGCGTTGATCCGGGCTGCGAGTTCGGCGGTCGGGTCGCGGGTTGTCGCGATATCGACGATGTCTGGCAGGGTGAGGTGGAGCAGGGCGAGCAGTTGCCGTACCTCATGCCACAGCGCGGTTACCTGCGCGGCGGTCCGCTCGATATCCGGCTCAGGCATGGCCGCTTCCGTTCGCGTGGTCTGGACGGCAAACACCGCAGTGCAGCCACCAGTCCCCGGACTCGATCCAGCCACCCATGCAGGCGGTGCGGTGCTTGTCGGGCTGCAAGGTTGCGACCGCGTCCGGATGTGTGACCCGGCCATGCCACAGGGCGAATGGTTCGTTTGCCGGGGGTGTCTCGGATGACCTGTAGATCGGGCGGCCGTGCTCGTCTCGTGGTCGCTGTCCGTCGAGGGTGGGCGGGTTCACGCGGTAGTCCTTCCGGTTCGGGCGGATGCAACGGTGTTCGCGGACGTGCACGGCACACACCGGCACAGCCAATTGGTGTAAGTGCCGTGCACTCCGTGGGGGAGCAGTCGGCCGCGCCGGTCGTAGACGGCGACCCGGCGTCCGGTGTTCCGGTCGATGCGTAGTAGTGCTCGGCGGACTTCGCGACGCCCGGCGGTATAGGCGGCGAGAGCTTTCCGGCAGCAGTCGAGGCGGCACCGGTGCCGGACATACCCGGCGACGGTGCCGTGCCACGACTCCTCTTCGCCCCTCACGACGCGGCCTCAGCGAGCAACGGCCGGTACGCGGCCGGGGTGATGTCCGTCCGCAGCCACACTGACGCGGTGCCGCCGTGCGACCGCAACGCAGTCGACTTCACGGCGATCCGGCGTACTATTCCCCGCGCTCGGAGGCTGAGCATCATTCCGCCGAGCGCGCGGGGTTCTGCGAGCCGCGGCCAGCCTTCCGCGGTCATGCGGTGCTGTAGTGCGGCGACGGTGAATTCGCCTCCGGCTGGCAGGTTGATGATCAGGCGCCTGGCCTCCGCGAGGTAGCGGTCAGCGTCGGATTCAGTCACGACACACCCGGTCGGAACGGGCGGGCGGCCGGGCAGCGGCCGTGACGTCCGGTGTCGGCGGGGCGGGTGTGGAGTCCTCCGCGGCCGTAGCAGTGCGGGCAGGCCGGGCGTACGTACGGGCGCACCCGGGCGGGTGGGGCGTAGGCGCGGATGGGGACGGTTGGCGGGTCGAGGTCGAGCACTGTGGGTTCCTTTCGGTCTGCTGGGTGCCGTTGGCGCGGCACCCAGCAGCAATGGGGTGGGTCCGGTTACGCGGTGGCCTCGTATCCGGGCATCTCGTGGAGATCGACCGGGATAGACACCGAGATCTCGCCGGTATAGGCGCAGTCCTGGCAGCCGAGCCCGTTGCAGGGCTGGCAGAGCCCCCAGTGTTCGATCATGGTTCGGCGGCGGGTCGTGGCACGGTTGGCGTGCATCGTGGTTCCTTCGGGTTGTTGACCGTGGCGGCGGTCAGGGGCGTTCGGCGAGGTCGAGCAGGTCGGCCGCGTATTCGTGGCCGCCGTCGTCGACGTTGAAGATCAGCGCGAGGGTGGGCTGGTCGCGCGGTTCGCGGAGTGCGTCGGCCAGCCGCGCCCGGTTCACGCGGCGCGGTCGAGGCTGGCGTTTCGGTCCCATGCCTCGTCCTCCAGCGCGTTCTCGCGGGCTTCCTTGAGCGCGGCGAGCGCGGCCCGGACCTTGCGTTCGACGTGGGCGTGGTCGCGGTCGGGGTGTTCGGCGAGCAGCAGGGTTGCGGCGGACAGGTGGTGGAAGTCGCCGACCGTGACGGTTGCGGCGATCGGCCAAGCCTGTTCGAGCCAACCAGCGACGCCCTCGGAGGGGACGAGCAGGAGGTCGCCGTCGTCAATGGCGAGTGCGGCGAACTGATATGCGGCGGAAGATGTTTCGAGCACGTGCGTGCGCATCGTGTGGTTCCTTTCGGTGCCCGTTGGCGCGGGCGGTGGGGTGGACCGTGGCGGCGGTCCGGGGGTTGCGGTGCAACGCGTTTGACATTACGGGCCAGCCCGCACAGTGTCAACACTGCGCGCGCACTACGCACCCTAACTGCGCGGTCCTCGTTCGGCGAACAAAAACGGCCCCGCGCAATGGCGGGGCCGAAGGAGGGTGAGGACCGTTCAAAGTCCGGGAATCACGCGGCGCGGATCGCCCCGGTAGTTCTCCTCGTCGAACAACACCCATTCAGCGACAGCGATCTCGTATAGGCGCGACGCGCCCTCCGGCATAGCCTCAAGAACGGGAGCTGCATTCGGCCAGCGAACACCGAATGCCCGCGCCCGGTCCTCGATCCCTACGCCGGGCAGCTCCTCCGCACGCCCCGAGAACGACACACCGCGCGCAGTTTGCCCAAGTTCGTCCAATACAATATCGACGATGGCACCGGCCACGAGGGCGTTGCGACGGATACTCAGGGAGTGTTCACGGTCCCTGCGCGATAGAAACCACAACTTGTCCGGGCGGAACGCAGCGAGGTACCAGACGCTGCACACGCGAGGCGTCCCGATCTCGTCGACCGTGGCCAGCTGCATCAGCTTTCCGCCGGCGACGTACTCCTCCAGTAACTGCCGTTCGCTCACTACGCCTTCACCGCTTCCAATGCTGGTCGCGCCTGCTCCCGCCACGCGGAAACAGCCCGACTGTTTACCCCCCGTAGGTCTGCGTCGAACCGTCGCGCTCGACCGGTGACGCTGGTTGCCAGATAGGTTCGGTCGTTGGTGAGAGCTTGCGTCGCCACGGCGCACGCCTCGTCCACCTCGCCAGCCGCGAGCAGGGCGGATGCGTATTCCAGGCGAACCAGGCAAGGTTCGGTGGTTTCTGTTGGGTCGTACATGGACAGCGCCCGGTGCGCTGCAACGGAGGTCTGATCGGTGCGCCCGAAACGGGAATGGCCGATCGCCTCGTAAAACGCCAACTTCTCCGGCCGGAAGGAGAAGATCCCGAGCTCGATCTCGTCAGGACTCGCGCTATCGAGGGCAGTCGCAGCATTGGCAATGCACAACCGGAACTCGTCCTCATCCCCCATCACTGCATGCGCTCGGCCAGCCATACCCCACAGCCACGCCACCGCAGCGCCTGACATCGGCTTCTGCGCCAGTCGAGGCGACAGCACAGCCAGGGCCCCGATCGGGTCGGCGCTGTAGGTCGGCAGGTAGGACAGCCCAGCCAGGGCGATGTCCTCAGAGTAGCGGTCGCCGATGTCTTGGAAGGCGTGGATCGCAGTCATGTACCAGTGACGTGCCTCGTCGAAATAGCCCTCGTTGAACAGGATCTCGGCCACCACATTGGCCAGCCGACCCGCAACACGCACCAGCCGAATCTGGTTGTAGGTGGCCTGCCGCTCCGACAGGCACGCCCGCACAGCGCGGAAATTGTCCAATGCCGACGAAAGCAATGTCCGCGGCGGGACCTGCACAACCCGTCTTCCGAGATCTGATGTCAGGGCATCGAAGTAGTCGAGTCGTCGTTCGCTGACCGATGTCACATCGAGTGCCGCAGTCATCCGGCCGGGCTCGTGCATCAGCGAATCCGCCATCTGGCCGGCCACCCCGGCCCCGATGCACGCGATGAGATCGCGCCGCCTCATATCGTCCTTAACCTCCGGCTCAGCCGAAACCAGGTGCTGGCCTCGACCTGTCGCGTCTTCGAACCGCTCGACAGTGCGGGGCTCGGCTTGCGTCAGCACCTGGTCCAGCAGTCGGCGGCTGGAAGCGTGGAGCGTTTTCGTTCGCTCCTGCTCCCAAAGGAGGACAGTTCGCTTCGTTACGCCCACCACTCGGGCGAACTCTGTCGGGCTCAGCCGCAGAGACTCACGGAGGGCGCGTATGTCCTGCGCTGTCCAGTCGATCCCCACCATAGCCCCGCTCCTTTCACCCCAGACGGTTTGAACCGAAATTACCCGTTTCTACCCATTACAGGGCTGTTATTCCCTGATCCGCAACCCGCACTCTGAATTGCATGACAGAGATCCCGACGCTGCCAGTCAGGGCTCCGACCAACCGGGCAATGTCCGCCACCCTGCGGCTTTGGCGCGACAGCGAATGCTACGACCGTGCAACTGTCGAAGAGGTTCTGGAGGGGCTACGTGCTCCAAATGCGCCCTTGACTGTCGAGCCAAAAGCCACGGCGCACGGCGAGGTGCGGCGTGCCTGCTGACCTTACGACGCTCCGGCGCATCGCCGGGAAGCTGCACAGAGACAACGAGCGGATAGTGCGGTTGCGGCGCGAATTCGCTACCACGATCGAGGCCCTGAGGTCCGCGCCGGCCGAGGAGGTACGTCATGTCTGCTGAACCGAAGCGTGCGATCGTCCTACGCCATGCCGACGCCGACCGTCGGGATATCGAGCGACTGACTCAGCAGCACCGCCTCAATGTTGTGTACACCGCCGTCACTGACACGGCCGTGCCACGGCTGGCCGTGATGATCGCCGTCGAGCACGCGCTCGACCATCGCGCAGAGGTGGTGGTCGTGCCCCATCTCACCGCCGAGGACGCATGGGCCGATCGTGAATGGCGCGCGCTGGCCGAACTCTTCGAAGTCGTCGGTGCCGATGGCGTGATGTCGGACAGCGACGCCGGTGTCGCTCGCCCATGAACGACGAGCGCGGATAGATCAGAGGCGGCGAGAACTCCTCGACGCAAACAACTTCCGCATTGCGCGGGAAAAGCTGGCGGGCATTTAGCCCGTCGTCAAGCCCTGGCCAGGGGATCAAGAAATCGAAAAGTGGAAGGAATGCCATGAGTAATCTCAAGAACGGCTCGATCGTTGGCGACGCGGTTCAGCGGGCCGCGGAGGACTCCGAGGCAGCCGACGCGGCTGTGCGGGAGCGCATCGCCCGGTTCCGCAGCGACGACAACGCGGCGATGATGGGCGGCTGGACCTGATAGGTCTGCTGACCGAAATCTGAGGGCGGGCGGCGGGTACTCCGCCGCCCGCCCGCTTTCGTCTCACACACACTTTCTGATTGGACTTTCGCAATGCATTTCCTGAATGTCGGCCACGCCTACGAGAACGTCGCCAGGTACACGCGGGCGGTGATCGGGGAAGCCCCCGACCCCGCGGTGCTGCCCTCGTCCTACCGAGAAGCGGTCAGCCGACACCGGCCGATCGACGCGCCACTGCACGGTTCAGCAATCCACTACGAGGACGGCGGTTGGGGTGACTACCTGCACGAAGCCGACGTTTTCGACGGGATTTTCAAGGGCCTGCGGCCGTCGACGGCGGAAGAACGCGACCTGTGGCCCGGCCGCGTCTCGCAAGCCGTCGAGTATGTCCGCGACTTGAACACAGATCTCGGGCGCCTCGTCGACCTCCTGGTCACCGATGTCATCCTGCTGCCCTCCGACAGCACCGGTGGCGGATCGGCTGCGCACCTGCCCGGCCTGGTGGCCCTGAGCCCGGGGCCGGATTGGAACGTGTACGACTTCGCCGAGTCTCTCGTCCATGAGGCCACACACCTGAACTTGTTCGTCGGTGACATGGTGCATGGGCTCTACACGAAGCCTGTGGCCGAACTCGCTGCCGACCGGTACCGCGTGCTGTCTGCGGTGAAGTTCGGTCAGCTCCGGCCGCTCGATCGGGCCTTCCATTCGGCTGTCGTTGCGGTGCCGCTGATGTGGATGCAGCACCAGCGTGGCGAGACGGAGCTGGTCGATAAGTTCACGGGCTCGCTGCGGGAATGCTGTGACGGTTTGAACAACAAGCGAGAGCTGTTCACGCCTTACGGGCAGCTTCTCGTGCATCAGCTTGCGGAGTTCGCGTTCTCCCTCGATTGGGATTACGTCGAGGAGTCGATTTCTGGGGACAGATTCTCTACCTACGCGGTCGCGGCCTGAGTTACCAGTCCACGTCGATGCCGACCTCTCGGGCCAGGCTGCCGGCCAGCCCGAGCAGGTCGTCACCGCGCACCTTAGCGCCTTTCAGGCCGCGCACCCCGCGCACGTCGATCAGTCGGCAGTCTACGAACGTGGTGTTGTGCTCGATATTCGCCTGCGAGAACTGCGCGCCGGTGAGGTCGCATCCCTCGAACCGGACGCTGCGGAACCTGACTCTCTGGAAGTCCGCGCCTGCCAGGTTGCAGCCGGTGAACACCACCTTTTGGAACTTGCTGCCGCGAAACGACGCCAAGTCCGCGCGGGTGTCGTCTACGGACACATCTCGCAGTACACCGTCGCTCAGCGAAAGTCCCGTCAATCTGGACTGTGTGATCTCCGATTCCAGGAGCGAAGTCTCGTCCGCGCGCAGGTTCGACAGGTCGCACGAGGAGAACACACAGTTGTCGAACGTGGTCCGGGCCAGCGTGCCGACGATCCGCGCGCCCGAGAATTCCGACGCGCTCACGGCGATGGCTTCTCCGCCATCGATACCGGCATCGGTCCCCGTGTACCGGAACCCGCTCACCGTCAACTCGTCGGCGAACTCCTCGCCCGGTCCGGCGTCGCGTAAAGCACTCGCAGTCCGCGGCTTAGCCGGTGCTACCTGTACGCGTGTGACGCCCATGACTCCCCTGTCCGACGCGGAATTGGCACCGAACCTAGCATGCCCCTGCTGTTCTGCCGCGGAGGGTGGGGAGCGGGCCCGGTAGCGGTTGGCGCCCGACTTCTTCCCCGGGCGAACGATGCGCTGAAACCTGATCTTGACCGCCGATAACATTCCCTTATCGGCGGTCAGAAAATCGACCTACCAGCGCCTAAGCGCCCGTGACTGCTGGTGGAACGGTCTTCTCAAACTCGATCCATGCCTGCGTGATCTGCGGGAGAAGTTCCGGCGAAAACTCGACGCTCGCCCGGTCGGAAGTTTCCGGCCACAGCCGGGTCATGGTGTGGAGACCCAAGCCCCCCTCATAGTGTGGCGGCATCTCCAGCAACTCAAGAGTTTTCGTGAGGAACTTGTACGCGTGGGAGATATCGCCGAAGACGATATGGGCTGCCTTATTCCCGGAGTATGGCTGATTGGGAGTGAAGGAGTCTGGCTCGCCTTGACATGAGAACTGCGTGTCGAGCTCCAGCTTCCACAAGGCTACGAGGAGGTCGCGCATACCTTCGTCGACCTCTATCCCGTCGACCTCCACCTGCGGATGGTCTGGCATGCCCCGCGGCCGGTCCACAGCGTTCGGCAGGTGATCACGCTCGTGTTCTCGGCCGATGAGGTAGCCCTCTTCCCATCCTTTGCGGTATTGGTCCCGCGACACATTCGATAGGCGCCGTTTAGCCAGTTGCACGTTGATCCGTGCGAGTTCGGCCTGGTCGCTGATCCATTCACGAATCACACCGTGACCATATCTCCTCGCGCGGCCCGTCGTTGGAGCGTTGACCTCCGCCTATTCGCTGGCAGGGACCAGGGCGGCGAGTGGCATGGAGAACGGATACCGGCCGGGCGCTTCGTCCGCAGCCTCGATCACTGCACGGTCCTCGCTGTCGTCGACCTCTTGCACGACGAACACGGCCCCGCCTGACTCTCCAATACGTACCTTGTCGCCGATTTCGATCACAGATCGGAGCATAATCGAACGTGTGTGCGACTTGTGGGAGCCGGTCTATGAGGTCCGCGGGCGTGTCGTCTCCGATCCGCTGCGGCTGTACCCGGTGCCCGAAGGAATGGCGGAACCCGCGCCAGTGTGGTGCCGGAACGGTCACAGGCTCGGCGCGCGCCGGGTGCTGGTCGGTTCCATGGCTTGCCCTGCGGTCGGGGGATTCCATCGCACTCACACATGTCGGACCTGCGGGGCGGTGATCTTCACGCCGCCCCGGTGTCCCGAGTGCGGGCACGGGCAGGATTGACCGGCGTCGTCAGCGTTCGCGCGGGTCCGATTGGCTGCGGTTGAGCACCTTGCCCACGGCCGCGCCGGTCGTACCCCATCGGCGGCCGATTTCAGCCTTGGGGATCCCGATGTCTGTCAGCGCTTGATAGGTGGCGCGTCGGCAGGCGGACGCATCGCGGGCGATCTCGCGGGCGAGCGCGTCGAGGTCTGCGAGGGGGTCGCCGGCCTCTGTGGGCGCGAGACCGGCGGGGGCGATGGTCGCGTATCGGTCTGCGAGTTCGGCGAGTTCTCGGGCGCGGGCGGCGAGTGTCTGCCAGGGGTTGCTGGTCACTGTGGGTCCTCTCGTGCTGGTGAACCTACTATAAACCCCGGGGTTGACATTATTCAACCCCGGGGTTTATAGTAGAGGAGTCGGCAACGCTGGCAACCACATTGAGAACTCAACAGAGAGCAGGTAACTCGGATGACCGAGAACCGCGCAAAACGCCTCCACGACGCCTACCAGGCAATGCGGAAAGTGTTTCTCACCGCGCTTCCGCTGCCGATCGAGCTTCCGGACCTGGAACTCGACAGCTGGCGGCCCCACACGCTCCGCGCCGACGTGGTGGGCGCACGGGACATCCTCCGGGATATGCCCGCCGACCCCCACCGCGTCGAACTGGTCGACCAGCTCGCGCTCGATTGGCTGGCCGCGATGGTGCTTACTCGAATGAGTCACTTCGAGGTGTGGTGCGGTGAGGCCGCAGACGACGCCCTGACACGATTCGCGGCGACGATGGAAGTGCTCAGGTTCGACGACGAGTTGTAAGACAGAAAGGCCCCGGCAGTCGGAACCTGCCGGGGTCTTTCCCGTGGATCATCTTACAGGCGCGGATCATGCACCAGCCGGAAGTCGTGCAGCGGCTCATGCTCGCCGCCGGCAGCCGTGAACTCCCTGCCGATCACCTCACCCGCCGGAATATCGCAGTCCCGGCCTATCTGCGCGGCCGACAGGATCAACGGTGCCTTACGTGTGTGCCAGGGCGTCACGCAATACGCCTGGTCCTCGACGGTCACGAACACGTACACCGGCACGCGGCCGTCTGGCAATACGGCGTAGTCCTCGCCGATCGCTGGCGCGTCCCAGTCGAGGCCGTACTCGTCGTCGCTCATGCGCTCGATCCTTCCTGATGGGTGAACCCGCGCCAGCCGTCCAATTGCGGGCATCGTTCGGAGGCTGCGTGCTTGCCGCAACGAGGTGAGATTGACTCGATCATCAGCGCCTCGGGGACTGCGGTCCCGCCACAGGCCGAAAGGAACGTGCAACCGGTCCCGTCTGCGAGTGTGAGCCAGAGTCGCTTCCGGTTCTGCTGATCGGTCCAATAGCATGGATCCAGCGGGAACACAGCACGCTCGTCCAGGAGCGGGACCGGCTGCCACTCGTCGCGACCGAATCGGCATGCGATCCGCGACATAGCGGGCCCCTTGACGGGTTCGGCCGGCTCGGACTCGACGTCGTCGACGGGCACGAGCCGATAGGCACTCCATCCGGGCTCACCGTCGCCGTTCCGGTCTGCCACGTCACGCAGGGCAGCCTCGCGGCTCGCCGCCAAGTCGTTCGGTTCCCACATGTCGCCGTAGAAGGTATCTCCGTCGATGTGGCCCACGATGTACCGCTCGCGGTCGCTCACTGCGCGTCCTTTCTCGTGCCGTTGATTATTGCCCCCAGATCGCCCGTAAACGCCCTCTGCGGCTCCGGACCACCCTCCGTCATGCGGACCGCCGGTTCACGCCGCCAGCGTCGCGACAGGACCCCTTTCCGCAACTCCTGTGTTCGCCCCCGCTCGCCGAACAGCGCCCGATAGAGCCGATCTCGCGTCTCAGCGCTCGCAGGCGGAGCGGACGGCAGCGCACGCTGATACTCCGGGGCGAAGGACACCGGCCGGAAAGTCCGGATCAACGCTGTGACGTGACCGGGCATGATCCGATCCGTTCGTTCGGCGTAGTGCTCCCGGATCGCGACCAGCGCGGCGTCGCGCTCCCAGCGGGCCCGGTTGGCTGCGTCGAGCCACGCCGTTTGCATGAGCCGGTCGATATTCCGGGAGTCGTAGGACTGCGCCACCTGCAACAACACCATGATCTCGTCAGCGTTCACGACGCCTCACCGATCTCCAGCGCGGTCCGGCTCCACTCGTCGAGCGCGGTCACGGTGGCCCGCGGCTCCGGCATCGGGATACCGGCGGCGGCGAGGATCCGCGGGTCCGGGTTGCTCTTGAGCGCTTCGGCCCGCGCGAACTTCATCTCGCCCGGGGTGAGCGTCGGGCGCCCGTCGGCGGGGGCAGCGGAGGCGAACCGGGACGGCAGCGGACCGTCGTCCCAGCGTTCACCGTTGAGCCACGTCGAGGGGTGCGGGATGAACCGCGGCTCGGGCAGGTTCGGATCGTCGGCGAGACGACGCGCAGCCGCGACGATCACGGACGGGTCGACCTTGCGGGCCGCTTTCGCGTACGCCTTCCGGGCGCCCCCCTTGTCGGTTCGCCGCGGGTACGCCGCCCAGAACTCGACGAACCCGGCGGGGTCGACACTCACCGGACGCGGAGCGGTGGCCCCTTCTGGGGGGTTGGGGGGAGTAACTACGTTAGTAGTTACTTCTGTATATGCATCTGTATCTGGCACGTTTTTGGTAGGTGTTTGGTAGGCATCTGCTGTAGCACTTGCTACGTTCCCGCTACCCTGTTTGGTAGCGTTCCGAGCTTTGGCCTGTCCGCCTTTTTGGCCTGCTGACCTGCGCTTTTCTTTCATTTCCTCGACGTCGGAGCGGGTCCGCTGGTGGTCCATCCAGCCGGGAAAAATGACGCAATCCGCCGGGAGTGGTCGGCCTGTGGCGGACTCGAAATCGGATCGAATTTTGCTGAAATCCTGTTGAAATCCGTTCGATTGGGCGACCGGCTGGCCCTTGCGGAACTCGATTGCGGCGCCGGTGGCGAGGATCGCGTCTCGGTCCCGTTTGGTCGCCAGACCGCGCCATGTTGCGGCGTCGATCACTCCGTCGGTGAGGTATTCGCCGCAGTGGCACCATGCCTCGACGATGGTCCATTTCTGGGCCTTGGACAGGCTGGCGAACCGCGGGTGCCGGGGCATGTCGACGTTGATCGTGATGAACGGCCGGGAGTCTTTACGCATGTGCGGTCTCCTGCTTGGGCTGGTTCGGGGGCAGGCTGATCGAGTCCCGGATCCGCGCGGCGGTGTAGAGCGTCCAGCCGGTATGGCGGGCGATTTGGGCGTCGGTGAGGCCGTCGGCGACCAGCTCGCGGACGAGTAGGCGTCGGTCTCGGGGTGTGAGAGCTTCGGCGGGGAGAACGCCGGCGGCGGCGTCCTCGTATGCGCGGGGCTGGTCGGCGTAGTGGTGGGGTAGGAACTTGTTCATAGCGGCCCGATCTCGGGTACGAGGTGGCGGAAGGCGGGGAACCGCGTCCGGCATGCGGAGCAGGTCACCGACGGGTAGGGGAGGTGGGAGAGTTCGACCAGGTGCGCGCGGCACACGGTGGCGGGCGATAGCCAGGGCGGCCGGGCGTCGCAGTCGTGGCGCCGGATCGCCCACCGCGGCGCCGTGGCGCAGGGCGGGCGGGTCCGCCACATGGTGCGGCCGACCTCGCAGCGCGATACCAGGATCCACGCTTTGAGATCGGCCGCTATCGGGACGGTCACGCGACGTCGAGGAACCGGAGCCCGGTTACGTGTTTCGACGCGAAGTGTTCGTCACGCGTCACGTCACCGAACCGGACCCGGTTGGGCAGGTGCCCGATGTGCCATCCAGGTTGCTCGTCGCACTGGTAGGTGTTGAGGCGGTGGCCGGGCGTGTTTCGTGCGACGCGTCGGGCGTCGCGTCGCGAGAAGTAGCGGCGTTTCCCGCAGGTCTGGCACGTCACCCAGTGCGACCCGGCGCGGCTCATGACGCGAGCCGATCGAGCGCCGCGACGAGCAGGTCGAGCGTGTCGCGTCCGATTGCGGCTTCCGCGTCGACCTGCCGTTCCGGGGAGGTTTCGAGGTATATCGACGCGAACAACAGCGAGTCGATGCGGAGGGTTCCGGGTAGGTCGCCGCGTGCCCGTACGGCGCGATTGGTCGCGGCGTGGGCCGCGCGGCATGCGTCGCACGGCGGTTTTTTATCCCGGTAGTGCCGGTGATATCCGGCATCGGTGCCGCACACAGCCCGGCGGCGACCGCGGCGTGCGCCGTGGTGTTCGAGGCCCGTCACGCGGCATCACTCGCAGCGGGTAGCGTCGCGACCTTCGCCTCAACCTTGGCCCGGATAGCGTCGCACTCGGCGTCCGGGAGTTCGCCCGCGAGCTTCCAGATGTTCTGGAGTGCGGCGCGGTCGTTGGCGTCGGCGGTCTGCTGGCGCAACTCCGCGGCACGACGCGCGACGGCGTCCGGGGCCGGGCCGCGACGCGACGCACCCGACGCGACAATGCCGCGGGCACGGTCCGCGACATTCGACACCGGGGCGCCGCCGGCGGGCGGCTCGGGCGCCGGGTCCGGTGTCGAGTCGAGGGCGCGCAGGTCCCGCACGTTCGCCGTGTTCGGGTCGCAGCCCAGGACATCGAAAATCATCCACGCAAGAGAGAAGTTAGGCGCGGGCTTCGGCTTGTCGACACCGGGGCGGATACCGTGCCGCACCGATCGCGCGCCGATGATGCGGGGCGCCACGTCACGCGACAACCGCACCCATGCCGACGCGTCGAACGCGAGCGCCTTGTGCCCCTCGACCTTGTAGTCCTTCTCATTGGGGATCGGGCGGCCGGAGGCGTCGAGCGCGGCGACTTCTTTACCGCGGGCGGTCATGACGACCACGCCGGGAAACGACATCAGCATCCGCATGAGCCGGTTGTGCCGGTCGGCGGCGTCGTTCCACAGGTTCATTGCCGGTTTGATCTCGGCGTCCGGGTCCTTGGCGAGGATCTTCTGGCCGCTAGGGGATTTGCGGGCGCGCTCGTGCACCCACTTCTTCAGCATCTCCCATTCGGCGGTCATGGAGTCGACGAGCAGCGCGACCGGCGGCTCGCCCGCGGCGGCGGCCCGCGCGGCTTCCTCGCAGACGGCTGCGACCTGCCCGACGATGTCCCCCCAGGTCCCATCGTGGTCTACGACTTCGTAGTCGGCGCCCGGAACGGCTGCGTATTCGTCGGCTGCGCCTTCGCTGAGGTCGAGCCAGAATGCGCGCCCGATCCGTTCATCGGCGGTGAGTTCCGCCATGGCCCAGGACTTGCCGCATTTCTCGCCGCCCTCAACGAGGATGAGCGGCCAAGGGACGACACCGGTGGGGCGACGGGTTTTCAGGGTTGCGGACATGCGCTGTTGGTTCCTTTCGTGGTGCCCGGCACCGGTGGCGGCCGATGCCGGGCGTACGGGGTGTGACCTCGAATCGAGGTCGGTTACTGGGCGCTCTCGGTGAGCGACCAGTCGAGCGGTTTGCTCATCTTGTAGAGCGCAACACCGCGTTTCGACGGCCGTCGCGTCGCGACAACCTGAACCTTGGGTTTGCCCCTGGCGGTGGTTCCGCCGGGGATGACAGCGCGACGCGCGTTACCCATGACGCGCAGCACCGTCGACGACGCAAGGTTCAACGCTTCCTCGGCGGCGGCCAGACCGTTCACCGCGTCTTCGTACTGGTGCGCGAGGTCGAGCGAGATCGGCCAATCCTCATGTTCGCCGCGGTCGATCTCCGGGTGTGCCCGCCGGATCGCGTTGTAGGTTTCCCGGTGTCCGTCGACCTCGGGCGGGACACCGTTCGGGTTCATCGCGTTTGCGTGAAAGTCCCGGGCAAACGCCTCGATATCGGCGGCCAGGCCGCTGTCGTACTCGATGAGGTAGTCGGCATCGTCGAAGAACGGACCCAGGTAAGCCACATAGCCGCGTAGACAGCAGGTCATGTGCAGCTGCCACTGCTTCTGTAGATAGAAGCCGAGCGGGATCTCGGCGGAGCCGGGCGGGCCCCACTGGTGGTCGCCCCTGCCGTCCGATTTGGCCTCAACGGTGAATACCTCGCCCGTCTGGCGATGCCGCGCCATCGCGTCGGGTGTCCCGGCCGCCCACGACTCCAGACCCGGCCGTGAGAACGACCCCGCCGGAAGGCGCTCCAGTTCGGGGTGGCGGCGGAAGAACCGTTTCAGGATGACCGGCTCGAAATCGTTGCCACGCTCGATAGCCTCGTTCGTACCGTCCGGGTCGACCTCGCCGCGGAGGAGGTGATACTCCTTCACCGGGGATGAGTACTTCGACGCGTTGAACAGGCCGGGGATCTTGCTTGCGGTGATCTTGCGGGACCACTCTTCGCTGCCGGGAAGTAGAGCCGACAGCGGTTGTTCGATGGTGGTCACGCGATCACTCCGACCCGCACCAGGTAGATGACGCCGAGCATGAGCACGACGAGCACGGTTCCGACCGCGGCAGCGATCAAGTGGGCAGCAGCGGGGGTCAGCGGCTCGCGCCGCTCCGGCCGGTTCATGCCGACAACTCAGCGGCAGCGCGGGAGTGAGCAGCGCGGCTCACGTTTTCGAGCGCGGCCAGGCAGCCGTTCATGGCGTCGACCGCGGTCACGCCGCGGTACTCGACGATCACGATTCGGCCATCTGCAACGGAGCGGGCGCCGGGAAGTCCGGTCCATGCTTCGGGGACGTCCACCGACACCGTGCAGTAGTCCACGTGCCAGGACATCCGGACACCGCGACTACCGAACCGGTCGTAGACGGGAGCGGCTGCGTTGAGGGCCGCGAACGCGGCATCCAGGGTGATATGCTCGGAGGGCATCTGGGGTTGGTTCCTTTCGGGTGCGAAGGCCCGTGTCGCAGTTCTCTTGGCGGAGAGACGCGGGCCGAACCCCTTTTCAGGGGCAGATGAGGGGTTAGGCGGCCGGTTGGTTGGGGGCCGCGTCGAGCCACGCGTCGAGGTCGACGCGCCGGATCCTGCGAGAGCGGCTGTGACCGGAGGGGAACACGACGGACAACCGTCCGGCTTCGATCTCCCGCTCGATGAAGGTCTTGCCGAATCCGGCCAGTAGGCCGGCTTCCTCGGCGGTCAGCGCGATTCGCCGATCTAGGGGTATTGCAGTCGATTTCGCGACTTCCGCGGACATGGGGTTGGTTCCTTTCGGGTGGCCCGGTGGCGGCCGGGCCGGTGTCTCGTTGACGCCAATCACACTACGCGCAGTGCGTGCGCAGTGCAACCAAGAGGGTCGAGGCGTACCGAGGAATGTCGAGGCGAGTGCGCAGCGTGACATGACATAAGGGCAGGCTGCCCAACTGAGACAAACCAAATTTAAAGGAGAGGCATCCTACACAAACTGCGCAGTGTGTGTCACCTAAGGATCTGTACTTCGCGCGCATTTGTGTCCATACTGATCGCATGAGACCCCAATGGGCCTTCGGGCAGCGAGTACAGCAGGCACGCGAAGCTGCCCCCTTATCCAAGCGTGAGGCCGCCAAGCGCGCCGGCATCTCCGAATCGCGCTGGCGCCAGCTCGAACTAGGTTGGGAAAGAGTGCGCGGCATCGTGGTCGACGTCCGCACCACCCCGGAGACCATCGCCCGCATGGCGTCCGCGGTCGGCCTCGACATCAACGAAATGCTGGAGCTTGCAGGGTTCAACCCGGAAGTGGTCGGCGCGACCCCGCAAGGTTTGGGCGTCGAGACTGTCGACGTCTCCGGCCTGTCCCCGGAATCGGTGGATAAGGTGCGCGAATACGTAAAGTTCATCAAGGCGCAGGAAAAGGGTCAGTAAAAGTCTTAGCAAACCGGGCGTAACATTTCGTCGCTTGCCAACGACCCTGGATTCAAGGCGAGGTCTCCGCAGCGAGCGAGAGTCACAGGAGCAACACCGCCGAACAATCCCAGAGAGTTGAGCACGGAAGTAGGCGGTACGGTGTACGACCCTTTTGCTGATGTCCTGAGAGCCGGTTACACGCTCGGCGTTGCCCCTGATCTCGCCGCGGATGCGTGGTTGATCCGAGACGAACAGACCGTTCTCCTGTCCGCGGACCTCAGCGATGAGCAGATGCGCAGCATGTGCGCCCACATGCACGCCCACATTTTGCTCGACCACCACGCCGAACCGGGCGCCGCGACACAGCGCGAGTCCGCCGCGGAACGCCTTGCCGCGCGTCTCCTGATTTCCGTTGCCGATCTGGCCGCGCTCTTGCCGTTCACCGAAACCGCGGAGGAGATGGCGCGGCAACTCGGGGTTACGGTCGCGACCCTGGCCCAGCGGGCGGGGCACCTTGCGATCGAGGAACTACAGCATCTGCTACCAGTCCACCGGCGGTTCTCCTGGCCCGTGGGAGTTTTCGCCCGGCCGCTGCGCTGCGCAGTGGTCGACACTCTTTCCGCCACGCCAGCGCACCAACCGATCACATCATTGCAGGTTGCAACACGGATTGAACTTGCCACCAGCGTGCCAAGGGATGCAATCAGCGCATAGAATGGGCGACACTGACGAGACGGTGTTGCGCCCCTGACCAGCACGGGCGAGACGGGGCAACACTAGATGGAAAGCCCTTGGCACACTGGCAGTGTGGGGGTCAGGGGTTCGAGTCCCCTTAGCTCCACTTCAACCACAGGTCAGGCCCGGTGCTAGCACCGGGCCTGACCTGTTTGTTTCGACCCGACCTCGCGTTTGCCTCACAGTCCGGCCCGAAACTGGTGTTGATGTCGGGGATGATGCTGCCGGCGGAACAGCGGGACCTGATCCGGGTGGATGTCCGGACCGGGGAGTCGTTGTGGCAGGTCGGGTGGGATCAGTGTGTCATGCCCGCCGCCCGACGTCGTGTGGCCGTGGCTTGGATGCGTAACGTCCTGCTGCTGGTCTGCGGCAGGGTTACGGCCACTGTCGCGCTGACGGCGCCGGCGTAAACCATTCATTCCGAACAGAATTCGTCCGGGTCGACGTGGATCTCCTCTAGTTCAGCGGGAGTAAACAGCTCGACGAGAGCATGCGCGTCGGCGTCCTTGTCATGGCTGGCAACAGGGTCGGTTGCGCTCGCGCCCGGATTGCGAAAATCTTCGACCCGAGTGTGATCCTGACGGCCGAACAACGCTCTCTGGTCGAGGTTCGCAGATCGGCGTGCAGGACAGAGATCCGCTGAGGTGGGAGTGTGCTGTGATCGGGTCCGAGAGTCCGGAGCTCGCGGATCTGGCCGATCGGATCATCGCTGGGCTGCGTGAGCTCGTGCCGGACAGGCGACGCCGGTTCGAGGCCGCGTTCGCGATGACCGTTGTCGCCGAATCGGCGCTGTTCCTGGCCGATGACGGCGCCGACCCGGTCCGGTGTCAGGTGTCGGACGCGGTGTGGGAGTTGGTGCGCCGGCATCGAGCCTTGTCTGTCGCCGTCGAGAACGGGCCGTGGTGGCGGCTGGTTGTGCACGTCGATACCCAGGGGGCCAGGGTCGTCGCCGATCGGGGCGCGGAGCCGTTTCCCGGTGAGCAATTGTTCGCGCCGCAGGCGTATCTGGCTGACCTGGAACGGTATCCGCGTAGCAGGCTGCCTGTCTGGCTGGCCGCATACCTCGGACGCGGTGAACCCCAGTCGAGGTCACCGCGCGCGGCCGCGGACGGTGTGCGCGCTGATCGGAGTGCGGGCGTGCAGGCAACCCCGGTGATCGGCGAGTTGCCGGATCTGGCGGTGGTGTGGGCCCGGTGGACGGTGCTGGCCGCGGCCTTCGTGGCGGCCGGATCGGAACGAGGCCCACGGATCGGCCCGTCGGTCGGCATCTTCGAAAGTTCGGGACACAGCGGTTCAACGTTGACGCTGTTGCCCGGCGACCGGGCGGTGCTGTCGGGCGGTGTCTGGGATGCGCCGGTGCTGGAAGCCGCCTACAACGGGCACGCAGCGATGCCGAAATTATTTGCCGGAGCCCCGGATTGGGTGACCGACCCGGTACTCAATCCGCGCGTGATGACCGGCATGCTGTCGTTTTGTTATTGGTGGGATCAGGGACGGTGGTACCGCGGCGAATCCGCTCCGATGGCGGAATGCGCACCTGCGTTGCCCGCCGTATGGACGGTCGATACGGTGGCGAAGGTGGTGGCGGGCGTGCTGGACGGGCCGTCGCCGGATGCCGCTGAAGTGCTGGTGTCGGCTGCGCAGGCCGGGGCGGTGACCCGCGCGGCGGTCGCGCAAGTTGTGGGTGAAGACGCCGAGGTCGATCTCGACGGCGCCCTGTTCCAGTTCGTGCTCGCTGATCTGGTCGCGGGTGACGTCGTGGGGATCCGGGAAGAGGAGGCGCTGAACCTCGTCGGTGATCACATCCGCAGCCGGGGTTACGACACGACCGGGTTCCCGCTCTCGACGTTGCGGGCCGAGCGGATCAGCGTGGGCTGGATGGTGCGATCACCGGTGCCGGATGGTGAGATCGCGCTCGACCGGGCGGTCTTCTATATCGCCGACGATGGCGTGGTGGAGAGGTCGAGTTCGTCGGTGCCGCTGTCGGCGTTCATCACCGATTTCGAGCGCCGGTTCCGGCTGCGGACCGGCGGACCGATGCCCGCTGCCCGAGGTGGGCGATGAGCGGCGAACTGCGACTGGACTTGGATGGCCTGCGTGAGCGCGGTGCGCGGCTGGCCGATATCGCCGATCGGGTGCAGCAAACACACGCCGGGCTGCGGTACTGCTTGCAGCAGGCGGAAGGCAGCTTCGGCGACGACTACATGGGGCGCACCTTCGCCGAGCAGTTCACGCCGCGCGCCGAACAAGTGCTTTCCACCGTGCAGGCCATGGCGGAAGGAATGCGCAGTAACGCGGCCGGTATCATCGGCACCGCGCACAACCTCGGTGCGCAGGACATCGACGGCGCCGCGCGCGTGGCCGGGTCTGCCCAGGATCCGGGCCCCGGACCGGTCGGTCTCGTCGAGTCGCCCCCGGCGGGTGCGGTCGGCCCGCAATCGCCGGTCGATGGCATCCGGCCGAACCCAACCGATCAGGCCACGGTGACACCGGAGCAGAATTCGCCGGTCTATCCCGCCGAGGGGCCACGGAGCACCGACCAGCTCCCGGCCGGTGGGCACAACCGGCCCGGTAGCGCATCGGCACCGGACGGATCCGCGGGGCGTGCCGCTGCGGACAACGGATCACGATCCGATTCGCCGTGGAGTCGTTCCCGGCCCGAATCCCCTCCGGTGAGCAACAAGGCGACCGGCACCCCCGGCCGGCCGTCCGGATCGGCGGTGCCGCCACCGTCCTCCGCGGTCTCGCCCCCACCGGTAGCAGCCCCATCGCGTACCACGCCCCAGCCGTCGGGAAGACCGTCCGGCAGCCCGGTCGCAGGGCCGACGGGACGGGCCGGAGCCCCGTGGACCGCGACGCCGCCCCCCACGCCCGGCCGACCCGGCATGCCGGGTTCCCCTGGAAACGCTGGTAGGCCCGCGAACACTGGGTCGGCTCCGCAACAAAGTCCCCCACCACGACCGAACTCACCCGCCGGTGACAATGGCCGCGACCGTGATCGGCGCGGCGGCCGCGAGCGGTCGCCGGCCGATCCGGCAATCGAACAGCTGGCACGCGCATTGGCCGAGCGGCACGGCCTCGAGGTGACAGGTTTCGATGCCCCCGATCTTCAGCTCGCGCCGGTACATGAGTTCGTGAGCGCGGTGGACCGGGTCCTCACCGACTACCCGATGATCGTGCTGGAGACCGTGGCGGTCGCCGAGGTCGAGGACGAGCTCGGTCCGGTGCGTTGGGTCGGTGCGCAGCCGGACAGCGGAAGCGCTGCCCGGTCGATAACCCTCGACCGCCGCGCCTCGCAACAGCCACAGCCACCTGACCGATCATCCCGGCCACCCGCACCCCCGCAGGACGACACCGCCGATACCGAGGAAACGGTCGAGACGACACAGCCGGATATCTACACGTCCACCTTGCGAGCATTCGGCCGGGCGTTCGACGCTGCCGGTGGCGGTGTCGCACACCGGCGGGCACAACGCATCCTGATCTCGGAGTACCTGGACACCCAGCCGCGCCCGCGGCCTGCGCTGTCGGAGATCGTGCGCGGCTATCGGGAGTGGCGTGCCGAGTTGTCCGGGGATGCCACGGAACGAGGCGGGTTCGATGTGGACGAGGCGCTCGGCGTCGCGTTCGCCGAGGTGGTCCGGCACGGCGAGAATGCCGGTATTCCGGCACGACTGCTGTATGCGGTGCTGGTCGCCGCAGCAATCCGGCCGGGGTAGGTCGGGCGGTGGACGGTTCACTGTTCAGCCCGGTCGTGCAGTTGCGCAACGCCTTCGAATATCTGCCCGGGTTCTTGCGGGCTCCGATCGAGATGGTGGTGTTCGGCGGGGAGCTTCCCGGCGCCGACATTTCCGGGATGCGCCGGATGGCGGCCGAGCTACGTGCCCGCAGTCTGGAACTGGAGGGCCATTCAGCCGATATCGACAGCCTTTTGACGCAAGAGGATTCGGTAGGTGAGACGGCCGAACAGTTGCGTGAGGCGTTGAGTTCCTATCGACAGGGCGCCGCTCAGCTCGGCAAGGACGTGAATGCCTTGGCCGATCAGGGACAGGCGGCGGCCAACGACGCGGAGAAATGGCTCTGCGTGATGTTCACGTTCGGCATCCACCTGGCGTGGAAGATCTACGGTTTGCTGGCCGCCGCCGCGGCGGCGGGGCCGGCCGGTCAGGTTTCGGCCGCGCCGGCGGTCGAATCCACGCTGGTCCAGGGGCGTGCCGAGGTCGCCGTGATGCGCGCGAACCTACAGCGGGCCATTCAGGCGGGTGGGGCCGAGGCGGCCGCCCAGCTGAGCGGTATGGGGTCGGCGCAGTTCGCCAAGTGGATGGGCACGGCAGTCGCGCTGCCCGTGGGTGTCGAAGTGGGTGTGCAGGCGCTACAGGTCGCCACCGGGGACAGAGCGCTCGAGATCATCGGGGAGGACGGTTCCGACCCCACGGGCATCGATCTGAAGTCGATCGAGGTCGCCGCCGTGTCCGCCGCGGGCGGAGCGGCCGGCGCCAGGCTCGCAGGCCGGTTCGCGCCGATGGCGTTCCCCCAGATCGCCACCAGTCGTGTGGCCATGGGTTTGGTGCATGGTACGGCGGGGGCGCTCTCCGGCCTGGGTGCGGCGGCCTTGGTGGCTGGTTGGCCGCAGCATTACACGGAGGTGCTGGGGCCACTGCTCAACGGTGCTGTCGCCGGGGGCGTCTATGCCCAGAGCGCCGGCCCGTCGGCGATCGACGGCGGCGCACCGTTCACGCCGCCCGATCCGATTTCGGCAGGGCATGACGCGAATACCGCGGCGCCTCGCCCACCGATCGAGATCTCGGCGGAATCGAAACGAGCATGGGAGGTTGCAAGGCAGACCTGGAACCCGGCTGCGGAGACCGCGAATACCGCAGGTGAGCGCAGCGGGCCTCTCGCCGAGGTCGTGGGGGAGGCAGCGGCCGCGCAGCCGCAAGCACGGAGTGGGCAACAGGCATCGGCTTCGGCCGACGGCGCGGGTGGTGGAACACCCACCGCGACCGGTGGTCGAGCGCCGGAGGGAGCCGCCGGTAGAGCGCCGGAGGGAACAGGCGGTCGAGCGCCGGGATCACAGGCAGCTGCCGGTGCCTCGTCCGACGCCGCCCCGGCGCGGCCGCGTTCGGAGGCGACCGCAACGGTCGAGCGGCCACCGGCGGACACGCAGGGCGCTGCTGGCCGGGCGCCCGCGCCGCGGTCGGTCGAGGCGGCCGGCGACACCGCGCCACCGCCGAAGGTCCCGACGGATGTACGACCGGTCGGCGAGGTTCCCGAGAAGGCCGGTGCTCCGGACGGAGCACACGCCGCGGTCGCGGACGGTGCCGGCAACGAGGCATCGGCGCGGCCCCATCCGGTCGCCGAGGGCGATGCGGGATCGCCGGGCGCCCGCGCCGAACAGGGAGCGTCGGGTGGTGAGGAGCACGTGACCGCGCAGCGGGATGCGACGCCCGAGCAGTCCGGCCAGGAAAGACCTGAGAGCTCGGACCGGACCGAAGCGGACGGCACCGATACGTCTGCTGCGGGCGACCGTTCGGCATCCGTGCACGACGAACAGAATGTTGCGGCCACCGACCATGACAGTCTCGCCGAAGCCGCCGGTCTGCCACGCAGTGACCGCGACCGGGCGGTCGATCTGCTGATCGACTTCCACCAGGCCTCCGCCGAGCATGTACCGGAAAGTCAGCGCCTGTCCAACCTTCCGGACGACGTACTGAAGGCTGGACTACACGGCGGCGATGAGCATCAGTCGTTGCTGGCGACAGTGGAGCTCATCCGGCGCGGCACGGTCAGTGACGCGGTGCCGGGCGGCATGGTGCTGCGGGTCGAGCAGGCCGAAGCCGTCTACGCGATGAAATCGCGTCCGGTGGAAATGAAACCCGGCGAGGGTAAATCGCTGGCATTCATGGCGACCGCAATACAACGTGCGGTGCACCATGGCTCGGTTCTGCTGGTGACAACGACCGATGGGCTGGCCAATCGCGAAGTCGTCACGTACGAGAAGTTGTTGACCGACTCGACGAATCAGAAGTTGATGGCCGACTTCGGGATCGACGTGTTCCGCGCCGATCAGGAGAACGGCTTCGGGCCGATCGCGGAAGGCCGGCCGGCGATCGTGGTGGCGACCGGTGAAACGGTCGGGCATTTGTGTAATGCCGGCATCGAGCCCCCGCGGCATGTGCTGATCGACGAGATGGACGGCATCATCGACCGCGGCGAGCGACAGTTCCTGCGGTCCGAGGGTGCCGAACAGGCTGCTCCGGAGGCCACGGCCCGTCAGGTGTTCGATGCGCACGATTTCCTCGCCGAGTCGCTCGCGGATGGGGCACTGTCGCACGAAGATTTCGGCCTCCGGCGAATCGCCGAGGAAATCGGCGTGCAGGCCGACGGCACACCGGAGTTCGTGTACTGGTACGACGGTCAACCCGAGCTCACACCCGCGGGGCGGGCAAAGGTCGAGGCGCTGCCGGACGGCCGGAACTGGCTGGAGGGAATGGGCGCCTCCCGGCTCGAGACCGCCGCCAACGCCGAATTTCTCGTCCGGTCGGGTGTCCACTACGAAATGGACGCGGGCAAGATCGTCATCATCGATCAGGCCGAGCACGGGCTGCAACGGAACCCGAAGACCTCGAGCGAATCCCGGTGGAGCGCGGAGCCGGGTAAGGCGAGCCTCGCGCAGGCCATCGAGGCGAAGGAGTTCCGCGCGGCCGAGGCCCGAGGGGAGAAGGCCGAGAACCATCAGATCGTGGTGCGCGCGGATGCGGAATCCGCCAAACGCATCGATTCGGTCGAAATCTACCGTGTCGGAGAGGGATCCTTCTTCGATGAAGTGACCGGTGCGTCCGGCACGCTCACCGACCTGAACCCGGTGCTGCAGAAGATCTACGGTCTGGAACCGGCGTACGAGGTCGGACGGTCACAGACGCATCGGTTGGTGGAAGGCCAGCACGATGTGGCCGAAAACACCCATGCCAAGCTGCGCACGATCGCCGAGTACGCGAACGAGCTACGGGATGGGGGTGCGGGACGGTTCCAGGAGATCCTGTGTCACCGCAACGACCTGGTCGAGCGGCAGGTGGAGGCGCTGGTGCGCGCGGGGGTGCCGCGCGAGGCGATCGAAGCGGTCGACGCCAAGCGAATCGTCGGCTGGGGTGCGGACTGGGAAGTCCAGTTGCAAAAGGTTTTCGACGAGGCCGGTGAGCAGGGCAAGATCCTGGTGATCAACCGGCAGGGCCAACGCGGTGTCGACATCTCGGTGTCGGATGCGGTGAAGGCCATGGGCGGCATGCATGCCTGGATGACCGAAGCCCCGGAGCAGTCCTACATCCACGAGCAGGCCAAGAACCGCACGGCACGTAACGGTCAGCTCGGCAGCGCGCAAGTGGTGATGTCACCCGAGGACGCGCTGATACGCAATGCCATGCACCTGCGCGGAGTACGTGAGACGGTGGTCCACTACGAACAGGCCGTGGCCGCGCACGCCGCCGATCCCACCCCCCGGACCCACGACGCGATGGTCGAGGCACGCCAGTCCGTCCGCGAGCTGGTGCCCGAACTACAGCAGCGGGCGCTGCGGCACTCCACCGCGGATTTCGTCCGGCATCACGCCTTCTCGACCATCATGCCCGCCCTCACCCTCGCCGAGGCCGAGACCGGGCAGTACGGCGGCGACGTCGACTTCACCCGCCCGGACGGGCCGGCGGATCGGACCGCACGACTGGCCGGGTTGTTGGGAGTCCCAGCTCCCGAGGTCGCGGACCAGATCACCGCACTCGAACGCAGCGGTTCCCTCGACCCGATCCGCGAACTGCTGCAGCGGACGGGTATTACGCCCGCCGCGGCGGAGGCACTACGGCAACATGTCGAGGCCACCGCCCCCGCGTCGACATTGCAGCGTGCGCTGTTCACCGACGAGCAGGCGCTGGACCACATGATGCCGTTGCGGGATCGGCTCGCCGCCGAACTCGGCCTGCCGATCGCCGCGGTCGACGGCGCCGAAGGTATGCGCACACTCGATCCCGAGCTGACCGAGGCGAGGGCCGCGCTCGCCGCAGCGCTGGGCTATCCCGTCGCCAGCATCAACCCCGGCATCGCCCGCGACATCCTCGGTGAATCGGTAGGCGATCACCTGCCCGCCGTGAACATCGCCGAATCCGATGCACGCGACGATACCGACTCGCTTGCCGCGGAATCCGGGCCTGTGGGCCACGGTACCCGGCATGAAACATCCCAGGACGCCGTTGCTCAGCAGTCCGACACGCAGAACAGCGATGCCGACGAGGCGACAGCCGACGACATAGTTGCCGCCGCGTCACGCTACTTGGCACTCTCGGCGCTGCTCGATTCGGTCGTGCAGATCCATCGCCGTAGTCCCAACAGTTGTGTCAACAATGCTGTAACCGGAATGCGAGTACTGTGTCCCGACAACGCCGGCCGCTTCTGGACTCCGCCGACCAGCCTCGACGGATACGGCCGCGAAACGGTGCGCGATATATTCGGCGCCGGGCTCGAGGAGACCGGATCGCTGGACGAAGTGGTCGAATCGCTGAAATACCGGCCCGGCGGAATCAGCGTCCTGGTCTACAAATGGAAAGACACCCGAGCCAACGGCACCAGCACCGAGGCCGACGACCATATGGTGCTGCTGGTCAACGACAGCACCTCGATCGACGAACCGAACCTGGTCGTCGTCGACCTGGCCGCGTCGCGCGACCGCAACACCGACAACGACTACGGCCCGCGAGATCTGCGCAACCGCCGAACCTTGCTGAACAAGGCCGTCGGATTCGATGATTGGCGCCGCGAACAGGAAGTATTCATCAACCGGATACCCGCCGGCGAGCGGCGGTTCGAGACCATCGAGTTCGACCGGGACGGCAACCTCGTCTCCGGATCGCCCGCGGAGGCACCCGACGCCGAGAGGCTGCCACCATCCCGGAGAGTCGATGTTCCGTCCATCCAGGACCAAATCAACGCGATACCCGTTGGACAACAGGGCCCGGACGAAGCGGTGCTCGGTCGCTGGGGATCCGCCGGGGATATATCGAACGATAGGCGCCGTGACGAATTCAGGCTGGTCGGCAGTCGCCCCCACGACGGTCCTGACCACATCACGGACAACCCTGGACCAACCCCCGCGTCTGCCCGCCCGACCGCGAGTACGACGCCGGGGAGCGCCGCGGCGGCATCCGGCAATCCGGCGCAGCCGAACACCCCGGCAGCGAACAACGCCCCGCCCGACGACGGCACGAATGCGCCGGTCCGCGGACGACCGAGCGACCGGGATTCCGGCGAAACGCGGCGGGTGCGCCGCGGTGAGACGATCTCCGATGACCAGAATTACGAGTGGCGGCAACTGCGGGGACGGTATGAACTGGCGCTGGCGCGGTATCTGTACAACAGCCCGATTACGCGTCGAGCGATTGTCGAGACCCTCCGGCTACTGCGCGACGTATTGACGGGTTTGCATCCCGAGGCCAGCTCCGAGCAGATCGACGAGGCGTTCTTCGCGCCCGAGATCGATCGTTGGGACGGCATAGTCCCCAGGAGTGTGCCGCTCGAGGAATTGCTGAGAGATGGCAACCCACGTGAGCTCATGGCTGCGCTGCTCAATGCCATGCTTCGTGGCGGGGAGCGTAAACCGCCGTGTAGCACGACACTGGACGCGGGCCTGATCAAGCTGTTCCGACAACCCGAATGGGAAACAGCGGCAGCGGACCTGGGTCTCGATGTCCCCGCGTTGCGTGGCGTCCGGGCATCGATGCTGGAAAACACGCCCTTGGCGGACCTTACGGTCAAGGATCTGCATCTGGTCCGGCATGCAACGTTGCGTACCGATGCGGCGCTCCGCGTATTCGATGAATATGATCGCCGCAGCCGGGCAGATGTCCGGCCCCGGACCGACGAGAATCGACGGCGCAGGCTGCTGACGGTGCAGGACTGGGCACTGATGGGTATGCCGCTTTCGCACCGGGAATTGGAAGCGGTACCCGGTGGATTGCGTGCGTTTCGGATAAACCGGCTCGATCCCGATCGCATACTGCGTGACGACACAGGACGGGTCGATGTGGATGCGCTGGAGGCGCAGCTGAAATCCGAGGACAGCACGGTCGAGAATGTGCTGCCGCTCTATGTCCACGACGAGCGCGGCCGACGTGTACGGGACGATTCAGGAAAAGCTGTGATACGGACCGTACTGGTCTACCACGATCACGGTATCGTTGACGCCGCGACGGCCCTGCGACTGGATCCCCGCCGGTATGCGGTCCGGATCCCGTGGCGGCCCGGCGGGGCGCGATTCGACTTCGATCCGAATGGTGCGTGGTTCCGGGAGAAGGCCATCGAGCACGGAATTCCAGCGTTGACCGGTATATCGGGGACGACTGCCCGGATGATGGCACGCTTCGCTTGGCTGCGCCCACCTGGGGTAGTTGAGCGTGATTTCGCCGGCGCAGTGATGGCAGCACTGTACCCGCATCATACCGACTACGAGATTGTGCAGGCCATGCGGATGGCAGGCGTGTCGATCGTGGACGAGTCGATATTGGACGCTACCGATTTCAATGTGACTGCGTTCTACCGGGCAGTGTTCAGTGCTTTCGGCTACGACATTTCTCATGTCGATTCCGAGGAGGCCGTATTCTACGAAGAATTCTTCGATATGTTCGGCGCCGAGGATGAGCTCGACGACGGGCGCACCAGCGGAGAAGCGGCCGCAGTGGCGGAGGCCGCGGCCCGAGGAATCGACTTGGCGGGCGCACCGGAGGGCGCCATCGGGAGCAAGCCACACCGACCGAACTCGCTACCACCACAGTCCCTTTCGTCCGACGCGGCGGCAACTGCGCGCCCACAGGTCGCGGAATCCGATTCGCCATCACTATGGGCCGAGAAGGGGCAACGCACCGGTGGATCACCGGCGCCCGTCCTTCCGGCAGAGGTCCGCACATGCTTGCCGTGGGTTGTCGACATCCTGCAGCGCAACGGCCTGCCCGTGTTGCCCGTCACCGGGCGCCGGGCCGTCCACTTCCAGACCGCCACCGGCTCCGGGCTGCAACATCAGCCGATCACCCCCCGTGTCCGGTCCGACGACCCGATGTGGAAGGCCGTCGACGACCTGCGCACGAAACCGGTCGGCACCTATGCCGTCGCAGTCGTCGGCCGCGGCGAGCACGCGCACGCGTACATCATCACCCGCCGAACCAACCCAGGAACCGGACTCACCACCACCTACGTCCACGACCAGCTCACCGGCGGTGACCCTCGCCCCTACCTCGACTGGAAAGCGACCTATACCGAGCCCGAGCACACCTACATCGCCTACTTCGAGCCCACTGGCAGTGGCGCTCTCGAAGCCCGGACCACGCCCGACCGATCCCAACTCGCCCCTTCCTTCGAAGGAATCGACATCACCGGGGCGCCGGGACGAAACACGGACGGTCGTTCGCTTCTGCGGGGGATCGTCTGGGCGGATGACGCCGCGTTCGCAGCCGTCGCCGGGTCCGACGATGCGATCGGCGCGAGACCGGGCGAGGGGGAACGCGCCGGTGGATTACCGGCGCCTATCCTTCGCAACGTCCTACAGCGCGCTCGAGACAACGATAATGCGGCATTCGAGCAACTGCGCGGGGAGTACGGACATGCCTTGTTCGCGAAAGTGCTTGCCGATCTCGGAGTCCCGGCAACCGCAGTCACGTCCGAGCTACGGCCGTTGGTGCGTGTAGCGCAAGGACTCAACCGCCTGGCGTTCGACATCGCGGACCAGTACCGCTGGCGGGTCCAGGATGCCTCCCCGCTCGAATGGTTGCACGGCATCGCGAGCAATCTGGTGACCTGCTGGTTCGAAATGAATGCTACGCAACGCCGCCACGCTGCCGAGGGCCTTGCCGCGGCGCAGCGCGGAGGCCGCCTCACGGCGGTGCAGCGTGGTGCGCTCGACCGGCTACTCGAGGCCGGCCGGCACGACGCGCAAACCCCCGACCATCGACCGGCCGGCACGCCATGGTCGGGCAAGAAAGTCACACAGGCCGATACGCCTGCATCCGACCCTACCGCCGCCGATCTCGACGACGCATCGGCAGCCACGGAAAACCGCTCGGCGGAAAACGAAGCTGGGGCGGATGCGGTATCCCAGCCGAGAGGCGAGCAGCCGGGTTCGGAAGCCGACCGCAGCGCAACAAATAAGAAACTCGCCTTCTGGAAGTGGATCCGAGGCAGAAGCGGGTGGTCCGGGAAGCGGGAGGAGGCAAACACTGAAACCACATCACCCGCCGAAACCGACACGCAAACACCCTCGGAAACCACCGACAGCGAGGAAAAAGGCAAAGAAAAATCTATCTTGCACCAGGCTCGCACCGATCACGACCTCGGACGACTCCTTGCAGGTAATATTATTTCAGCAACGGCCGGGACGGCAGCTTATTCGGCAACTTTCTATCTGGCGCAAGGTCACGGTGCAACGGCCGCCAGCTTGGTAGAGGTATCTGCGACGCTCCCGAGTATCCTTTGGTCTCAACTCGCCGGCGATATTGTGGACAAGCCCGGCACAGACCTCAGGCGAGTGCTGCGCGGGACCGAAGCTGCAATGGTCGCGACGAGCATCGCAGGACTCGGAGCACTCGCATATCTAGGGCTCGATGCTCAGCCTCTGATTCCGATACTGGTCGGAACCTCTTTCGTCGGGGGCAGCTTCGGAATCCTGTACAGCACGGCGTTCGGTAAGGCAATGCGGATCAAGACCGGCGACGAGCGTGCGCTTTCATATCAGGCTTATCGCGAGGTCGAATGGCGCGTGATCCGGGTAGCGGGCCAGGGAGTCGGCCCGGCATTGTTCCTCATTGCCCCCGTTATTCCTCTCGCGTTCAATGCAATCGGTTCCGTGTTGAATATGGGAGCACTCACGATCTCACGAAAAATAAAGGGGCGGGATGCGACCGATTCAAAACAGAATACTCCGCAAAAAGCAGATGCTTCACACCGATTCCGCGATCGTGCCAAGGAAGCCAATATCGCTCTCCATAACAACCCGATGTTGGAATATATCGTCAGAAGCGGCAATGCTCAAAACTTTTTCTTGGGAGCTCATTATTTATCATACGGCAAACTTGTTTACGATGCTCATACCGAAGGTCTCGTCACTGGCGGGCAGACCAGTGTATTGATGGTTGCCGCAGCGATGGGCGGTGTGTTCGGCGCACTGATCGGGGCGGAAAAGCACCTGAAAGAAAAGATCGAACGTATCCGTGCGAAGGACGACACGAAACTGGTCAGAGTGCTTCTCATGGCAAGAACGGCGGCGGTTGCTGGGCTCTTGGTAGGAGACACAGCAATCGCCCACCCCTGGGCCGCCGCCGCTGCCAATGTCGCCGGCTGGACTGTCCTCGGCAGCACAGCAGCACCTGTCAACGCGCACAGGCAGACGGCCACTGCATTGGCGATGGACGGACGGACGAACGCCCTGCTGAATATGCGAACTTCGATCGCGTATGCCGCTGGAGGATTGCTCGCCGGACAAACGCTTTCCGGGCTGGGGGCAGTACCGTCTGCATGGTGGACCGCCGCCGCAGCGGTCGCCACCGGGATCGCTTTGCCGCTGGCCGGACCGATCCTCGGAGCGCTGCGCCGACTCCCGCCCGATATCGCCGCGACCCTGGCCGCCATGGCTGCCAGGCCGGCTGTCGACTGGTGGCTCAGCGCAGCCCCAGCAGCATGGTGGACCGCCGCCGCGGCAGCGGGCGCAGTCGTCATACCACCAACCCTGGGACCCATCCTCGGAGCGCTGCGCCGACTTCCACGCACCATCGCCGCAACCCTGACTGCCATGACCGGCACACCACTCATCCAGGGCGCCCTGAAACTCTTCCGCCCAGGCCAACTGCCCGGCGCCGCAGGCACTCTGGACACCGATCGACAACCCGAAGGACCCGAACCAACCACACCTGGCGACGCACAGACCGAAGATCACAACGCCCCCACCCCGCCCGACAACACTTCACCGAGATCACACAATCCCCACGCTCCCATGGGTGAGCAGGACCTGCTGTCGACGTCCGAGGTTTCTGCGCCTGGTGCGCAGAGCGCGAGCGTGTCCGGTCACGAGGAACGAATGCAGGGCGCGGTTCCTGTTGGTGGGGAGCGTGAGCCCGGGCGGGGCGCGCGGCGCATGATCGCGCTCAGCGGCGGTGAGGTCGTGCCGCTGGCGGTGGATATCGATGGTCGCGGTGTGGACGACTGGCGTGGTCTCAAACATCAAATGCGGAAGCAGTTCCGTGACCTCGGCATCGCTCATATCGATGGTGGTGGCGCCCATCGCGCTGGCGGAAACGGCACAACACCATGGCGCTGGCGGAGGAAGCCCCCGGGCGAAGGCGAGCAGACAGAACCGGCGCAAGACACGGAAACGGCCGGTTCGGCCCCATGGTCCACCTCGAGGGAACGACCTGGCGAGGGCGAGGGCGAGGCACGCACCGCATCATTGCCCGACCAATCCACCGGGCTTCCGCGCTCCGACAGCATCGGCGCGAGGCCACCTTCCGAGGAACCAGGCTCCGGGTCGAACGATCGTGAGGTGCAACGGGGTCGCAACCCCGCCGAGGAAAGGCCTGCCCCAGCGCGCCCGGATCCGTTCGGCCGGATCGGTCCTATCCTTCCCGCGCTCGGATTCGACGACGGTGTCCCACACCAGCCGGAGCGGACGGTGCCGTTGGCCGGTGCGCAGTTCGCCGCAGATATCGCCCAGCGGCAGCTGCGTGAAGAGCGCGCCGAGCCGGCCACCACCGGGCAGTCGGCGGACACGCCGTACAGGTTGCGGGATCTCGACGCGACCGACCAGCCCTCCGCGCGGTTGGCCGATGCGCGCCGGGAGCACACCGCGGCGCTGCTGCGGTATGGGTACTGGGACACCCGGACCGTGGACCTGAGCGGATGGCGCGATCACGATATCGCGGAGAATGATTCGTTCTGGCTGTCCTACCGGCAGGCCGACACCGGCGAACGCGCGCGGCAGCGGGAAGCGGCCCGGCAGTACCGGGACGCGCGCGATCGGTTGGCCGAGGCGGACCGCGATCTGACGCGGCTGGTGGAGGCAGCGGGGATCGACCCGCGACAGGCCGCTCTCGGACGGCATGCGAGCCTTGTCGGGGCGCTGCAAACGGTTGCCGACCTGGTCGGTGCGGACTGGGTTCGCCGCCCCGACCACCCGGATTTCGGCGACGCACCCGACGATCTGGCCGACAGTGTGCGCGCCCGGGTTCTGCGTTACCCGGGGCAGACGTACCTGGTCTGGGAGTTGCGTCGACTGGGCCCGGGCGCGGTCGCGCTGGTGTCGGATACGTACCACGGGGGCGCGGAACAGTATGTGCTGTCGAACATCGATGGCACGATCATGGAGATCGAACGCAGCACCGGAGTGCTGCGGGAATTCACTCCGGAGGACGATTTCCGTTCGACGGTGGAGGGTGCCTTCTTCGGGCCGGACAAACGACCGGTGCACCCTGTCGGCGGGGCCTGGGACCGCATCGCCTTGTTCGAGCCGGGCGCGGCGCGACGGCGCGGTGCGGAAGTCGTTCGGCTGCACACAGCGACCGCCGCCCAGCAGCAGGACGGATTGTCCGAACTGGCCGCCCGTCGGTCGTCGGTGATGCTGAAGCAATATGTCACCACCGCCGAATACCGGAAATTGGCGGCAAGGCTCGGTTTGGACCCGGATACGTTGAGCCGGCAGCAACTGGACCAGATGGCGCAGACCCCGTCCCCGCCGGTGGAGCCGGAGAGTAGGTTCTACCTCCCGGCGCCGGCCCCTCTCGCCGAGCGGTTGCCGGAGTTGGTCCGGATCGTCGCCGAACTCGACCGGCTGGCCCGGCAGGTGCGGGAGCTGGACGAGCAGATCGCCGCCGGGCTCGCGGGACGGCCGCAGTCCGAGCCCGGCCCGGCCGACCGAGCCCGGTTCCACGGTCCGGCGGTAGTAGCGCTGGCCATGGCGCTGACCCGCAACCCGGATATCCGTCCGCTCGGCGAGGACAGCGGCGACCACGGCGCCCCGGAATTCGCGGTTGCCGCCGCGCTCGGTTCCGAACCGCGCACCTTCACCGGCGGCATCGAGCAGATATCGCGGGTGGTGCAGGCGTTGGGTGACGGCGCGGCCGTGGTCCTGTCCGGTGCCGCCGGTGAGATCGGCGCGCTGGCCAATATCCGCGATCGGATCGTGGCCGTCGGCCGCGACGGCGTTGTGCTGAAGGAGATGCAGCTCGACATACCCGGCGATATTTCGGAGGTGGCGGGTTTCGTCTTCAGCGGGGTCGAAACCGCCGTACACCCGATGGCCGCAGACACACGCGCGCAGCTGACGGAGCTGGCCGCCCAGTATGCCACGGCATCGAGAGCGGGGGATCCGGAGACTGCGGAGCGGGTCCGTCAGGCGGCCGATGTGTGGTGTTACGGCCCCGGCCGGAGTGAGCCCGTGCAGTATGGCACCGGCTACCGCAGGACCGATCGGTCGCCGTTCGGGAATCTCGACATCACCGTGCTGCCGGAGCCGCTGGGACGGCTGTGGGAGCAGTTGCGCACTGTCGAGATCGACGGGCGCCGTGAGATGTCCTTCGATACCGACGGTATGTCCTGGTCGCAGATCGACGACCTGCGCGAACAGCTGCGGGCACTCGATCCGGCCTTGGCTCGTGCCGGCTGGAGCGGATGGGGCCTGGCCGCACTCGCCGAGCTCGACCGAGATGCGGGCAATGCAGCGGTGGTGCGCGCCGACCTCGAACTCGCCCGACAGAGCGTGCAGTGGACCGAGCAGGGCTGGGTGCAAGTCACCGCGCGGCCGGTCGCCGCCGAGGAGGCCGAGACGGCCGATATCACCGACCGGATCGGCCGGCTGGAGCGGGAGCGCGACGAGCTGATGAAACGACACGGTCTGACACCCGGGGGAGCGCGGACCGAGCCGGGGAGTGCACCCGGCTCTCCAGAGATGCTCGAGCGGTTCACGCGGCGACAGGAATTCATCGACGGACAACTCGACCGGCTGGCTGTCCGAGCAGGGACCGGCCTGACGCGTCTGGACCAGGTGACGTTGCCCGAGGCCGAGGAACGGAAACGGCTCGAGCTCCGGCGCCATCAGGTCGAGTTGGCGCGGTTGGCGCAGATTCTGCGACAACTGCGGGTGCTTCGCCACGAACCGGATCCAGTCGAGCCGATGCCGATGCCACCGCAGCCGGCGCTGGGCGACAACGGCCCGGCTGTCGCGGACTTCGGGTTGTTACAGGAGCGGATCCGGCTGCTGCTCGGGCAGGTCGGCGAAGCGAGTGACGACGCCCGGGTGGCGCCGGATTCGGCGACGCGGCGGGACGCGCGCCGGGAAGTGGACGAGCAGTGGCGCGCCTTGGCCGCGGCGCTGGAAATTGATCCGGCGCAGTTGGCGGACCTGTCGCCGACCGTCCTCGACGACCCGGCCCGTCTCCCCGCCGCCGATCCCATACGGCTGCGGGTCGAACGGCTGGGACCGGCGGATCGACAGCGCGCGGCGGCCGTCCGGAAGCGGGCCGAAGCAATCGTCCGCCTCGACGCGGTGGTCGCCGAACTCGACGAGGCACGGCAGGTACTCGACGACGAAGCGACCCGCCGCCACCACGAGCACCGGTATCGCAAGCATGAAGCGGGCACCTGGCTCACCGACCATGCCAAGCTGGTGCCGACGGCCGAGCGTGGCAGAAAGCCCACGCTGCTCATCGTTGCCATGCAGGGCCGGCATGACCGGGCTCGGCGCGAGTTGATTGCCCAGCATGCGGAGTTCGCCGGCGCGTTGGCGCGCTCGTCGCCCTACAACGTCGCATATATAACGGTCAGCCCGTATGCGGACGGAGAAGTCGACTTCCGATTCGAGAGCAAGGAGTACCGCCCGAGCAACACCGAGATCGGCGCTCGGCTCATGACCGCGTACGCCGAGGGCTTGCTCGCGGGTCGGCCGGCGGGGCCGATCGGTTTCGACGCCTGGATGGAGTCGCTCGGCGGGTTCAGTTCCTCGACCACCCTCGATGAACTGGAAGCGCGGATCGACATCACCGAGGACGTCGACGGCACCAGCGCCCGTGCGGCCGTGATCCGGATGCTCACCGAGGAGCATCATCCCCGCGCACAGTGGCGGGACACACCCCCGGACATCCCGGTCGCCACCACCTCGCACGAGATCGTGGTCGGCGGCGTGGTGATCCAAATCCAGATGCGCGAGAACCATGCGGCGAACATGTGGAACCGGTTCGAACTCGCTCATGATCATCGTGCCGCGGAAACGGGCAAGGCCGTGGCGTGGATGTTCGCGGGCGGTCTGCGGGCCCGCTCGAAGGAGGCGCTGGCCAGAAAAGTTGCCGGGGCGCTCCGGAACGGCCGGATCGACCCGGCGTTCACCCGCGCGGGGCCGCAGGTACGGCCGACCGGGCGCATCGGATCTCGACCCAGCCCGGGCCCCTCGGACCGAGGGTCCGCTGCCGCTGCGGGACCACTGGCCCTCTTGTCGGCTGCCCGTGCCGGCGACGAGACGGCGAGAGAACAACTGTGGCGGAGGTTCTACCGCGGGATCGCTGTGCTGGTCGCAGGGGCGATGCCCGACCGACCCGATCAGCGGAAGCTGGCCGAGCAGACCTTGCGGGAGGTCTTCGATCTCGCATTCGATCCGAATGGGCCCGCTGCGCCTGTGCGGGATGTCGAGCTATGGCTGC
Source organism: Nocardia sp. NPDC001965 (assembly GCF_053594175.1). Classification (NCBI taxonomy): domain Bacteria; kingdom Bacillati; phylum Actinomycetota; class Actinomycetes; order Mycobacteriales; family Nocardiaceae; genus Nocardia; species Nocardia sp. NPDC001965. The sequence goes on from NZ_JBSFDZ010000010.1 coordinate 128,976, forward strand.
GTGCCATAGCTCGGGACGTAGTCGACCGCATGGTGTTCCGCCATGTGTGCGCCGGTGTCGCCGCCGTGCTGGCGCGCAGGGGGATGGAGTCGAGCCCGGCATACCGCCTGCTGGTGGAACCGATCCCGGCAGATGCCGCCCGGCAGGCAATGGCAGCGCTGGCCGACACGCGGTATAACCGGTGGTTGCGGCAGAATTTCTGGGCGGGCGGCGGCCCGGCGGACGGCGCGGATCTTCCACAGTTCGATCACGCTGCCGTTCCACAGCTGTTGCGCGTTGTGGCAGAGGCTCTCGGCAAGGACGTTCCGGCGCTGCCGGAAGAACTCGGAGAAATATCGGAACGAGCGGATGAAGGCTCCGACTCGGATGCCGCGCCGCCTTCGCCGGCACTGCTGCGGGTTGCCCTGCTCCGCGACCCGTATCTGGTGATACCGCATCTCACGAGCCTGTCCGGGCCGGAGGCACTGTATGGGGAATTGCACTTCGGGTACGGCTGGCCCATCGGCAAGGTAGCGGCGAGCACGGGCGACGCCGAGAGCGCGGTGCACGACGGGCTGGAGCGTATTGCCCAGCTGTCGGTCGGGAAACTTCCCTCGGTGACGGTGGCGAGTTATCAGGATGCCCGTCCAGACCACGCCTTTACGATCGAGAATCTGGCGCGGGAGGCCGGGACCAGTCCTGCCGAGGTCGATGATGCGCTCAACGGATCTCCCGGTGCGGGCCCCGAGATTCGGCAGAGGGTGCTCGCGGCGGCTGATCGGCTCAGGTACCACCGGGAGTTGCTGTGTGCATACATGTTCCATGACCGCCAGGCGGCCTGGGGACTGGATGGCCGCGTGCTGGCCGCCGCGACGACGTCCGAACTGGCGAGTGCGTTCGGTCGGCTGGGTCTGCTCGAGCAGCGGGTGATCCAGTCGCGGTTCGAGGAGTTGCGGTCGGTTGCCGAGACGGCGGCGTTGTCGGGTATGGCGGAGTCCGTGGTCCGGGAGTTGGAGCGGACCGCGGTGCGTGGCTTGGTCGAGGCGTTGACTGCGGTGGTGGATCCTGCGGTGGCCAGGGAGTTCGGTGCTCCGGCTGTGGGGGTGCGGTTCGCTGCGTTCGAGGCTGTGGTGCGGTTGCGGCGGTTGGTGCGCGACTATCCGGGGGTGCTGCAACCGTCGGAGTTCGCGGAGGCGGAACAAGCGCCCTATTCCGCTGTTGGCCTGATCAACCGAGTTCACGGCATGGTCTCGAAGGAGGACGACTCCGTCGGTGCGGCGTCGCGGGCCCTGGCGCTACTGCGGGTCGCCCTTCGCGACCCCGATCCTGCGGTACCGCGTTCTCCGGATCTGTCCGGGCCGGAAGCACTGTATGCAGAATTGCACTTCGGGTACGGCTGGCCCATCCGCAGGATCGCGACAAGCACGGGCGTCGACCAGAAAAGCGTCTACGACCGGCTCGCGCACTTCGCCCAGCTGTCGGTCGCGAAGCTTCCCCCGGAGATAGTGGCGAGGCATTGGGCTGCCGGTGCGCACCGCACACCCACCACCGCGGATCTGGCGGCGGAGGTCGATACAAGTCCTGCCGGGATCAGCAGGGCGCTCAACGGTTCGCCCGGTGTGGGTCCCGAGATGCGGCAGAAGGTGTTCGCGGCGGCTGATCGGCTCGGGTACCAGCGCAGCGATTTCGTTCTGCTGCGCCGCGAGTTGCTGTGCGCGTTCATGTTCCATGACCGCCAGGCGACCTGGGGACTGGATGGCCGCGTGCTGGCCGCGGCGACGAACAACGAGCTGAATGGTGCGATCGGCCGCCTGGGTGAGGCCGAGCAGCGGGTGATCCAATCGCGGTTCGAGGAGTTGCGGTCGGTTGCCGAGACGGCGGCGTTGTCGGGTATGGCGGAGTCCGTGGTCCGGGAGTTGGAGCGGACCGCGGTGCGTGGCTTGGTCGAGGCGTTGACTGCGGTGGTGGATCCTGCGGTGGCCAGGGAGTTCGGTGCTCCGGCTGTGGGGGTGCGGTTCGCTGCGTTCGAGGCTGTGGTGCGGTTGCGGCGGTTGGTGCGCGACTATCCGGGGGTGCTGCAACCGTCGGAGTTCGCGGAGGCGGAACAAGCGCCCTATTCCGCTGTTGGCCTGATCAGTCGAGTTCTCGGCTCGGATACTGTTGCCCGAGAAGGGCAGCCGCCCGCTGCCCCCGCGCCGGCGCGGGACGGATCGGCTGCGGGTCCATCGCGGGGCGGTGGAGCGGCGGCGGCGCTACCACCGGAGTACTTGTCCTTCGACGATCCAGGCGGCGACGGCCTCGGCGGCACCCGCGCTCGGAGGCGGGACCGGTCGGGGCGGTGGCGCCCGGGTGGGCTCGATCCGAGCGTGTTGTACGTGGATACGCCGGGCGAATCCGCGGCGAGCGGGGTCCGCAAACGCGGTACCGGTGGTCGGACCGGGGATGGCGGACGGTCGGCGACGGCGACAGGTTCCGATTCCGACCGGATCGGTGCCAAACCGGCTGCGAGCCCGGACGACGGGGCCCCACACGACCGGCGGCCATCGGAGGACCGGACCCACATCGTCAAGAATCATGTCGCACAGGGCAACCCGGAGCCGGCGCTCGATATGTTGCGCACATGGCTGGGCGAGAAACTGTATCGTTGGCTTTCGCGACGGTACGGTGCGTCGCCACTGGCACGGGATATCGTCGACGATGCGATCGAACGCGCGCTCGACACCCTGCACCGCATGCCCGACGATCTCGATATCGAGCAGTGGATCGTCGCCAAGGTGCTAGAACGCATGCCGCATTACGATATGTTCGTCGAGTTCCGGCGGCGGCTCGTCCACGTGGCCACAAGCGTGAATGATTCGGCCCCCGCCGACGATCCGGCTACCGATGGTGCGCAACTCGCACAGATTCTCGAGCAAGCGACAGCCGCACAGATACAACACGCCCTGCGGTCGGATCGCCTCAACGATACCCAGCGGGCGTTGCTCAACACTGTCCGGACGATGCCGCGCAGCCCGAGCGCCGAAACGACCGGAACCGGAAACCGACCGTTCCGTCAGATGGAATTACTGGCCGCTACTCGCGTTCTCGCACGTCAATTGGCCGTTGATAAGGAAATGCCGTCAACAATTCTTCGAATGTTGGCGGACGGACACACCGTTTCCGGCATTGCCGCCGATTCGAAGCGGGCGCTGAACCGGCTGAAAACCCGCTGCGCGGATCTCGCCGACGAGTTCGGAGCCGCCAATGAGAGCGCGGCCCTGGTGGCGACCGGCATCCGACGCGGACTCATAGACAAGCCCGAGCAGTCGCCGCTCGCTCTCTTTCCGGGCGAGCGGGCGGTACTCACCGCAAAAGCATACGGAATGACGGATCGGCAGGCTGCCGACGAGACAGGTCGATCACTCGAATTCGTGCAGGCCACGGTCGAATTACTGCAGCGTAGGACGCAGTCCCGCACGACGGCTCAACTGGTCGCTCGTACGATTGATCAGCTGGATTTCGTCGCTGTCGATTCCAGAATATACAAGCTTCTCAGCGGATCGACCGACGAGCGCATTTCGCAAGAATTGGGCACCACCGCACCGGCGCTGCGCAAGTACTATTCCGAATTGGTCAGGCGGTTGAATATAAACTACAATCGCGCATTGGCCCAAGTCGCCGCGGAACGGATGGAGTCGAACGCAACGGTTGCGACCGAAGTAGCGAAACCGAGACTCTCGCGGGGACTGCTGAACGATCGCGAGGCCGAACTGCTTGCGCTCTACAAACAGGGAAAAACGCCCGAGCAGTGCGCCGAAATAATGGGATTATCCGTCAAGACGATCAATAATTATACGCGAGAAATCGGCGATAGGCTGGGCTTCGGGAATCGCGATGCGATACTTCGGCGCGGCATCCAGTTGGGCATTGTAAAGGAACCCGCAGAAATAACTGTTGGACCACGGCTGTCCGGCCGTGAGGCGCAAATTGTCGCAGCACGAGCGCAGGGCATGACCTATGCCGAAACAGCTGAACAACTGGACATCTCCGTTGATTCTGTCTCGGTGGCCGTCAGGCATATTTTCTACAAGACTTCCGCGGACAACTGGCGAGAGGTATTCGAGTTCGCGGTCGCCGAGGGGATAATTCAGGAAGCGCCCGAAGAGGAACTGTGGAGAAACATCCTGCTGCTGCTCGCCGCCGGCCACACCGTGCCCAGCGCCGCCGCCGCCATGGACCGCTCACACGATTGGCTACTGGCCCGACTTCCCGCTCTCGCCACCAGGCTGCGAACCGTGGTCGACGATACCGTCACGATGTGGACCGAAAGCCACAGCACCGCAATGGTGGCCGACGGGATCAGACGCGGGCTGATCGACGCGCCCCCGCAGTTCCCGATCCTGCCGGCACCCGTGGATCGAGCCATCCTCGCGGCGAAATCGCAGGGCAGAACAACAGCGCAAGCGGGCGCCGTCGTGAACCTGTCGCCCAGCCAAACGAGACTCCGTCTCGCCCGGCTGCGAGACGCCACCAATTGCGCGACCACGGCGCAACTGGTCGCGAAAACAATCCACCAGCTCGACGCCGACACCATCGCCACTCGGCATACCGAACTGATCCGCATTCTGGCCATGATCGCGACCGGTCACGGCCGGCAGGATATCGCGAAAGAGTTCGGCCGGTCGTTGGCCTGGGTGAATCTTCGATTCACCGCGCTCGCGCAGACCTTCGGGGTTCCGGACCACCAAGCGGCGCTGGCCGCCGCAGCCATCCGCGCAAGGATCCTCGCACCCACGCCGATCGCGACCGAGCTGAGCCTCGATGAACAGGAACGTCGGATCATTCTCCTCAAAGCCGAGGGCAAGTCCGACCGCGTGATCGCGATCGAACTGCAGGTGCCCTCGAAGGTCGTGCGGACAGCAGTGGTCCGCTTGCGGAAGGCAACCGGCAGTGGCACCGTCGCACACTTGATCGCGAAGACGATCGACGCGGTCGACGCCGACTCGACGCCGTCGGCCGACGTCCCTGACACCTCCACCGACGAGATAGTTCGGGGCGGTGCGGAAACCGATAACGGCAGAATCGAGCGGTTCCTGACGGCAACGGTATCCGCTATGAACCGGCGTACTCGGCAGCACGCGACTCGCACCGACGGTGCTGCCGCCGAGACCGGGGCAGCGCGCGATACCGGCCGGATCGGCAGTAAACCGACGGAGAGGCCGGTTTCCGACACGGACGTCGAGACTCCGCCCGACAACGGTGCCGCGTCGACGGCGTCCGAGCCTCGCATTCCGGCGCGCCCCACGCCGTGGAGCGGAGCTGCACAGCGCAGATCGGATGATCGAGATCGCGCGGTGGGTCGAGAAGATCGTCCGCCTCCGGAGATGCCGACGGCGCGATAGGTTCTCTGCCGGATCGGCCCCCGTCCTCTGACCCGAACAACCTCACCCGAGCCAGGCCGGTCGAATGTGCACTCAACCATGTTCGGGCCGCTCGGTGCGGTGAACGATGCACGCCCGAGCATGCCGGAAACGGCGGCCGGCCGGATACACGGCCGTTCACGAACAGAATGTTGTCGATGGTGAGGGCAGTGGGAACCAGCTGGACCGATTCGGCCGAAGTGGCATCCACCTGCTCGGCCCACGCTGTGGGGCCGGGTATCCGAGCTGCGGTGTCGCGGTCATGACTGCGCTCACCCGACTGACGGCCACCGAGTCGTCGGCGACGCAGTAGCGGGAGTTCGGGGTCGCCTTCGATCTATCTCCCGCAGTCGTCGGGAAATCCGCTCGTTCAGGGGTGTGAGAATTGAGTGATGGATGACTACACCACTCACAAGCAGCGCGCCGAGGCACTGCTCAGTGGCCTCACCGCCACCGACGCGGTCGGCGGGGCGGAGCGGCGGAACGTGATCGCTCAGGCACAGGCACATGCTGCCCTCGCGCAGGCGGAAGCCCAGTGGGCGACCGCGGAGGCCATACGCGCACTCGGAATGTCGCCGGCGCGAAGCGTGGTCTGAACGAAGCGGACTGCCCGCCGGCTCGCGGGTCCCTCGGTCTCATGTGCCCGTCGGTATACGTCGGCGGCGGTATCAGCCCGTCGGCCAGGCAGTTTCGTCGATCGCGAGCCACGGTGCGCTCGCGACGAGGGTCGGGGTCATATCGGTGATCGCCTTGGTGCGTCGATGAAAATGGGATTGGTCGGCATAGCCTGCCTCGACCGCGGTATCTGCGGGCGAGCGACCTGCCGCCAGAAGATGGGCGGCATGGTCGAAGCGGACAAGGTCGGACGCACGCTTGGGCGAGACTCCGATCCGGGTCCGGAAGTGAGCCCAGAGTCGCTGGCGGGTCCAGCCGGTCTCAGTGGCGATGGTCTCGATGCGGAGCTGCCCTCTGGTCCGGACCGTCTGGTCCCAGGCGTACGCCAATTCGGGTGCTACAGCGAATTTACCGAGCGCCCGGCTTCGAAGGAACGCGCCGGTGAGGGCGAATCGGTCGTCCCATGACGGTGTCGAACGGAGCCGCTCGGTCAGGATGGCAGCGTTGCCGCCCCATAGGTACGGCAGCGGTGTCACGGTACCGCCGATGGCTTCGGTGTCCCGGAGAATCGCTGCGGCGACGACGGGGGACAGGCGGATCTGCAGGACCTCGCCGACCCCCGCGCTGGTGATGCGCAAGGCGCCGGCGCGGAGGCCGATGATCGCGTTCCCCGCGACCGGGCCTGCGGGACCGTTGTGGACGATTCCGCGTTCGGTGAGATCGAGCAGAAGCGTGACCGAGGGATGCGGGATCATCGTGAGGTTCACGGGGCCGATCTCGTAGTAACGGAAACCCGCCATCCGGACTCCTGGAGTCGGGAGTCCGGCCGGAACAGCAACCTCGACCCGGCTCCAGTCCAGGGCGCCAGCAGCGGTCATGTATCCCAGGCTAGCCATGGCCTGGACAACGTGACATTCGTACAAGATGGTGCGACGTGCCGTCGACGAAGCTTTCGGTATGAGCGAATCGATCCCCGGCCGGACACGTGCCGATACGACAGTCCACGGGTTGCACGTTGTCGTCGACGGGGACCCGGCGGCACCGCCCTTGCTGCTCATCCACGGTTCGGGCGGAACCGGTTCGATGTGGGCGCCGGTGGTGCCGGCGCTCGCCACGGCCTATCAGGTGATCACGATCGACCTTCCGGGATGCGGCCAATCCGAACCCGCGTCCACGTACGCCGTTCCACAGCAGGCGGATCGGACAGCGGCGGTGTTGGACGAGTTCGGGGTCCGGGATGTGCGAGTGGTCGGTCACTCCAGCGGGGGATACGTCGCTACCGCACTCGTGGAGCGTCGTCCGGACCTGGTCGGCGAGCTGGTCCTGGTGAGCACAGGGCCGAGCCCCGCAGCGCTGTCGGCCGAGCCGGCGATCATCAAGGCGCTCGCCTCGCCGCCCTTCGGCCCGCTCGTGTGGGCGATTCGTACCGATTCGATGATCCGCCGTGGACTGGCGGCGACTGCGGCGGCCCCGATCATGGTGCCCGATACAGCTGTGGCCGATCTGCGCAGGATGACCTATCGAGGGTTCCGCGCGATTCTGGCCGCCAATATGGACTACATCGTCGCGAGGACCGTGCCTGAGCGCCTCATCGCTGCCGGGAAGCCCCTCCTCGTGATCTTCGGGGATTCCGACCCCCGGTGGGATCCGGCCTCGGCGCACCAGTACGAGGCGGTGCCGGGTGCCGAGCTCGAATACCTTCGCGGAGTCGGGCATATGGCGATGCTCGAGGACTGCGCCGCCCTCGCCCGCTCGATACTGGATTACACACCCTAGGCCTGCGCCGCAGGCTTCGGTTCGACCCGACCTGGTGCGGAAGTACGCGCGCAGTCGTCGACTGTCAGCTGCAGATCAGGTCGGCCGAGACTGTCCAGAGGCGCGCTGCGGTATCGGGGTCGAGCGCCCATTCTTTGACTCCGTGCGGGTGATCGGCCAGGTCGGCGCTGTCGGGGACGGGGTAGGCCTCCTGTGCGTCGTCGAGGTAGTGCCCGCCGGTGTGGGCGAAGTCGGGTGCGACTGCGGCGACGAGGGTGGTGGCGGCGCCCTGTTCGATCGTCTTGTACCGGAACAGGCCGGCAGCGGCCGCCGCGTCCAGCGATGCCCGCTGCCCGGCGGAGAAATTGCGCTGTAACCCGGTGGCGATGCCGCCCGGATTGACCGCGTTCGCGACGATCCCGTCGGAGAGCCACCGCCGCGTCGCTTCGACGGCGAACAGTGAATTCGCGGTCTTCGACTGCGCGTAGGCGATCTGTGGATCATATCGGCGCCGCTCGAAGTGCAGGTCGGTGAAATCGATGCCGGCCCGCATATGAGCCGTGGAGCTGAGGGCGACGATCCGTGCTCCGTCCCGTTCCGCGGCTCCGCGGGCCAGCGCGTCGTGGAGACCGACGGCGAGGCGGAAATGGCCGAGGTGGTTGGTCGCGAACTGCAATTCCCAGCCTTCGACGGTGCGTTCGTGGCTGCTGGTGACAAGGCCGGCATTGTTGATCAGGAGATGAAGCGGGCCTTTCCATGCATCGAGGAAGACGGCGATGGTTCGTCTGTCGGCGAGGTCGAGCCGGGCGACGTGAGGTGGTGGCGCGCCGGTCGATTGTCCGATCGCCGCGGCGATCGTGTCTCCCGCGCCGGTGTCGCGGACCGCCAGGATCACCTCGGCCCCGGCTGCCGCGAGTGCGCGGGCCGTCTCGGCGCCGAGTCCTGACGAAGCGCCGGTGACGACGGCTCTGACGCCTGTCAGATCGATACCGGACAGTACTTCGTCGGCGGTGGCGGCTGCGGTGAAGGTGGTCGTGATGAGTTCGCGCGGGGGCATCCAAGTAACTGTACTCAATATACTCAAATAGTATAGTTGGAATACTCCCGCCTAGAATCGCGCCTATGAGCAGCGAGCAGGCCCGGTCCTCCGGCAGTGGTGATCGTCGGGTTGCGGTGCTGGAATCGGCGCTGGTCACCTTCTCCCGATTCGGCTATCGAAAGACCTCGATGGATGAAGTCGCCCGGGTCGCAAATATCTCGAGGCCGGGTCTCTACTTCCTCTTCGCTTCGAAGGAGGAACTCTTCCGAGCTGCCGTAGTGCAGGCCCTGGAACAGGATGTCGCCGAAGTGCGGCGGCTTCTCGCAGAGACCGACCGACCCCTGAGGGACCGGCTGCTGGACTCCTTCGACCGCTGGGCCGGCCGCTACATCGGATCGATGACGCGGGACGTTGCGGTGGTGATCGAGAACAACCCCCAACTCCTCGGCGATATCGTCGAGGTCTTCCCGAGGCGTTTCGCGGAACTGATCACGAATGCCGTTGCCGCACAGACCACCTACGGGGACCCGGAAGTAGCCGTGGCGGTTGCGCAAACCATGATCAGCGTCGCGATCGGGATCAAATATCAGGTCGACACCAGAGAGGCATACCTTGCGCGCCTCGCTGTCGCTGTCGACCTCCTGCTCCGCTGAGCTACTGTTCGCCGAGGTTCGCTGGAGGTGCCGGCGCGTCCCGGTGGCGAAGCCCGCCCCGTGTCGGACTCTTGCTCAACGGAACCGAGGATCGAACGGCGGCGCGTGCTTGCGGTGGCCACGACGGTTCTGCCGGTCCGCATGATTCCAGCGGCCGGCAGGCGCGACCGGCGGTGGCCGTACGACCGGACCGTGTCAGCGATCCTGGCCGCGGACAGGCCGCGTAGCCGCATCGGCCGTGGGCCCGCGGAAGAGGGCGCTGACGGTTCGGTATCGGCTCCGTGCCATCGGGTCGGTCGGTGCTGCCGAAAGCGCGGGTGAGTTCGCTGGGAGGTTCCGGGCGTCGGTGTCGTCGCGCGGGCTACCGAATTCGAGCTCGATATCGAAATCCTTCGGGGCAGAGCCGCATTGCGCGATCATCGTATGCGCTCCCTCCCGGATCGACTCCACGTTGTCGACGAACCGGGAGACCCCGAACGCGGGCGCGCGTAGCAGCCAACGGGAGTCGCGGCAGCTCACCTCGACGACGAACGACATGTTCTCCCCTTGTGTTGTCTGCCGGCTCGTTCACGGTGCTCGGGTGGAACGCCCGGCGGTGGTTGCTGATTCGACGCGCAGACCGTGGAGCCGGATCCTCGATCAGTTTACATTACTGCGTATTTGTCAACTCCTACTGCGAACCTCGAAACTGAGCGCGTGGCAGTACCACTTCGCGCGAGTCGGGGATTCCGTCGTGCATGATCGTCGCGGTGTTCGCGCCGATGAGTTCGTCGTGCCCGGGGATTGATGATCAGGGACGGGACCTGTACCTGCGGCAGGGCATCGATGTAATCGGCGGTCAGGGCCCCGACGACTCGCACAGGCTGGGACGCCCTGCGCGACCGTTCGTCGGACGGCCGGACGTACCCCGGTAGTTTCCGCCGCGGGCCGGAGTGGCTGACTACGGAGATGACAACGGAACGTGAGATCACCGCGCCCGTGGAGTTGTGCCACTCCGATGGGCGGCTGAACCCGGAGGCGGTCGGCTGGACCCGGCGGCCGCTGCATCACACCGCGCTACGCGGCTGGGGTCGGCGTAAGCGCTGGGAGTACTGGGGCATCGTCACACCGCGCCATATCGTCGGGATCGTGGCGTCTTCGCTCGACTACGCCGGAGTGCACGGGATCTACGTGCTCGACCGGGTGACCGGCGAAGAGGTCACCCGGGACGCGGTGGTGCCGTTCGCGCGCGGCGCGGTGTTCAGCGAGCGCAGCGGTGTAGGGGTCGATGCGGTGCGCGGCGGCGGGATCGAGATCGAATCGACCGACGACGCGTCCGGAACCCGTATCGAGGCCGCGGCGCCCGGGGTGCGACTGTCGGTCCTGGTCGCTCGGCCACCCGGGCACGAATCGTTGGGCGTGGTCGTGCCGTGGAGCGCGCGGCGTTTCCAGTACACGGTCAAGGATGTGGGGAGACCGGCTGCCGGGACGCTCACACTGGGAACCCGGGAGTACGTTTTCGACGACGCGTTCGCGGTGCTGGATCACGGCCGCGGCAAATGGCCCTACGCGATCACCTGGAACTGGGCCGCCGGGAGCCGGCCCGGACTGGGCGTCCAGTTCGGCGGCAAGTGGACCGAGGGCACCGGCAGTACCGAGAACGCCCTGATCGTGGACGGGCGGATCCACAAACTGAGCGACGAACTGCGCTGGGTATACGACCGGGCGGACTGGCTGCGCCCCTGGCAGATCACCGGGGAGCGAGTCGAGGCAGAATTCCGGCCCTTCCATGTCCGCACTGCGCAGACCGAGCTCCTGCTGGTGGCCAATGACACGCACCAGTGCTTCGGCGAATTCTCCGGCCGGGTCCGCGCCGACGACGGTCGATGGCTGGATCTCGAGGGTGTGGTCGGTTGGGCGGAGGAGACACGGAACCGCTGGTGAGGACTTCGGCCGGTCCCGATATGTCGGACCTCGCCACCACGAAGCCGTTCCGCCCTGCACACTGAGTGGCGAGCGGCGCGTGACTCCGGTCACCGCGCACTCTGTGCACGAGTGAACGAGAGGGATCACGAATGTCGGAGATCACCACCCCCGACCCCGACCTGTCCGCCGGGCGGGCAGCGGCTACCGAGCCCATTTCCGCCCGCGCGGCGACCCGGCGCGCTGTCTGGAATACGCTGCGCGGGTCTTCGGGCAATCTCGTCGAGTGGTACGACGTATACGTCTACACCGTGTTCGCCTCGTACTTCGAGAGCCATTTCTTCGATTCGGCGGACAAGAATTCCACCGTCTACGTGTACGCGATCTTCGCCGTCACATTCCTGATGCGTCCGGTCGGCTCGTGGTTCTTCGGCCGCTATGCCGACCGGCGCGGCCGGCGCGCGGCTCTGACCTTCAGCGTCTCGCTCATGGCCGCCTGTTCGCTGGTGATCGCGCTCGTACCGGGTCGGGAGACGATCGGCGTGGGTGCCGCCGTGATCCTGGTCCTGTGCAGGCTGGTGCAGGGGTTCGCGACCGGTGGCGAGTACGGCGCCTCGGCGACCTATATGTCCGAGGCGGCCACCCGGGAACGCCGCGGGTTCTTCTCCTCGTTCCAGTACGTGACCCTCGTCGGCGGCCATGTGCTCGCGCAGCTCACCCTGCTGGTGTTGCAGGTGTTCCTGGACAAACAGGAGATCTCCGATTTCGGCTGGCGCATAGCCTTCTTCATCGGCGGCGTGGCCGCTGTCGTGGTGTTCTGGTTGCGCCGGAGCATGGACGAATCGCTCACCGACGAACAGCTCGACGCGGTGCGCCGGGGCGAGGATTCCGAATCGGGCTCGCTGCGGGTACTGCTGCGTGACCACTGGCGCCCGCTGCTGGTGTGCTTCCTGGTCACCATGGGCGGCACCCTCGCGTTCTACACCTACAGCGTGAATGCCCCGGCGATGATCAAGACCGCGTTCGAGGGCCGGGGGATGACGGCCACCTGGATCAACCTGGCCGGACTGATCTTCCTCATGGTCCTGCAGCCGGTCGGTGGATTGATCAGCGACCGGGTGGGCCGCAAACCGGTCCTGGTGTTCTTCGGTGTCGGCGGCGTCCTCTACACCTGGTTCCTCATCACCTCGCTCCAGAACGCGACCTCGGTGTCGGCGGCCCTGCTGGTGACCTGCGTCGGCTACATCCTGCTCACCGGCTACACGTCCATCAACGCCATCGTCAAAGCCGAACTGTTCCCGTCCTACATCCGGGCGCTGGGTGTGGGCGTCGGCTATGCCCTGGCCAATTCGATTTTCGGTGGCACCGCGCCGATGATCTATCAGGCCGCGAAGAACGGGGGACAGGTGACCTGGTTCATCGTGTACGTCACCGCCGTCATCTTCGCCTCGCTGCTGGTCTACCTCTTCGTCCTGAAGAACAAGACCGAGACGGCACTCGATCGGGAGCAAGGGCGCGCGTTCCACTAGGGCGTGACGGCGTCGCGTGGTGCCACCGATCCACCCGGACCACGACGCGAGTTCAGCCGGTGACGGTATGCCCTCCCGGCCGAATGGTGTGGACGCGGAGGACGGGGTCCGGTTCGGGAACGAGAATCTCGGCGGCGATCGCCATGAGATGAGCCGGTGCCGGGCCGCGTCCCAGCGCATCGACGTATTCGACGACCTCCGCGAGCGTGAGTGCCGGAACCTGCTGTCGCAGCGCGCGCATCGCGAAGACCCGACCGCGGGTTGCCGCTGTCCGGCGCAGTTCGTCGTGCAGTTCGTCGACCGCCGTCCGCGTGATCATTCCCCGGATGCGGGTCCGGTAGTCCGATTCCCATGCGCCGGTGACCGCCGACACCACTCCGATCGAGTGCAGTCCGCCGTCCACGCGATCGACGAGAAACGGGCCGTTGCCGACCAGCGCCCGAGAATGGTCGCCCGTTCGCGCGAATTCCGCGGACTGGTAGGAGACGATCCAGACCAATTCGTGCTCTTCGACATACGTCACCAGCTCCTGCCCCGGCAACTCGACCGTCAACTGCGCCTCCACCAGTTCGACGGCAACCTCACGGTCGATCATGCCGGCAGTATCCTCCCCCGCGCGGACACGACCGAACGATTATCCGCGCCCGCCTCCAGCGGGCCGCGATCTACCCGCAGGCCGATGAGTTCGGGTGGTGGCCGGCGTCTACCGGACATGGCGACCGTGATCATGCACGCAGTGGTATCGGTCGACGGCTTCATCGCCGACGACAACGACGAGGTGGGCCCGCTGTTCGATTGGTATTTCAACGGTGACGTGCCGCTCGGCGCGGATGCGGAGCTCGAGCGCAACCACCCCCCGTTCCGTCTCACCCGGCGTTCCCATGCCTACGTCGGCCCGTTCTGGGACAGCATCGGAGCTACGATCCAGGGTCGGCACCTGTTCGATTTGACCAACGGCTGGGAGGCGACGCCGCCCGCGGGCGAGCATCTGCTCGTAGTATCACACCGGCCCAAACCCGACGGCTGGCATCCCGAGGCCGATGTACCGTTCTTCGACGATATCGCCGCGGCGGTGGCGGAGGCGAAACGTCGGGCCGGTGATCGTGTGGTGGGTGTCTGCGCCGGTGCCGTCGGCGGGCAGGCTCTCACGCTCGGACTGGTCGACGAGGTCGCGATGGATGTGGTGCCGGTCGTATTCGGCTCGGGTAAGAAATTTTTCGGTCCGGTCGACAGCCGGCACCTGCTCGAGGATCCCGATGTGGTTGTCCAGGGCGACCGGGTGCTGCACCTCAGGTATCGCGTCCGCCGCTGACGGAAACGGTCGGCCGGGCCGGGAGGCTGCCGACGCGAGGCGAAGTGCCGCCCGGCGATGTATCGGCGCGCGGATCGCAAACGGTCCATGTGCCGTTCGTCAGCAGTGGAAATACCGTGGGCACGTAGCATCCGAATCGATCGGTAGCGTACTCGGACGGGCACGATACGAAACTGACGACGGGGTACGGGGTGCGAATAGGGAATCGGCGAGCTTGGTCGGCGCGGCTACGGAGAGCCGGCGCGGTTGTCGCGGCAGTAGCGCTGCCGATGCTGGCGGGTGGGGCAGTGGCCGGTGCGATGCCGATCACCACCCCGGCCCTGCGGGCTCCCGCCGGCGGGTTCCAGGAACTCGTCGTGCCGTCGCAGATGGGGCCGATCGAGGTCCAGGTGCAGTGGGCGGCGCGTGGTGGCCGATCGGCGCTGTACGTGCTCGACGGACTGCGCGCACCACACGATCACAGCCAGTGGACCACCGACACCGATGTATTGCGGCAGTTCGCCGACGACGATGTGACCCTGGTGTTCCCCGTCGGTGGACATTCCAGTTTCTATGCCGACTGGTACCGGCCGAGCAGTACCAACGGTCAGGCCACGACGTACAAATGGGAAACTTTCCTCACCCGGGAACTTCCCGCCTACTTGGCGAGATACGGGGTCTCGCGGACCAACAACGCGATCGTGGGTGCGTCGATGGGCGGCGGTGCGGCCCTGACCCTGGCCGCGCACCACCGTGACCAGTTCACCTTCGCCGGATCGTTCTCCGGTTTCGTGAATCCGACGTTCCCGCTGTGGAACGAGGCGGTCCGCGCCGCGCTCTGGGACGAGGGCCGGTTCAATGTGGACGATATGTGGGGCCCGGCCGGTGATCCTGCCTGGCATCGCAACGATCCGACCGCGCAGGCCGAATTGCTGCGCGGTCTGCCGATGTACGTCTCGGCCGGAAACGGTCTGCCGGGTGCTCCGGACGTGCCCTACGGGGTCGGTAACACGGTGAACGCGGTGGCCCTGGAATCGATGGCAGCGGCCGCCGCCGGAATTTTCCGGGATCGAGTGGCCTCGCTGGGCATCCCGGCTCGTGTCGATATCGTCGCCGGTACGCATACCTGGCCCTACTGGGGGCAGGCGATCGCCACCGCCCGGCCGATGATTCTCGACGCGCTCGGCGCCCGCTGACGCCAGCGTGCCCGGCAATTCACGGGAGTGCGACGAAATACATTGGTCGACAACGTATTCACGGGATCTTCCGTGGACCACACGGCCGTGACCCGGGCAGGGCGTTATGATCGTCTCCGTGATGACTCTCTTCGAACAGAGATCGGAGGTCCTGTCCGTGCAAGGTGAGTGCTGATGCGCACTCCGATCACGTACAGGGACGATTCCCGTCTTTCCTTCTGGCGGCGCGTGCGCCGATTCGCCGTACCGCCCTCCATGATCGAAACCGCGACTGTCCGCCGCCTCGCCGGCGATTGGGCGGGGGCTTGTGCCGCCGCGGGTTTCGATGTCGATATCGATATGCGGTCGATGGTCCGCGGCTACGGCCGCGACCTCGCCGATCGGATCCGGGCCGATCTCGGCCGACTGGCTCCCGACCTGTTGCGCTGGCATCTGCCCAGAATCGCTCCCGACGGGTTGCTGCGGCCGGGGCTGACCGTCTCGCTGGCACGATACGGACCGCCGGGCAGCGGAGCAGGCGCTGTCCACCTGGTGGCTCGAACCGCCCCGGCATGGGCGGATGCCGGTCAGCGGATCGGACTCGCGCTGTGGGACGGATCCGGTGCCGGTCTGCATCCGCATCCTCGCCCCGACAGGCGTTTCCGGTTGGATCTCCACCGTCACCTGTGGGACGCGAGCCGGGCCGGTGAACTCCGGATGCGCTGTGGCGCAGACGAATCAGCGGATGATTCGGATGCGCACCCGGCACTCCCGGCGGCGGTACCCGATGGCTGCGCTGTCGGCCGGTGGGCCGCCGAGGCGGGGATACTGCTGCGCGCCGAGAAGCGCGGAGACGGGCTCTTCCGGGTGCGGTGCGGCGCACGTCGTGGCCTCGTACTGGAACTCGCCGCGGGCAGAGACGATATGCCCACGGTCCGGATCGCCGCGTCGTACCCGCGTGGTGCGGTGCCGACGCTACCCGTGCTGCCGAATGCGGCGACCTGGTCGGCGCCGGATCTGGGCCTGCTCCGCGCCGGTGCGATCGCAGCCGACAGACTGCATCCACTGGTAGCCGCCGCGCTGGCACCGGACTGTTCGCGCACCGATCCATACCGGACTCCGGCCCGGCCGGATCAGCCGCATCTGGTGGAGTGCCGGGGGGAGCGGCACCGGATCGGTCTGGTCGACGGTGTGCTGGTCGCGCTCGATCACGACCCGGCCGAGATCCGGCGGGAGGAACTGCTGATCGCCCTGTCCGGTACGCCGCTGCCGTGTCTGCGGGCCATCGATCGAGCTCATCGTCGCCCGGACTGCCTGGCCGGCGTCCGGGAACGCCTCGACCACGGTGATACCGCCGGTGCGCTGGCCGTCGTCGAAGGTCTGCTCGGCCCCGGGGCCGTCCTGCGTGACGGTCCGCTCCGGGACGAGTTGGAAGCATCCGCGCGGCGGCGGATCACCTACGGACTGTTCCGGGCAGGTTTGGCCGGAACCTCGCCCACCCGTAACGAAACCGAGCGGCGCCCCCGGGACCGTCGGGCGCACCCGCGCCACGCGACCTCGCACTGACCGAGTAGCGCGTCCAGCGCCCACCCGATTCCTCCTCTACCCAAAGGTGATTCAGTCATGCCCGCATACCTCGAATGCGCTCCTGTCTCGGACCGAGCTCATATCTCCCACCTCGATATCGCCGCCGACCTGCTGACTCTGTTGAACGAGTCGACCACCGAACCGCGCCCCGACATCCAGTTGGAGGCCCTGGCACTCGCTGTGGCCGCCGATCTGCCGGTGCTGCTGTGGGGAGAACCGGGAATCGGCAAGACCGCGGCGCTCACCCAGCTCGCCGACTCTCTGGATCTTCCACTGACCACGGTGATCGCGAGTGTGCACGAACCGTCGGACTTCTCCGGGCTGCCCATCGTCGGTGACGATCCCGCGGAACAGGGAGTCCCGATGGCTCCGCCGGATTGGGCCGTCCGGCTGGTCCGGGCGGGCCGGGGACTGCTGTTCCTGGACGAACTGTCGACGGCGCCGCCCGCCGTGCAGGCCGCCCTGCTCCGTGTCGTCCTCGAACGACGGATCGGCGCGCTGCGACTGCCGCCCGAGGTGCGTATCGTGGCCGCCGCCAACCCGCGGTCCTCGGCGGCCGACGGCTGGGAGCTGAGCCCGCCGCTGGCCAACCGGTTCGTACATCTGCAATGGACCCACGACCACGAGGTGGTCGTGCGCGGGCTCGGCGGTACCTGGCCGCGTGCGACCTTGCCCCGGCTCGATCCGGAAAAGCTTTCCGGCGCGGTCACTTTCGCCCGTGACGCGGTGTGTGGACTCCTCGCGGCCCGCCCCGACCTCGTCCATCGGATACCCAGCAGCGAAACCCGGCGCGGCGGTGCCTGGCCGTCACCACGCAGCTGGGATATGACACTGCGGCTGATCGCCTTCGCCACCGCGACCGGCGCGTCCCGAGACGTGCTCTCACTGCTGGTCCGCGGCACCGTGGGCGACGGCCCCGGCTTCGAACTGCTGAGCAGTATCGACCGGATGGACCTGGCGGATCCCGAAACACTGCTGGCCGACCCGGCCGCCGCCGACCTGCCCGAACGCGGCGATCTGCGTCAGGCCGTGCTCGACGGGGTGGTGGCGGCCGTCCGCCGGCGCCCGGAGAAGTCGCGCTGGGAGGCGGCGTGGGCGGTACTCGTCCGGGCGGTGGAAACGGGTGCGCCGGATCTGGTGGTGGTGCCCGCGACCACACTCGCTACCCTGCGGCGCGACGATTGGCAGGTGCCGGCATCGATCGAAGAACTCGCCGCAATGGTCTCGATATCCCAGGGCGCCGATCGCGCCGCGGCCCGCGTCACCGCGCAGGCGGGGCGATGAACGGCGACCCGGAGCTCGACTCCGGCAAACTCTGCACCGCCCGCCTGCAGGCGGCCCGGGCCCGGCCATACCTGGCCACCGCGCTGTACGCACTGCATATCGTCGAATCACGACGAGTACCGACAATGGGCGTGGACAGATATTGGCGGTGCTACGTCTCGCCGGCCTTCGTGGACTGCACACCGGTGGAAGAACTGGCCTCGGTGCTGGTGCACGAGGTGTCGCATCTGTTGCGCGACCATCACGGTCGCAGTGACCGGTTCGCCCGCGCACACGGCCTCACCGACCCAGCGGAACGGCTGCGAATGAATATCGCCGCCGACGCCGAGATCAACGACGATGCCTTCGGTGACGGGCTGGTCCGGCCCGCCGACGCGGTGCTGCCGGCGACGCTGGGATTGTCCGACGGTGAGCTCATGGAGGACTATCTGCGGCAGTTCCGGCTCGGGAACTTCCGCGGCGATCTGGCCTGGCTCGACTGCGGTAGCGGCGCCGACGGACTGGACCGGGAATGGGAGCTCGGGCCCGATGGCGCGAACGGGCTCACCGAACAGGAACGCGACGCGGTCCGATTCCGGGTGGCGCAGGGGATAATCGGCCGTCCGGGCAACGCGCCGGAAGGCTGGCGGCGCTGGGCATCCGAGGCGGTGCACCCGCCGCAGCCGTGGCGGGACCTGCTGGGAGCGGCCATCCGCTCGGCGGCCTCCGCGCCCGGGGTCGGCGAGGACTACAGCTACGGCCGCCCGGCCCGCCGCGGCGCCGGGGTGCCCGGCGCTGTACTGCCCAGCCTCCGGCGCACACCGCCCAGGGTGAGCGTGATCATCGATACCTCGGGGTCGGTCAGCGACGCCGAACTGGGTAGCGCACTGCTCGAGGTTGCGGCCATCTCCCGTGCGGTGGGCGGTCGCCGCGACCTGGTGAGCGTGCTGTCGTGTGATGCGGCGGCCCGGGTCGTGCATCCGCTGTGCCGGGCGGAGAAGATACCGCTGGTGGGTGGTGGGGGTACGGATCTGCGCACCGGATTCACCCGCGCACTGCGCAGCTGGCCCGCCCCCGATGTGCTCGTGGTGATGACCGACGGTCAGACACCCTGGCCCAGCAGCCCACCGCGCTGCCGGACGGTGGTCGGGTTGTTCCGCCGGACAGTCGCGTGGAGCGAGCACGATCCCGATTACGTTCCGGACAGGCCACCGTCGTGGGCGCGAGTGGTCGATATCGGGACCTCGGCCTGAGTGGTCGCTCGCGGTCGAGCCCCGCCGGCGTGGTGCTGCCCGGCCGGGTCACGGTGTCATCGGTCTGGTCCCGGAGCGCGGATGCCGCGGCGGAGATCCGGTACTGCAGTTCGATTCGATGTCATACCAGGGGATTACCTGCGTCGAGAAACCGGCCGATAGCTTCGGTTTCATCGAATACTTCAGCCCGCCCCCGCACTCCGGGCAGCACCCGCCGGACCGGATCTCCGTTCGAGGCCGATCCGCCGGCAGCCCGGACGAGCGGGGGCGGGGATCCCGCCTCGACCCTCAGGAGGACCCATGACGACAACGGCCTCGGTCCCCGGATCACCTCCCCGGTCACCACGGCGCAGCGGCGCCGACGGTGACTACGCTCGCCTGCTCCGCCGGATCTCCGCGGCCGGACTCATGGAGCGGCGGCCCGTCTATTACACCGTCCGGCTCGGCCTGGCCGGGATCGCGTTCGCGGGCGGCTGGGCTGCCTTCGTGCTCGTCGGTGACTCGTGGTGGACGCTCGCGGTCGCGGCGTTCCTGGCCGTGACGTTCGCCCAGATCGCCCTCGTCATGCACGATGTCGCGCACCGCCAGGTCTTCCGGCTGCGGCGGCCCACCGAGATCATGGGCCGGATCGCCGGCAACGCCGGAATAGGTTTGGGTTACGGCTGGTGGCAGGACAAACACACCCGGCATCACGCCAACCCGAACCATGAGGAACTCGATCCCGATGTCGCGCCCGATATTCTGCTGTGGTCGCAACGGCAGGCCCGGGCCGGCCGGGGCCTGCCCCGTCTCGTCGGGCGGGTACAGGCTTTTCTGTTCTTCCCGCTTCTGCTATTGGAGGGCCTGAACCTTCACCTGGCGGGTGTGCGGGCGCTCGGGAATCGATCGCTGAAGCATCGCGTATCCGAAGGTGCGCTGCTCTTCGGCCATTTCGCCGCCTATCTGGCCGTGGTGTTCGCGGTCCTGCCGGCGGACAAGGCCCTCGCTTTCCTGGCGGTGCACCAGGCGCTGTTCGGCCTGTACATGGGCTGCATCTTCGCACCCAACCACAAGGGGATGCCGACCCTGACCGGCGACGACCGCCCCGATTTCCTCCGCAGGCAGGTATCGACCTCCCGCAACGTACGCGGCGGGGCGCTGACGGATTTCGCTCTCGGTGGCCTCAACTACCAGATCGAACACCACTTGTTCCCGAGTATGCCGACGCCGAACCTGCGGCATGCCCAGGTGATCGTCCGCGATTACTGCGCCGAGATCGGCGTGCCCTACCACGAGACCGGGCTGATCTCCTCGTACCGAGAGGCCTTGCAACACCTGCATCGGGTCGGAGCGCCCATTCGCGAGGCCTCCCGGCCCCGACTACGGGCCGATCAGTAGTTGTAGGCGCCTGCCAGCATGCTCAGCATGTTCAGGAAAATGATGTACTTCAGAAAGCCAGGCATATCGATCTCTCTCGTTGTCGATCTCGAGCGTCGACGGCATCGGCACATGATGTGCCCGTCGATTCTCGCGACACCCGTGAACGGGTGCGCTGCTACGACTTTCGTTCGACGCCGCCGGAGTGTTACATCGCCGCGCCGGACCGCCGATCCGTGCCGCGAGCGTTCACCGGCGTGACCGGATAGTCCGGGCGCGCCGGTGGAACGGCGTCACAGCGGCAGCAGGTGATGTTTACGCGGGTAGCGGATGACCTTCTTGTCGCGCAGGAGCCGCAGGGCGCGCCGGAGTTCCAGCCGGGTGGCCGACGGCTCGATCACGCTGTCGATGTAGCCGCGCTCGGCCGCGATCCACGGCGTAGCGACGGTCGCGTTGTAGAAATCGATCATCTGCTGCCGCAGCGCGCCACGCTGATCCTCGGGGGTGGCGTCGAGAACCTTGCGCTGGGTGAGCCCGACAGCGCTCTCGGCGCCCATGACCGCGATCCGGGCGGTGGGCCAGGCCAGATAGATATCGCAGCCGAGGGCCTTCGCGCCCATAACTGCCCAGCCGCCGCCGTAGGCCTTGCGGACCACCACGGTCACCTTCGGGACGGTGGCCTCCACGTAGGCGAACAGGAACCGGCCGCCGCGCTTGATGACGCCGACTTTCTCCTGCTCCACGCCGGGCAGGAAACCGGGAGTGTCGACGACCAGCACCAGCGGGATCTCGAAGGCATTGCAGATGTGGATGAAATGCGCGGCCTTGTCGCTGGCCTTGGCGTCGAGCGCCCCGGCCAGCACCGTCGGTTGGTTGGCGACAACGCCTACCGGCCTGCCGTCGACCCGGGCGAAGCCGGTGATCAGATTTTGGGTGGCTGCCGCACCGATCTCGTGGAATTCGCCGTCGTCGAAGATCCGCAACAGCACTTCGTGCATATCATAGACGGCATTGTCGGAGTCCGGGACCAGCGTGTTCAGCATCAGATCGGATTCGGTGACTTCTGGCTCGAGGCCGGGGTTCACGACCGGCGGGAGCTCGACCGCACTCGACGGCAGATAGCTCAGATAGTTGCGGACCCAGGCGAACGCGGCCTGCTCGTCGGCGGCGACATGGTGGATATTGCCGTATCCGGCCTGGTTGTAGGCGCCGCCCAGCTCCTCCATATCCACTTTCTCGCCGATGGCGTCCTCGATGATCTTGGGGCCGGTGACGAACATATGCGCGCTCTCGGTGGCCACCACGACATCGGTGCAGATCGGCTGGTACACGGCTCCGGCCGCGCAGTTGCCCAGGATGAGCGACACCATCGGCACCGCACCCGAGAGCGGTTCCATCATGGTCGCCAGTTCGCCGTACCAGCGCAGCGAGGTCACAGCCTCCTGGACGCGCGCGCCACCGGAGTCGTTGATACCGATCAGCGGACAGCCCATCTTTCCGGCCAGATCCATGATGGCGGCGACCTTGCGGCCGAACATCTCGCCGATGGTGCCGCCGTACACGGTCTGATCGTGGGAGAACACCGCGACCGGACGGCCGTCGACCAGACCGCGTCCGGTGACCACGCCGTCGCCGTAGAGAGCGTCTTTGTCGGCGGGGTTGCGTACCAGGGCACCGACCTCGACGAAGGTGCCCGGATCCAGCAGCATCCCGATGCGGTCCCGCGCGGAGGGTATGCCCTTACGCGCTCGTTTGGCGGCTCCCGCCTCGCCGGCCGGTTCCTGCGCGATCTCCAGCTTCTTACGCAGGTCGGCAAGTTTTTCGGCGGTAGAACTCATCTATTACTTCCATGTTGATCCGCAGGAACACCACACCGTGATCGGGGGCGCTAGATACCGTACCCGGAGTAACGATGCGTCGGGTTTGTGAGCTCTCACCGAACACCGATCCGGCGGCCAGCGATCGTGCCGATCGGCTCGGCGGTCGGCGCCGCGCGGCCGGTCCGCCCTGGCCGCCACCGGTGATTCCGGGACCCGGCGGCCGGCGGCGGAATTCGGATCGAAATCCACTTGACGGGTGGCATGCCCGTAGCGCAACATGAAGTCGGGGTAAGGGGGTTTCGGATCGCCGGTGGGCGAAACAGCGGTTTTCACGGAGATCGGCGGATTACGCGACGTCGATAAATGATGCCGTGTGCCCGAAAAACGCCGAAAAATCATTTCGGGACGGGTGGGGTAATTTCACCGGCAAGTTCGGTGGGATGTTCGGTGTCAGTGTCGGTGCAGTCCTTGATGTGCGATGAGCAGGGAGTATATGCCACTGCGCCATCGGTCCGGCGATTCGCGAGCCGTTCGTGCTGTGGCGATCGCAATCGGGCAATTCGGATTCATACCTGGTTTCTCACCCTGATCGGCCAGGAAAGACACCCCTCCGAGGGGAGCGGGGAGAAGAAAGGAAATCACATGGGGAAGAACCCTGAGAAGAAGTTGTACGAGAAGCCGGAAATCGCCGCTTCCGGTGACTTCCGAACTTTTACCGGCGGAGTTTTCACGACTTCCTCCGACCTTCTGGTCGGACGCCGGGGAATGATCTGATCCGGCTCGTACCCGAGCTCGAGGACTAGGGGGACCACGGATGCCTGGTGATGCGCGGACAGGATTTGTCGTACTGCCCGACAACGGTGCGGGTGTGGGCATCGCCAGGCGTCTCCTCCCCTGGGGGCGGGTGCTGGCCGAGCATCCTTCGCAACGACCGCTGGTGGTCGGCGATTGCCGAGACCGGCCGATCAGATACAAGGTCGGCCGCGCGGCGCGAGTGGTGCTGCTCGGATATGCCCTGGTCGACGAGGACACCCTTCTCGATCATGTGATGTCGATCGATTCGGTCGCCCGCTGGCGAACGATACTGGAATCAATCGACGGATGCTTCCACGCCGTCGTCGACGTGAACGACGAAACCCTCATCCGCGGTGCGGATTACGGCTCCTGCGGCCTGTACCGGGCCCGGGTCGGCGGAATCGATATCGCCGCGGATACGGTGCATCCGCTTCGGCATCTCGCCGGGACGAAACTCGATCCCGGCGCCCTCGCCGCGCATCTGCTCGAGCCGATACCCCATCACCTCGCCCAACGTCCATTGCTCGCCGGCATCGAGCCGGTCCCGGTGGGGTCCGGGCTGGTGATCGCGCCGAGCGGCGCCTCCCGGCCGATCGGTGGTGTCCGGGCACCGGCCGCGGTCCGGGATCTCACCGAGGGGGCGAGCGAGGTCCGGGCCCGGCTCGTGGCCGCCGTATCGGCGCGTACCACAGCGGGCGATACCGTGACGTCGGAGTTCTCGGGCGGGTACGACTCCACAGCGCTCGGGTTCCTCGCCGCGCGGGGCCCGGCGCAGGTCGAGGTGGTCACCGCGCAAGGACGCGATTCCGCCAACGAGGACCTCGCATGGGCCACGCGGGCGGCCCGGTACCTACCGGACGTGGCGCACGTGATTCTCCCGGCCGCCGACCTACCGCACACTTACGCCGGGTTATGGGACGGACCGACCTGGTTGAACGAGCCTTCACCACTGATCGTCGGCAGAAGTCGCGTCGGTGCGCTGGCACGGCTGGCGTCGGAATCCGGTCCGGCCGTGCATCTGACCGGACATGGCGGCGACCATGTCTTCGGTGGCCTGCCCACCCGCTTTCGCGATCTGCTGTGGCAACGGCCGTTCACCGCGTGGCGGGGGCTGCGGGGTTTCGCGGCCCTCGGTGGATGGCGCCTGCGAGATGTGGTGCGCGACTCCGTCGATCCCACCGGTTTCCATTCGTGGTGGAGGAGGAACACCAGGCCGATCGTGGGCCGACCGGTCAAACGTAAACCGATGCTGGGCTGGGCGATTCCGCCATCGGTGCCGGTATGGACAACCGAGGCGGCCTTCGGGGCGATCGGCGAGGGCATCTCCTGGATGGCGTCGGCTACCGAACCGTTGGCGCCGGAGCGCGGCGGCCACGTCGAACTGGAGACCATCATCGAGGGTGCCAGAACGGTGGCCGTACTGAATCGTCTGTCGTCGGCCTCGGGTGGGCCCCCGTCGACGGCGCCCTATTTCGATGACGGGGTGATAACCGCTGCCTTGTCGGTAGCTGTGGAGCATCGGGTCAGCGCGTGGACATACAAACCACTGCTCGGTGCATCGGTACGGGGGCTCGTTCCCGATCCGGTGCTACAACGACAGACCAAGGACGACGGTTCGCACGACGTCGAGGCCGGATTGCGTATGCACCGAGACGAACTCGTCGCACTGTGGGAAGGTTCGCGGCTGGGCGAAATCGGCCTCATCGACTCGGCGAAACTGAAAGAGCTCTGCGCGCGTCCCAGTTCGTTCGAGCTGGAAGAGGGAACGATGTATACGACGATCGCGTGTGAGCTCTGGCTACGCGACCTGGAACGTGATTTCGTCGAACCGGCACGGCAGTACGGATAGGGCGGGGGACAGCAGGATCATGGGTGAGCTGACACTGCGACGGGGGTTGTCCTTCGCGGAAACGGCATACGGGGGCGTGATTCTCGATATGCGGCGGGGCGACTACTGGCGGTTGAACCCGGTAGGTGCGGCGGTGGTCGCCGCGCTCGTCGCCGACGGCGGCGCCGATCCGGTTGCCGCGATCACCACGCAGTTCGAGATCGACGTGACGACGGCTCGGCGCGATATAGACGAGCTCCTGGATCGCCTTCGGGATCTCGGGCTGGTGGTCGCATGAGCTACCACATGTCGCTCGGGACCGGATTCCCCGCCGCGGGCGGAAGGTGGGAGCGGTTCTCCGCCCGGTGGGCGGTGCGAATCGCGGGACTCGTGGTCGGACTGTCCCCACGCCGGATCGAATGGTTACTGGTACAGCTACACCGGGGAAGCCGTCCCGCCTCGTTCGAAGAGGCCGAGAGATGGCGCCGGCAGGTGGTGGCGGTGAGCCCCGCCGCAGCGGGCCGATTCGGGTGTCTGCCGAGGTCGGTGGCCACCGTCCTGTTGAGTCGGCGATACGGTGCGTGGACCACGTGGTGTGTCGGGGTGCGCAACGAACTCCCGTTCGCCGCGCACGCGTGGGTCGAAGCGGAAGGCGGACTCGTCGGTGAGGCGGGAGATATGAACACTTTCAGTCGACTGATCGTCGTCGGCAGTCATGCGAACGTGGGTGAGGTTGTCCGTGGGCAACGGTGAACTCCGGTCCGGTGATTCGTGGCCGCGCCGGGTCGAGGCTCTGCTCCGGCTGATCGCACCACACCGGAAAGCCCTGCTGGGAGCGACGGCGCTGCTGCTGGTCGGTACGGCGCTTTCGCTGGTGCAGCCGCTCCTCGCCGGGCAGGTGATCCGGGATGCGAGCGCGGGTGACGCGATCGCGTGGTCCCTTGCCGCGTTGGTAGCCGCCTACCTCTTGCATGCCGTCACCGACACCTGCGGGCTCTACATTCTCGAGCGCTCCGGTGAATCCGTGCTCTTGACGGTGCGCAACCGCTTGTCCGGACATCTGCTGAAACTGAGCATCCCCACCCTCGATTCGCTGAGAATCGGGGACCTGATCTCACGGGTGACCGTCGATCCGACGGTGATCCGAAACGTTGTCGGATCCACCCTCGTCCAGCTGTTGACCGGAGCGGTGACCCTGGTCGGGACGGTCGCGGTGATGCTCTATCTCGACTGGCTCCTGTTCTCCATCGTCTTCGTGACCGTCGGAATCGCCGCGGCCGCAATGCTGCTGGTGATGACGAGGATCGAACGAGCCTCCACCGAACTGCAGGAGAGTGTCGGAGCGCTTTCCGCGGATATCGAACGGGCACTCGCCGGGGTGCGGACGGTGAAGGTGAACAATGCCGAAGGCCGTGAGCACGAGCGGTTGACCGAGTTGGCCGGCGAAGCGTATCGCGTCGGGGTTCGTGCCGCCCGGTTGCGGGCGCTGGGAAATCCGGCGATGCATCTCGCGGTCACCGGTTCGTTCGTCGTCTCCCTGGTCGTCGGCGGAGTCCGGGTGGCGAATCATCAGATGGAGTTGAGCAGCCTCGTTTCGATGATGCTCCTGGCGATGAATCTGTTGATTCCGGTC
Source organism: Nocardia sp. NPDC001965 (assembly GCF_053594175.1). Lineage (NCBI taxonomy): Bacteria > Bacillati > Actinomycetota > Actinomycetes > Mycobacteriales > Nocardiaceae > Nocardia > Nocardia sp. NPDC001965. The sequence goes on from NZ_JBSFDZ010000010.1 coordinate 155,848, forward strand.
GGCGATCTCTTCAACGGCTTCGTCGGGCTCCAGCAGGCCCTGGGGGCCCTCAGCCGGATACGGTCGACACTCGAATTGCCCGGTGAGGACGTCGAGGACGGCCGGCGCAACGGCGTCGAACCAGGTGGCGGGCCGGGGAGCCCGACGTCCGGTGAACCCGATCGCACGGGAGCCGGAGACTTCGCGCTGGAGTTCCGGGATGTGCATTTCTCCTATGCCGACCGGCCGGTGCTCGGTGGCGTGTCGTTTTCGGTTCCGGCGCGCGGGCATATTGCCCTGGTCGGGCAGTCGGGTGCCGGAAAGTCCACGGTGTTCTCGCTGGCGAGCCGGTTCTACGATCCGGACCACGGCGATATTCTGCTGGGCGGCCGGTCCTACACCGGCCGTCCGCGCCGGGCCTGGCGTTCCGAAGTCAGCCTGCTGGAACAGAACGCGCCACTGCTGTTCGGCAGTCTTCGGGACAATCTGACCTACCGGCAGCCCGGTCTCGCCGAGGCCGACCTGCGCCGAGCGACCGAACTCGCGGGTCTGGACGATCTCGTCGCACGACTTCCGCACGGTCTCGATACTCCGGTGGGCGAACACGGTGTGTTGCTCTCGGGGGGCGAACGTCAGCGTGTCGCGCTGGCACGGGCGTTGATACGCCGTCCGGTGCTGTTGATGCTGGACGAACCCACGGCGATGCTCGACGCCGAGACCGAGCAGGCGTTGCACGCGACCATTCGTACGGTGCGACAAGAATGCGCCCTTCTGGTCATCGCTCATCGGCTGTCCACCATCCGTGAAGCGGATACCGTCGTATATCTCAAAGACGGGTTGATCGTCGACAGCGGTCCGCACGACGATCTGGTTGCCCACAATGCGGACTATCAGCAGCTCATCGGGGCGAAGGTGTAACCCGGTGGAAGCCGTGTGCGGTCCGGGACCCGGGATCCGCGCCGGAAGTGCTCAGCGCGGACGATAGTCGGCGACGAGCCATTCACCGCCGACCCGCTGCACACTGACGGTCACCAATGTCGCCGCGCCGACCGGTTCCGGATGCCGGACGTTGCGGGTCTGCTGGTTCGCGAAGACGGTGACGATGTAGTTGTCGCCGTCGACAGCGTCGACGGCCGTGCTCACGACCTCGGCCTGGGCGACGACTTCGGCCTCGGTCATGACATCGGCGAGTGTGGCGCTGACGGTGTCGTAGCGATGGGACAGTCCCGCGGTGGTGCCCTGTCGGATACCGGCGAAGAAAGTATCGAGACTCCGGAAGTCGTAGGTCAGCGAACGTTTCGCGTAGTCGGCCGCGACGGCGGCCACCCGGTCGCCGTCGGTGATGCGACCGCGCAGTTCGTCCAGTTCGTTCTCGGCGGAATACCAGCGCCAACCGAGCAGAACCGCCAACGCCACGACCGACACTGCGGCGAGTCCCCACGCCGACAGTGTGGCCCACGGCCCGGCCGCACGCTGCCGGCCGGGCTCGCGTTCGTCGCTGTGCTCTGCTGTCTCGCTCACTGTGGGCCCTCGCTCGTTCCGGGAGTGACTGTGCCGCAGGCGGACAGGAACATGGCGCGGAGTCCGCTCTGCTGTGTCCGGCTGGGCTTCATCGGCACACCGCCCGGTTCTTCGTTCCGGTGAGGCCTGCCGGGGTGAACGGCCAGGCCGAACAGGTGGAAGCCGATACCCGGCCATCCGCGGGAACGGTCGTGTTCAATCCGTGGATGAGCTCCGGTTTCAGCGATAGGACTTCCACGAGCTGGTCGGGACGGGAAGCGAGGATGCGCAATTGCTCGTGCAGCGATGGATAGGTGCGTTCGGTGCGCGATTCCGGTTCGGCGAGAAGGCTGCCCTCGATCGTCGAATCCTCGGAGAACAGCCAGTTCACCAGGTCGGTGGCGTGGTCGAAGAGCCCGACCAGGCCGGCTATCCGTTCGATAAGCACCGCTACCTGCTCGACTATGCCGCCGATCTCGGCGGCGATCTTGCCCAGATTGTGGATGAGTACCGCGACAGCCGCGTGCTCGTTCGTCGCGTATTGCAGCAGGTCGCCCAGGCCGGTCAGTACGGGACCGACAGCCGCACCGTCACCCTGGAGGACGCGAATCACGTTCTCCGCCAAGCGACCCAGCTCTTCGACATCGAGCGCGGTGAACAGCGGTTCGAATCCGTCGAAGAGCCGTGACGGGTCGAAACCGGGTACGGTCCGTTCGCGCGGGATCGTCGCCCCAGCGGCGAGTGGTGTTCCGCCGGGCCGGGTTTCGAACAGTTCCAGGTAGTACTGGCCGAGCACGCTCTGATAGCGGATCGCGGCGCGGGTGGTATCCAGGACCGGCCGGTCGTGTCCGACGGAGAACTCCACCCGGGACGTGGCGCCTGCTGCGACGTCGACGGAGGTGACGGCTCCTATCCTGGCCCCGGCCAGCTGAACACCGCTTCCGGAGGTGAGTCCGGAGGTATCGCTGAAGATCGCGGCGTACCGGGTGTCGACCTCGGCGGCCGGTTCGCGCACCATGGTCAGGACGAGGCTCAGGCAGCACACTGCCACGACGCCGAAGACGGACCACCCGATTGCGGGGCCACGCACTGATGACATCGGACTCCTTCTGGGGTTTCGTCATCGGGCGTGCGATGTGTGGCGCGGTGCCGGCGACGATTTCGAACTGCGAAACGCACCACCCGGTCGGCGACGAGGGACCGCCGCGACGACGAGGCGGTCCCTCAGGTCCGGTAGCCGGCGACAGGCAGGGCGACCGAACCGTATGGCATGTCCGGCCGGAGACCCAGGTCCAGAATCATGGCGAGCATTTCCCGGTGCCGCGAAGCCGGTTGCCGCCGTGGTGGACTCGTGGCAGTCGTAGCACGGCGGATCTCGCTGGGTATCAGCCCGGGAGATGGGCTCCGATACCGTCCAGGAGGAAGTCGAGGCCGACCCGGAAGGTCCGGTCGGCGTCCAGGTGGGCGCCGTCGTGGACGACCCTGGCCAGTGCGGGGTATCGGCCGGTGGCGAATGCTCGCACCAGATAGGGCCCGTAGGTCTCCTGCCACCGCCGTTTGTCCAGTCCGGTGGCCCGTTCGGCGCGCAGTTCGGTGATCTCGCGGCGGACCGCGCCGACCACGTACGCGTTGACCGCGTCGACCACCGGCGTGATGAGGTCCACGTCGATTTCGGCCATCGCGGCCATCACCGCTTCGCCCCTGGCGAGCGCGTGCGGCCCGAGCTGGGGTCGCCCGCCGATCAGATCGGCGAGCCATTCGTGCTGATGGGCGGCGTACCGGGTGGTTTCGGCGAGAGAGTGCAGCACCGCACGCCAGTCGTCTCCGGTCGGCCGGATCTCGGAGTAGACCGCATCGACCATCAGGTCGAGCAATTCTTCCTTGGTGGCGATGTAGCCGTAGAGCCGCATCGGTCCGACGTCGAGTGCGGCGGCGACCTTGCGCAGCGATACCGCCGCCAAGCCGTCCGCGTCGGCCAGGTGGATCGCCGCCGTCACGATGCGTTCCCGGCTCAGCGGGGCGGGCGTCGGTCGATCCGGCGGCTCCGGCCGCTCCCACACCAACATGCCGCTGACAGTACATCGCATATATCGATACACTGTATCGATAAATACGCTGTATCAAGGGAGAGATGTGGACATCGCCATCGTCGGGGCGGGACCGGGCGGGCTGGCCCTGGCTCGCGTGCTGCACGTGCACGGCATCGCCTCGGTCGTCTACGAACGCGAACCCTCGCGCGACGCGCGCAGCCAAGGCGGCATGCTCGACATACATTCCGGGCAGCGAGCACTGCGTGCGGCCGGGCTGATCGACGGATTCCACGCGATCGCCCGCGGCCAAGGCCAGGACATGCGGCTACTGGAACCCGGCGGCACCCTGTTGCTCCGAGAGGACACACCCGACGATGCCCCGCTGGACCGGCCGGAAGTCGACCGCGCCGATCTGCGCGACCTGCTGCTGGACTCCCTCCCCGGGGACGCGGTGCGCTGGGGGCACGCGGTCGAATTCGCAGGTAACGGCCTGCTGTGCTTCGCCGACGGCAGCAGTGCGACATATGACCTGCTCGTCGGTGCGGACGGCGCGCAGTCCCGGGTTCGCGCGCTGCTCACCGACGCCCGCCCCGCGCATATCGGCCAGAACGTCGTCGAACTCGGCATTCCCGATATCGACCGCACGCACCCCGAGCTCGCGGCGATGGTCGGCCGCGGCAACTACTGGGTGCTCGGCAACGGACTGTCCCTGGCCGCGCAGCGCAACGGCGACGGCCGCGTCCGGATCGGTATCAGCTTCTACAACACAGCCGCGGACTGGTTCACCACCAGCGGGATCCCGTTCGACGACCCGGCTGCCGCCCGGGCGCGGTTGATCGAACTGCTCCCCGGCTGGCACCCACGGTTCACCGCGCTGATCGCGGCCTGCGACGAGACGATCGTGCCGCGGTCGATCACCACCCTCCCGGTCGGTCTGACCTGGCCGTCGACGCCGGGCGTCACGCTGCTCGGCGATGCCGCGCACCTGATGCCACCGGTGGGCGAGGGCGCCAATATGGCGCTGCTCGACGGTGCCCTGCTCGGTCTCGCGCTGGCCGCGAACCCGGACGACTTTCCCGCCGCCGTCGAAGAATACGAGCGGGAGATGTTCGACCGCACCAGCGCCGCCGCCCGGATGTCGGCCCGCCTGCAGGAAATGCTGATGGGCCCGGACCCCGCTCGGAGAATGCTCGAGTTCTTCCGGCCCGGCTGAAAGGTCACCGGAGACAACGCGCCCGCGCGAGCCACGTCGAGCGAATATGCTCCGGTGGTCGTCTCCCGGCCCTTCGTCGATACGAGTGGGGGAGAGCATTGTGGTGCCGCCCGCCCGCCTGCGTCCGGTGCCGGCGGTGTGCGAAATGCCGGGCCGCGGTGCGATGTGTTCGGTCGATGGATCCACGGTCTACGGACCGTCTTCGACGACCTTCAGATGCTCGGTGAGATCGTCGACGAATCGGCCGAGCAGCACGCCGAAAGTGTGCCTGTCTTCCTCGGACCAGTCGGCCATCGCCCCGGTGAACCATCCGAGCATCCCCTGCAGGTAGCGGTCCGCTGCGGCCGTGCCGTCCGGAGTGAGTTCGATCAAGCGGGCCCGCTGATCGTGCGGGTCGGCGATCCGGCGGACGAGTCCGCGCCGCTCCAGATCGTGCAGCAGCCGGGTGACGTGCGGACCCACGACCTGCATCCGTTTGGCGATATCCCCGACGCGTAGCGGCTGCCCGGCCATCTGCACGGTGACCAGGACGGACACTGCCGGTCGATCCAGTGGGATCCCGATCTGCTCGATTGCTCGCTCGGCCAGACGGCTGCGGTTCAGTACCGCGCCGAGCTGGGTCAGGCGGGGCAGGACCACCAGCGGGTCGACCCCGCGGTCGGATGTGTCGTCCATCACGCTCCATTAAGTACCTAAGTTAGGTATATAGTTGTCGTATTGCCGAATATCGACGGAGACCCATCGTATTCGCAATACATCTACCTAACTTAGCTATCTAGGAGTCTCCATGGGACGCACGGTCCTGATCTCCGGAGCGAGCATCGCCGGTCCCGCGACGGCGTATTGGCTGCATCGGTACGGATTCCATGTCACGGTGGTCGAGCGGGCGAGCGCGCCCCGCGGCGGCGGATACCCCATCGACATTCGTGGCACTGCCCTGGGAGTGGTCGAACGGATGGGGATCCTGCCGCAGCTCCGAACCGCTCATATCGACACCCATCGGATCACCTTCCTGAACCCGGACGGCAGCCCGATCGCCTCGGTCCGGCCCGACGCCCTGGTCGGCGGCGTCGAGGGGCGTGATCTGGAGGTGCGCCGCGGCGACCTCACCGAAATCCTCTACAGCACTGTGCGCGACGAGGTCGAATTCCTCTTCGAGGATTCCGTCCTCGCCCTCCGCGAGCACGAGCGTGGAGTGGACGTGACCTTTCGCAGCGGGACCAGGCGCACCTTCGATCTGGTCATCGGTGCCGACGGTCTGCACTCGAATACCAGGAGCCTCGTCTTCGGTCCGGAGGAGCAGTTCCACCGCTACCTCGGATACTGCTTCGCCGGGTTCACCATGCCCAACGACTTCGGCCTCGCGCACGAGGGCGTGCTGTGGAATGCTCCCGGCCGGTCCGCGGCCCTCTATGCCGTGGGCCGTCGCCCACAGTTGCACGGCTTCCTGAATTTCGCTCTCCCCGAACCTCCATTCGCTGCGTTCCGGGATCCGGAGGCCCAGCGTGACCTCGTGGCCGCGGTATTCGCCGACGACGGGTGGGAGATCCCACGGATGATCGCCGATATGCGCGGGGCCGACGACCTCTTCTTCGACGTCGTCAGCCAGATCCATCTGCCGCGCTGGTCGTCGGGGCGGGTCGGGCTGGTCGGGGACGCCGCTTACGCGCCGTCGTTCCTCACCGGTCAAGGATCGAGCGTGGCACTGGTCGGCGCGTACATGCTGGCCGGTGAACTCGCCACGAATGCCGGTCACTCGGCCGCATTCGCCGCGTACGAACGCGGGATGCGGGAATTCGTGCGGATGAACCAGGCGCTGGTCACCGAGGGCTCGGCGAGCCTGTTCCCGAATACCGCCGAGGCGCTGGAGCAGCGGAATGCCGCCCTGCGCGATCTCGTCACGCTACCGGCCGCCGAGGGTCGAGCCGCGCATTCGGCACTCACCCTGCCTGCCTTCGCTGCCGTTCGGCAGCCGTAGCAACGCGCCGCGCGCAAAGATCGAGCCGACCGTCTTCTGGGGCTCCGGGACTCCAGGACCGCCCTCCTCGACTCGCCCGGTGAGCCGCCGGCCGGTATCGCCTGCTGTCACGCCGGTATTTCGCGGTGGCCTGCGGGGCTCTCCGGTGCGGCCCCCGAAAGTGGTGGGTACATCCGGGTGCCCGCGGTCGCTACGGTGGAACCCATTGGCCCGGGAACGGTTTGCGTGCCGGTCTGTCGGTGGGCGACAGTCGGCCACCGGCCTTTTCGGGGCCGCCGGGAGCGGGGCTTGCGGCGGCCCGGCCGCTGTCAGTGCCTTCGGTGCGGCGGTCTGCTGTCGTGGACGGGCCGGCCGGGAACAGGGGAGTGCGACGATGTCGATGGTTCGTGCCGGGTCCCGTGCGATGGTTGCCGTCGCCGGAATCGCTGTGCTGGTGGGGTGCGGTTCCGGGGATCCGGTGGGCGAAGTGGCGGAGCCGGTCGGGACATCGGTATCTTCGTCGGTACCGAATGCGACCGCGACCGCGACGGCAGTCGAGCCCGAAGACTTTCCGGCGCCGAATGTCCGGGATTGTCGGTGCCCCGGGTTTCGATGACCTGAAGATTGCGGTGACAACCGCGGATCTTCCGGGTGGAGCGTGCGTATCCGTGGTGAGTCCGGTGGAGAGCGTCGGTGTACCGGACGGTTACCTGGCGTTCTTCATCGGCGTCGACGCCCCCGCGGCGGTGCGGCCGGATGATCTGCGCCCGGTTGCCACGATCATCGCGCAATTGTGGAAGGCGAGCGAGCTCGGGCAGCGGACGGACGAACTGAGGGTCGTCAACTCATACCCCGTCGGGTATCTGGAATACCTCCGCGATCAGGAATTCCGGAACCATCCGTGGAACGGGACTCCTTCTCCCGAGGCCGAGTCGGCGATATGGACTGTTACGTCCATGGGTTGAACGGGCGGACGGAATCTGCTGGGTGGGCCGACGCGTGTGCCGGGTGACCTGCGGCATACGTATTGACCTAAACAATAGTTTAGGTTTCATGATGATCTCATACGAACCGCACAGCTTCAGGAGATCATCATGAGCACCGCGACCCCTGCCCTCGGCACCGCTGTCCGCATCCCCGCACTGAATCGTCCCGCTGCTCTTGTCGGCGCGATCGGCGCCGCTCTACTGGCCAACCTCGTCGTCTGGCTGGTCGGCGCCGCCGCCGGTGGCACATTCGAAATGACCGACGCGGGGCGGGTGCAGAGCGTGGCCCCCGGGGGAATCATCACGATGACGGTGGTCCCGATGGCGATCGGTCTCGGCGCCGCTGCGCTGCTGTCCTACAGGTGGATCGGTGTGCTGCGCGTGGCGGCGGTGATCGGTTCGGTGCTCGCCGTCGCCACCATCGGTCTGACCGTGAACGCAGATTTCGATACCGCGTCCACCATCGCGCTGTCGATCACGCACCTGACGCTGGTCCCCGCTCTGGTCGTGGCCACCGAGGGCCTGCGCCGCAGGCTGATCGAAGGGTGACAGCGCCGGATGGAAGGGCCCGTATCGGTCGGATGCGGGCCCTTTCCGCCCGCCGAGATCGGCACGGCTGCCGGATTCCGCATCGACCGGAAGACGATCGGACGCACCTGATGCTCGGGCGGCCGCCCGGTTCGATGCCCGGATTCACGCGTCCACCGCTCCGCCGGCGGTCCGTGCACCGTTGATACCCAAGCATTTTCGTGCCCTAACGATCAGTGACACGGGACGCCGGGAGGAGGACGATGAGAGGGACCGGTCGCGACGAACGTCTTCGAGAACGAGTAGTTCAGCGGTGGATCATCGGTCCGCCGCTGGAAACGAAGATATGACGATCTCCGCGGGATGTGCTGAAGGTACTCGGGGCAGCCGCGCCGCTGTGTCGGCGACGTCCCGAATATGCGGCCTCGGATATCTTCGACGACAAGATATCCGGCGTGCCGCTACGGCAGGGGTGTCAGGTATGCGCAGGGGTGCTATCGCGCACATGATCGAATTCGGATTCGCTCGGCGGTCGTTGCCGGGGCGTCGGCCTCGGTCGGCCGGGCTCTGAGTTTCGCTGGTCGAAGCCGACGGCACGGTTGACGGAGAAGAGGGGAAGATCATGGTCGATATCAAGAATGCGAAGATAGAGGGCGGTCCTTTCGGACCCGATCCGGAAAACAAGTACTACTTGAAGGTTACGTACAGGGCGATTTTCGATCCGCCGGAAAGAACGGATACCTTCAGCGAGGTCGTCGAGATCTGGGAAAGCGACGACGACGAGCCTTTCGGGGGCGACGACGACCAGATCACGGCACAGTTCGCCCCGACCACATTCGTTCCGGGCCAGGAGATCGTGCCCCGGACATTTCAGATCGTCGTGCCCAGGGATATGGCGGATACCGAGTCGGGGCATGAGCGGCTGTACGGCCGGATATACCTGCGCTCATCCAACAACCCGGGCCAACCTGATCTGGGCCCCGACCCCGATACGAATCCCAACGACAGCAGTGCGGACCGCGCTGCCTTCACCGGGCGTGGAGACTTCGATCCGTAGACCGGGCTCGAGTGGGGCGGGCCGGTCCGGTATCCGGCGCGGAAACACGACAATTGGACACAATCCGTCGGCAGCATCGTCACCGTGAAGTGAGTCGCGGTATGGCCACGAGAAATGGAGAGGCCGAGGTGGATCCTCTGGCCTCGGTAGCACTTCCCCGTCTGATGTCCCATACGTCCGGCCGGCGGGGCGTCCGAGTCGGACTCGTCGATGGACGCGTCGACGCCGATCACCGGGAGCTCGCCGACGCCAGCATGGTGTTTCTGCACGAGGACGACGGACTGCTTTCGCAAGCAGATGGCGAAGGGGCGATTCATGCGACGTCGGTGGCCGGGGTGCTGGTGGCCAGGCGTGGATCGGGTGCACCCGCGATCTGTCCAGGGGCCACTCTCCTGATCCGCTCGGTCTTTTCCGATACAGCATCTCAGGGGCCGGCCACTGCCACATTCGATGAACTCGCCTCGGCGATCGTGGAGCTTGCCGACGCCGGTGCCCGGATCATCGATATGAGCCTGGCGGTGGATCGGCAAACTGTTCCCGAGCACCGGGCATTACAAGAGGCGTTGGATCATGTGCACCGCAGCGGGGCGATCATCGTGGCGGCAGCAGGCAACCAGAACACGGTGGCCGGTTCGTTCCTGACCCGGCACAGCTCCGTCGTCCCGGTCGTGGGCTACGATTTCCACGGCAAGCCTTCCGATCACTGCAATTTCGGGCATTCGATCGGCCGCCGGGGGATCGGCGCTCCGGCCGTGGGGATATCGAGTCTCGCTCCGGCAGGCGGCTCGAGGCCGTTTGGTGGAACGAGTGTCGCGGCGGCGGTGGTAACCGGGGCGATCGCGCTGTTGTGCTCGGAATTCCCGGAGGCTTCACCGGCAGAAGTGAAATTCGCGCTCCGCCGATCGAAGGGTAGCCGTGTTTCGGTGATTCCACCACTATTGGACGCTTGGCTGGCATTCGAGACGTTACAGGTGATACGAAGCGATCGAGGATATCGAAATGGCTGACCGGCAGGGAGCCGACTTCGATTATGCAGCCGAAGGAACACAGCCGCGATCGGGTCTGCGCCTTCCCGGGTTCGTCAACGACGAGGACATCGGTTTCGGCGATCTGGTGAAGCGGGTGAGCGGCACCGCCGGAATCCGGCCGTGCCGAGGGTGCGAGCGGCGCGCCGAGGTGCTCAATCGCTGGGTCGTGATCTCGGGGAGACGTAACCGGAAACGATGAGCCGAATCCAGGCAGGAACCCTGTTCGGTTCAGCGATCGAGAAGGGAACGTACGCATGGAGGAAAGTGATGTGTCGAAGCAGGATTCGGCGGAATTCTCATCCGGTCGCCGAGGCGGCGAGACCACACCGGCGCGGCAACCTGCCGCAGCGGCAGATCCCGTGTCCGCGCGCGCAGCGGCTACCTGTGGATGCGGGTCTTGCGGTGACCGCGAGAGCTCGACTGCCGAATCCTCGGAAGCGCACCCCGGGTTTTCTTCACCCTATGTGTACGCACTGGGCCGGATCGAGCCCCGGCTGGGAAGCCTGGGCATCGAAAAAGAATTCGCGCAGGCAACCGGACGGGCGGCGACTACGAACTTGACCGATCGAGAGGCTCTGCATGCCGTGCTCTCCGACCCGCAGAACAGATATCTGGCACGGCTGGCCTGCTATGTTTTCACCATTCAAGGACTTGAAACCTATATTGTTCGGCCCCGGGATCCCACCGAATTGACTTTGCTTATAGATGCTCTCAGTGAAGCTTCGCACCCGACAGATCTTCATCTCCTGATCGGCTTGCTCGGGGGCTTGGCGCCGGAGAGCTACTGCAACGGGCTGGTCCTCCCGGTCGTGGCATTCGATCAGATATATGCGTTCGACACCACGACACTCGTACAAGCTCTACCCAAGCCGGAAGCTGTCGAGGAGGAGCGGTTTCGTACGGCGGCACAGGAGATTTTCGATCGAGTGATGCAATTGGCCGACAATGCCGGTTCGTCCGACGAACATCGCGCGCTAAATTATCTTGTCGCAAGGTATCCGAGTATCTACGCAAAGAGCGCGGAGTCCTTTGCCTCCGGCTCCTCGGTGACGGCTATCGAGACCCGGCCCTCACGCCTCGGCACCGTGCGGAACATCCTCGACGTCATATTTTCCTACACGAATCGGGCCACGGATGTGACGGAAAAATTCTTTGTCCGGGTAGACGTAACAGAGGAATTTCCGTTCCTGGTGACGAAACTTTCGCCATATTACGATAGATAGTGAGCCGGAAGGAATCGATATGTCCGTTCCGAGTCCAACAGCCGAATTCTCGCTGTACCGGTCGGACCAGCAGTACCGCACCGTCGGGTCTCCGTTCCGCGGGTATGCCGGAGTGGTCCGTCCTGCCGATTCCTGCGTGAACGAGTGTATTCGTGATTGCGTGAAAAACGCGGACGGCTGGGATACCCCGACCTCGCTCCTGGAGCGTGAGTGCAAGCCGATGTGTGTGCAGTACTGCCGCGAACAGCACTTGCCGCAATGCGGTCCCGGGAACAAGCTGTGCCGTCGCTTGAATACTGGGCAGCCGGAGTGTTGCCCCGAGGACAACGAATGCTGCACGGTTTTCGATTGGACCGGAACCGTACCCAGCCGGAATGTGTGCTGTCCGCCCGGAAAGACATGTTGCCACGGCAACGGTTGTTATGTCCCCGGTGAAATGAACTGCTCACAATATGCGTTGTGCACCCTGGACCAGACGGTTTGCGGAAGTGAATGCTGCGAAGTCGGGGAGAGATGTCATCCCCAGTACGGGTGTATCCCGGCCGATGCGGTGATCTGTAACGGCGTCCTGTGCCCACGAGGAAATGTCTGTACACCTGCCGGATGCTGCTTGCCGAGGCTGGCGACCTCGTCGGATTGCTGTGTGCCACCACGCGGAAAATGTGGTGACAAGTGCTGTGCAGCCGGCGAAAGCTGCTACCCCGGGAATATCTGCTGTACAGGAGAGAGATGGCTGGCAAGTCCTGACGGCGGGGGAACATGCCTGTAGCTCGTCGGACGGCGCGAGCACAGGCCGTTCCGGTAGGTGCCGAACGCGACCACTCGATACTGGATGTGCCCGGTGGTCGAGCGGTCGCTCGCTCGCAGGGGCCGGCGGCGTGGGTCAGGCTTCGGCCATCGGCGTGGCGCCGCGCAGCACGAGGCCGAGGCGCTCCGGGAATACGGCGAACACGTGATCCAGCTGGCCGGGAGACATCATCTCGTCCAGGGCGGAGGTGACGCAGCCGGCGGTGAACGCGACATCACCCGCCGAGATCCCGGCGCGCTCCGCGAACTCGTCGACGAATTCGGCGACGCTGTGGTTTCCCGGCACCCGGCTCGGTACCCAGCCCTCGTACCAGATGCCACGCAGGAAATCGGGGAGCTGGGCGCTGAGATGTGCGGAGTTGGGCACGCCGATCCGATCCCGGACGGTATGCATCCACGCGCGCAGTACGCGCAATGTGAACGTGAGATCTTCGGTACCCAGAGCGTCGGCGACGGTCCGCAACCAGGTGTGTGCGGTGTGCATGCCGGCGGCCAGGGGGTCGTTGTGATGCGTCATCGGTTTACCTACCTTCCGGATGGCCGGTAGAATGCGCGGTTCGATACCGTAATTCTACGGTGTCACCACTGGGAACAGCAGGTTCGATTCCGGCCTCCACAACTGCCCGGGATCTATGTCCACGACCGGCGAAGATACCCGAGGCGAGCATCTTCGATCGCGATCGGCGGCGATGCGCAATGTGGCGGCGATGCGCAATGTAATGAATGCCAAGGGGCACACGATCATCCGCGCATGACGATCGCACGGAAATTGGCCACGACAGCAGCTACCGGACTCGTCGGTGCGGCGATGGCTGTGACAGGGCCGGGGATCGCCGCCGCCGCCGATCCCTGTCAGCTCGGGGCATCGAATGTCGGACCACGGACCTGCGCAACGACCGAGGTCCGGACGGCCCCGGCGTGGACGATGGGCAACGGTATCTGCGTCGGCATGCTCAATGCGGCCGGAGTCGCCTATGACGGCCCGCTGTCCCAGTACCACGCCTTCCCGGGAACCGCCCACTCCATAGAACTGCGGATCACGCAGGGCTTCTCCCCGCTGGGCAATTGGGCGCCGACCGTCCTGGCCTGCGACGTCACGGCGATTGTCGACTGGCGGAACCTCGACACCGGCCGCAGCGGCTCGGTGAGTCATTTCATCCCGGCGGGCAACACCGGTTCCCGGCCCTTCTACGTACACGTGGACTCGGGTCCGGGGCGGGTCGCGCTCACCGTGCGCACCGACCGCCCGGGCATTCCGGCCACGGCCGAAGTGTTCGTTCCCTGATCGCACCGCACCGCACCGTTCGTGAGCTCGGGTGGTCGGCGGACCGCCTCTTCCGGTACGGCGTCGTCGGCCGGGTCTTGCAGGTGACGTTACGTCATATGCCAGGCTCGCTGTCATGCCTGGTCGAGACGCGGCGGAACGGATCTCCGTGGGGGAAGCCGCGCGGCGGTGCGAGACCACGGTGCGCACGCTGCAGTACTACGACCGCATCGAGCTGCTGGTCGCGGAGCGGGACGAGAGCGGACGCCGGCGCTACGGCCCGGAGCAGCTGGATCGGCTCCGCCGGATCCAGCTGCTGACCAGCGCAGGCCTGCGGCTGGACGAGGTCGGTGCGGCGCTCGACCGGCAGGCCGGCCTGCCGCTGGTCGAGACCTACAGTGAACAGGTTCGGCTGCTCGAGATCGCGGAGTTGCGGCTGCGGTGCCAGCGGACAGTGCTGGCCGCGGTGACGCAGGTACTGCGGGAACATCCGGCTGCCCGGGTGCCGGCCGGGGTCGTGGCCGCCACCATGAGTCTCGACCGCACCCTGCTGCGGCACCCGGGGGTGAGTAGTGGGGGTGCCGGCGCGCCGGTCGGCCTCGATATCGACGTGGAGCGGGTGATCACCACCTACTTCAATTGGAAAGCACACGCTGTCCAGGCACTGCTGCTGGTGGAGAACGACATACCGGCCGATTCGCGCTCGGGTCGTCGCCTCGGCCGGGAATGGCAGGCGACCACGGAGTACGCGCTCCTGGATCAACCCGCCGGAACCGGTGAACTGTACCGCGCGACGGAACGGTCCGAGCGCCGCTGGCCACCGGAAGATCGTGTCCTGCATCATCGAACGAAGGAATACCTGGACCGATGTCTACTCGTCGTACAGCAGAAGTGACCACCGGCGCGTCCGATGGGCGTACCGAAGGCGAATCCGGCCGAAGTGCGGATCCCGGCGCCGGACCCGCTGGTGACGTCGGCGCCCGTTGGACCGGCCGGTCGCGGTTCCGCAGCATGCTCCGGGTCCTCACCGTTGTGGTCGCCGTGGCGATTCCGGCCTGGCTCATCGTGCGGGACACCTCGCCGGTGGGTCATTTCGACTCGGCCGTCGGCAAAGACCGCTACCGGGACGCATACGACGAGGCGATGCGGGCAATGCCCGAACCGGAGCGTGTGCTGGATCTGCGGACCGGCTACGGGGTCGTGCGGGTGTACCGATACGCCGGTCCGGAAGGGGCCGGCGACCGGGAACCTTTCCTCCTGCTTCCCGGAACTCGTTCGGGCGCACCGGTATTCGCCGAGAATATGCCCGGACTGCTCGCACAGCGTCCGGTGTACGCGCTCGACCTGCTCGGCGAACCCGGAATGAGCGTGCAGGACCGCCCGATCGAAACCCATGCCGACCAGGCCCGCTGGTTGCACGAAGTCCTGCTCGCGCTGCCCGAACCGGCGTTCCACCTGCTCGGACTCTCGATCGGCGGCTGGACCGCCGTCAACCTCGCCGTCCACGAACCCGAAAAGGTAGCGAGCCTGATTCTGGTGGAGCCGGTGCAGACATTCGCCGGGCTCTCCGCCCAGTTGCTGGTGCGGTCGCTGCCGGCGAGCGTGAGCTGGTTTCCGAAGTCGTGGCGGGACAGTTTCAACAGCTGGACCGCCGGTGGCGCCCCGGTCGAGGATGTTCCGGTCGCCCGGATGATCGAGGCCGGAATGTCGTCCTACACGATCAAGCAACCGCAGCCGAGTCCGATCGGTCCGGAGCGGCTGCGCGCCCTGGAGATGCCGGTGCTGGCGATCATCGCCGGCAACTCGCCGATGCACGACAGCGATGCCGCCGCCCGGAATGCCCGGGAGAATCTGCGCTGCGCAACGGTGCAGGTCTATCCGGGCGCGTCCCACGCGATCAACGGCGAACAACCGCAACGGATCGCCACCGATATCGAAGACTTCCTCGCCCGCTGGGCAGCACCTCGAAGCGGTCGATAACCGCGGCGTGAGGCGAGAAGGTCACGCTGGGTCGGTGGGGACGCCGTCCGCCTCCTGGAAGTCGACGATCGCCGCACCGTGCTGCCTTGCCCAGTCGGTCAGCACATCGATGGGCTCGACGAGCGTCCGGCCGAGGTCGGTGAGGCTGTACACGACCCGCCGTGGCGCTTCGGCGTGGCGCTCGACGAGGCCGTACTGCTGGAGTCGGCGCAGCGTCTGGGTGAGGACCTTGCGCGAGATGCCGCCGCCGATGAGTTCGACGAGCTCACCGTGGCGGCGTGGCTCACCGCTGAGCCCGAAGAGCACCAGCACAGCCCATTTGTCGGAGATGATCTCGACCGCCAAGCGGGTGGGGCAGTCGGCGAGGAAGGCCGGTCCCGCAGTGTTCTGCATAAAATTCGAAGGTACCAGGAGGTAACCCAGAGCTCCGTAGCGTTTCCAGAGCAACGAATTCAGCGCCTGATGCGGAGGAAACGCCATGCCACGAGTAGTCGTGTTCGATCGGTTCGGCGGGCCGGATGTCCTGCAGATCGTCGAAGAACCGGTCGTCGAACCCACAGCCGGCGAGGTGAGGGTCAGGATCGAGGCGTTCGCGGTGAACCCGCTCGACCGGATGATGCGTTCCGGCGCGTCACCCGCTCCCGTCGCCCTGCCGCATGCCCGCCTCGGTGTCGAGGGGACCGGCATCATCGACGCCGTCGGCCCCGGGGTGACCGGGCTGGATATCGGCGATCCCGTCATCCTGACCGCTGTTCCGGATGCGGGCATCCGGGGTAGCTACGCCGAATACACCACGGTCCCGGCGAGCCGAGTCCTCGCCCGCCCCGCCGGGCTCGGCGTCGTGGCGGCGGCCGCGGTCTGGGTCGCGTACTCCACCGCCTACGGCGCGCTCGTCGAGAAGGCGCGAATGCGTCCGGGCGACCATGTCCTCATCTCCGCCGCGTCCGGCGGTGTCGGCCGGTCGGCGATGCAGATCGCGAATCAGATCGGTGCCGTGCCCATCGCTGTCACTCGCGACGCCGCGACGAAGCGCGACTCGATCACCGCCGCCGGGGCCGCCGCGGTGATCGGCACCGACCAGGAGGACTTCGCCGAAGCCGTCCGGCGCCACAGCGGCGGGACCGGCGCCGATATCGTCCTGGACCTCGCCATGGGGCCCGGTCAGCGGGATCTCCTGGACGCGGCCCGCCCCGGCGCAACCCTGGTGGCCGCGGGCTTCCTGGATCCCCGGCCGACGCCCTTTCCAGGGGGCACATCACTCACTGTCCACAGTTACCGGAGTTTCGAGCACACTCTCGACGTCGCGGCGGTGCAGCGTATGGCGGCCTTCTTGAACGCCGGTATCCGCCTCGGCGCGCTGCGGCCCGAGGTCGGCCCGGTGTTCGCTCTCGACGATATCGTCGAGGCGCACCGTCACCTGGAGAACGGACGCCACGCCGGGAAGATCGTCGTCACGGTTGCGCCCGAGCCGGAACTCGGCGCCGAACAGTGACAATGGGCCGCCATCCTCCGGTAGCCCGTACTACGCCAGAGTTCGCTGGTGCTCCTGCCGGTAGGCGATATGTTCGTCGCTTCGCCCCTCGCGGAGCTTTCGGACCCACTCGGGGTCGGCGAGCAGCGCGCGGCCGAGTGCGACGAGATCGAATTCGCCGTCGGCGTGCTGTTTCAGCAGCCGGTCGATCCCGGTGACGTTCGAATCGCCGCGACCGGTGAACGAGGTCGTGAAGACCTCGTCGAGGCCGACCGACCCGACGGTGATGGTGGGCAGTCCGGTGATCTTCTTGGTCCAGCCGGCCAGTCCCAATTCGCCGTCTCTACCGGACACTTCGGGAAAGGCCGGCTCCCAGTGCCTGCGGGTGGAGGGATGCAGAACATCGACACCTGCCCGGACGAGCGGGGTGAGCACGCGGGCGAGTTCGTCGGGTGTGGCCGCTATACGCGCCTTGTAGTCGCTCGATTTCCACTGCGAGTACCGGTACACGATCGCCAGGTCGGGACCCACGGCTTCGCGGATCGCCGCGACGACCTCGGCGGGGAACCGGACCCGTGCCTCGAGCCCGCCCCCGTATCCGTCGTCGCGGAGATTGGTTTTCTCCCAAAGGAATTGATCGAGCAGATAGCCGTGAGCGCCGTGCAATTCGATACCGTCGAAACCGGTGGCCTTCGCATTGACGGCCGCGGCGACCCAGGCGTCACGCAATGCGTCGAGATCGGACGCGGTCAGTGCCCGACCGGATGCGGTGCCGTCGAGGTCGAGGCCGGACGGGCTGACGGATTCGATATCGGGATTGAGTTCGGGCCGGTTGCCGCGGCTGACCCCGAGATGCCACAGCTGCGGGATGATCTGCCCACCTTCGCTGTGTACGGCGTCGACGACCGCTTTCCAGCCGACGAGGCTCTGCTCTCCGTAGTGGCGCGGCACCGCGGTATGCGGGCCCGCGGCGGGGTCGGGGATATACGTGCCCTCGGTGATGATCAATCCGACTCCGCCCGCGGCGCGCCGGCGGTAATACTCCGCGACGTCCGCGGTGGGGATCCCGTCCGGCGAGAACATCCGGGTCATCGGCGCCATGGCGAAGCGATTGCGCAGGTGTAGTGATTTCACATCGAACGGCTCGAACAGGCCGTCCACGGGCTGCGGTTCATCGGTCACAAGTGAAGGCAACATCGGTCAGTTCGACGGCTATTCCGTGATGTGATATTCGCTTCGTCCCGGAAACCGCGCTGCTCGCGGATACGCGGACGGGAATCCGGCGTCGACCTGCCGGTCAGGCGGAGGGGACTGCTCGTCGCCTCGTCGAACACCACCGGGTCGTCACGGGCGGTCGTGGTGCCCTTCGGCGAGGCGTTTGAGGTTGAGCAACTGCCGTCGGGCCATGACCAGGTCGCCGACGGACAATCCGAGCGCCACCGGGCGGTTGGTATGCATGACCAGTTTGAACAGGAGACGAGTCGAGTCCCGCCCTTCGGCCACGAGGACATAGGACATGAAAGCGCCCACGATGACGCCGGTCATCTCGCGGCCCGGGTCGATCGAAACGATCCGGCCCAGCCTGCGTCCGCAGGCGGTCGTGAAATTTTCGCCCACCCGCGGTTCGGGAATATCCATCAGCTCGCGAGGTGAGCGGCGACCCAGGTTGTCGATCCAGTCGTACGAGTAGGGCGCGAGCCTCACCTGGGTGATCCACGGCCATACCGCTCCGGCAGGTGCCCGGACAGTCACACCCCGCCACACCTCGAGCTCGGGTTCGGTGACGAAGTGGTCGCAGGGATAGGAGCGCACGGTCTCGTGGTCGCTCACTCCCCACCGGTCACCGATCATGCATCGATCTTCACGCTCCACCGAGCCTGCGATCAAGCCCTGCCGGGCGAAACTGCGTGGTGGGATCGGGTCGGGCTCGATGTATGCGTCGGGACGACGAGCGTGCCCGCGTGGTGAGTGTCCTGTAGTGCCTGGAGGACGGCAACGGCCCCACCGGACACCCGACCCAGCGATTTCAGGCTCGCGTGTACCAGGACGAGGCCGCCACTGCGCAAACCCAGCGTTCGCAGGTCCTCGGCAACGGAGGCCCGCGTATGGGGATGGGTTCGGTCGGCCGGTGCCTGTGGTGGCCGCGACGCTGGAATCGCTGTGGACCATGGCCGGAAGTTTCCGGGAGCCCGGGGCCGCCGCGATCCGGTTATTGCGTCCGCGCCCCCCCGGCGGCCTTGCCGGGGGACTCGCCGAACCGGTCGGTTCCTGATCACTGCCGTCTGCGAGGCGGGCCGTTCACGCGGGCTCGGGCGACCAGGACACCAGGTTCGGCATACGCACCCGAGTCGAGGTGCCGGATTGTCCAAACATATTGAACGGTAACGGTTCCCGGTAGCATGCCCCAGCATGCCCACACAACGAATGCCGGACCGTCGGGCGGCAGGCCGAGAGGGACACAACGCATCTGCGCGCGGGGGAGTCACGCGTTGAGCAATACAGATCCGGGTTCGCCGGGCGCGTCCCCGGGCGCGCGGGGGTGTCCGGTTTCGGTCGGCATCCAGCGGTCCGGAACGATCTCTACCC
The DNA here is from genome assembly GCF_053594175.1 of Nocardia sp. NPDC001965. Taxonomy (NCBI): domain Bacteria; kingdom Bacillati; phylum Actinomycetota; class Actinomycetes; order Mycobacteriales; family Nocardiaceae; genus Nocardia; species Nocardia sp. NPDC001965. The sequence goes on from NZ_JBSFDZ010000010.1 coordinate 175,457, forward strand.
GGCACGGCCTGCTCCGGCTGTGCCGGGTCCGCCCGAGTACATCCTCGATATCGGCGGCGCCACACTCGCCGCGGTGGCCATGCGAGCCGGGCTGATCGACGAGTACGTGATCGTCACCCACCCGGTCCTGACAGGTGGCGGCACCCCGTTCTTCGCGGTTCTGGACAACTGGATCGACCTGACCCTGATGGCGACCCGGACATTCCCTGGCGGTGTGATCCTGACCAGATACGGGACCGGACACTGAGCACCCGGCCTCCACGATAGCGTCGAGTACCGATCGACGAGTGGGAGATAACCGGTAGCCGGTCACGGCGTGGATCCGACTGCCCTGCATCGTCCCGGAGCGCTCGATGACGCGTTGACGAGGCCCACTGGGGCCGGCCGGCCGAGTGATTCGACCTGGCGCCGATCCGGCGCAGGGAGGGTTCCGGGTTCGGAGTGTGATCACCGCCCTGGTCCCGACTCGTAAATGCGTTGACTTGGCGCGCTGCGCCGGTGAGGCTTCAACGTCGTGAACGAACCCCAGCAGTCTGTTTCGCTCGAAGAGCTCGACGAGGACGGCTTGTATCTCCTGTTGGAGGCCGCAGTCGCCGGCGCCGATCCACTGGAGGTGATGCCCCCGGTCGACGGGCCACCCGGGTGGACAGCGGAGCGCAGGCGGGCGTTCGTCGAATTCCATCGTGGTCGCGCATTGCATCCGACCCGGCCGATGGAACGAACCTTCACCATCACACTGGAGGGGACGGTGATCGGAGCTGCCCGGCTCGAACCGCACGGTGACGATGTCGAAGCAGGGATCTGGATCGCCCGCTCGTACCGCAACCACGGAATCGGCCGCATCGTCACCACACAGCTACGCAGGCTTGCCGCCGAGAACGGTGCCCACCACATCACCGCGTCCACGACGCTCGGCAATACGGCGGCTCGCCGACTCATCGATACAACGCTGCATGCACGAGTGCACATCGACAACGACCAGGTCAGCGGGGTATCCGACCTCGAGCGAGGTGCCGATGAATCGCCGCCCGGGTGATTCGATCCGGCGCCGGGACCGGATCGAGAGCACCGACAGGGGTGCGAGGTCCCGGGACATCAGTGACCGGAGAACCGCCGAGCCTCCGTCGGTGTATGCAAGAGGACCGCGCGGTTCTCGTCATCGGATCCACTGGTGGTGCTGAGCGAGATCGTAAGCCCGGGAGAGCTTCTCGGGAACGACCATGCGCCAGGCGTCGACGACGAGTTCACGGGCCTCGGTCGGGTCCAGTGCCGCGAGGTCGGACTCGATCCAGTTGAAGCGCATCTCCGATGCGGATGGCATCCGAAACTTGTGCGGCTCGCTCGCGACGAGCGCCACTCGTTCTTCCTTGGGAAACGCGAAGCCCATCACGGTCTCGTCCATGGAGAATGCCACGTAGACGATCCGCCCGACACGGAACTTCAGCCGGCCACGTACATAGACCTGGTAGGAGCGTTCCAACTCGGCCCCCAGTGGGCTGACGTCTTCGAGCACCGCCATGGTCGAACTCCTCTGGTTACGCGTGCGTACGCCCTCGAATATCGGTGTCGGTCATTGCCACTGCAGCCCGGGCGATTTCGCCATATCGGCAGCGTTACCCACCAGCCGGAGGCTACAGAGCGAGCATGGCGGCAGCGACCGGGTCGGCCGCGGCTTCGCGCAGAGCGGTACCCATGTCGTCGAGGACGAGTAACCGCGCCCCGGGGATTTCGGCGGCGAGGACCTCACCGTTGCCGACCGGGAAGAACGGGTCGGCGCGGCCGTGCACCACGAGCGTGGGTACGTCGAGCTCCCCGAGCCGGTCCCGCCAGCGCGGGGCGCAGTCGAGCCGGGAGAACACCATCCCGAGCTGGTTCGCCTGGTGCACCGCGGGATCGCTCGACCGCGTCCGGTCCCAGATCCGGGTCGCCGTGGCCCGCGCCTGCTGCGGATCGTTGCCCAGCGGCTCGGCGCCCTCGGCGGCGAACGCCGCGACAGCGTCCCGGTCGCGCCAGTCCGGCCATGGGCGCGAGAACAGCGGGCCCATGACCGTGCGGTCGTGGTCGGGCAGGTCCTCGTCGACCGGGCCCGGCGCCACCGGCCGAGTGCCGACGAGGGTCAGTGCGGAGAACACGTCCGGATGATCCAGCGCGGCGACCTGGGCGACCATCCCACCGACGCCGATCCCGCCGAGATGGGCCGTCCCGGCACCGAGTACCCCGACCAGCGCGGCCGCGTCGGCGGCGAGATCCCGCAGGTGGTAGGCCGGATTCTCCGGGTCGAGGGTCGTCGACGCGCCGGAGTCGCGCAGGTCGTAGCGGACCACACACCGCCCGCCCGACGCGAGCCGCTCGCACAGCCTGTCGGGCCAGGACAACATCGTTGTGCCACCGACCAGCAGGACCAGCGGATCGTCGGCGCTGCCGAAGCTCTCGATGCCCAGATCCACACCGTTCGCCCGTATCGAGGTCGTACCCGATCCGAACGGTCTCGTCATGTCCGGACTCCCTTCTGTCGGCATTTCCGACGATGTCGACGGCAGATTCACCCGAAAATCATCGGAGCAGCCGAGATCGTATCCACGCGGCCCGGCAATGAGTTTCTCGTTACCCACGGCGCGGCGATGAGTTTGCGGCTCCCGGCCGGTCGAAGCTCGTGACACCCTAGGAAAGGACACCGCCATGTCGGAGCTTCTCGTCGATTTCATCACCTCGCTCGACGGCTACGCATCGGGGCAGGGATGGCCCGGTTTCTGGGGCCTCGAAGGCCCGGAGTATCTCGCGTGGCTCGGCGAGCAGCCCGAGGTCACCTACCTGATGGGAGCGAACACCTACCGTCTGATGTCGGGTTTCGCCGTCGGTGAGGTCCCGGATGGCCAGGACGAGTTCAGGCCCGAAGAAGAGGCGTCCGTCGATGAGCTCACGAAGGCGTCCAAGGTGGTGTTCTCCGCCTCGCTCGAGGAGCCGCTGACGTGGGCCAACTCCACGCTGGTCCGCGACGACGCCGTCGAGGCGGTCCGCGCCATGAAGTCGAGTGGTTCGGGGCTGCTCAGCACGATCGGCAGTCTCAGCCTGAGCCGGTCCCTGTTACGAGCCGGACTCGTCGACCGCTTCCGGGTCGTGATGTTCCCGGTGATCACCGGGGCGACCGGCGAAGAACGAATCTATGACGGCTATCCGGACCTCGCCCTCGAGATGGTCGAGCACCGCACCTTCGACGGCCGCATCCAGCTGGTCGAGTACAAGCCCCGCCTGCTCGAGCACCCGCCGCTCGGCGCCCCTGCATGACGCTTCCCTCCGCAACGGCTCAGGTTGCCGCCTTTTCGATTCGTGCACCGAGTGCATCCAGTTCGTCCAGGACGAGACCAGCGCCCCATACCTGTTCCCTCTTCCGGTTCGTCAGGGGGCGTAGCACTCCTGCTTCGTAAAGCCGATCGATGGCGGCGTAGGCACTGCTCGATTCGGGTCGCCGCTTCGGTAGGCGGACAGATCGTCGAAGTAGCGGTCCCGGTGCGGTCGGCTGGTTTCATCGAGGAGAACGTGCAACGAACCCACGTCGAGCAACCGCCCATCCCATGGTTGAGCCTTACACCGCCTCGGTACAGTGACTTCGCATGACCGGCACCGAGTTGGAGATCACCGCAGACTTGGTCCGCGCTGTGCTGCGCGAGCAACATCCCGACCTCGCGGGCCTGACCATCTGCGAGGTGGCAGGTGGCTGGGGCAACCAGATGTGGCGTCTCGGGGACGAGTTGGCCGTCCGTATGCAGCGCATGGATCCCACCCCGGACCGGCAGCTGAAGGAGCGGCGGTGGCTACCCGTGCTGGCCCCGCGCCTGCCGCTGCCGGTGCCGACCCCGGTGCGGTTCGGTGAACCGTCCGAGCGTTTCCCCAAGCACTGGACTGTGGTGACGTGGGTTCCCGGCGAGCCGCTCGACCACGTCACGATCAGCCGCGGCGCCGATGCGGCCGATACGCTGGCGGCCTTCCTGCGGGCGCTGCACGTTCCCGCACCCGCCGAGGCGCCGATCGCTACCGACCGCGGCGCCCATCCCAGGGACTGCACCGACGGCTTCGAGGCCTTCTTCCGAGCCGTCGCCCCGGCCGACCTCGCCGCCGACGTCCGGGCGGTCTGGGACGATGCCGTCGCCGCCGGCCCGTGGGAGGGCCCACCGGTGTGGGTGCACGGCGACCTCCATCCCGCGAACGTCGTCGTCTCGGACGGAACGCTCTCGGGCATCGTCGATTTCGGTGACCTGTTCGCAGGTGACCCGGCGTGGGACCTCGCCGCCGCATGGGTGCTGCTGCCCGCGGGCGCGGCGGCGCGGTTCTTCGACAGGTACGCGCACGCGGACGAGGCGGCGATCCGGCGGGCCCGCGGGCTGGCGGCCATGAAGAGTCTGTTCCTGATACTCATGGGGCAGAACGGAGATCGCGGCCTTCCGGGCGGCAAGCCGCACTGGGGACCGGTAGGCCGAGCGGCACTCGAACGTGTTCTGAAGGGCGTGTGACGGACGGGGAGAATCGGCCGTGGACAAGGTCGTTGCTATCGTGAACGACGAGGTCATCATTCAGCCCACCTGGGATAGTGGACTCGCGAATCGGAAAGACGGCGTCGGATCATGGCAGCAGACTTGACCGTGACTCGGACGCTGGTGATACCCGCCGCCGAGTTAGGCGAGCGGTTCTCCCGCTCGTCCGGCCCGGGCGGGCAGCACGTCAATACCACCGACAGCCGGGTCGAGCTGTCGTTCGACCTCGCCGACTCGCCCTCCGTGCCGGAGTGGCTGCGCATCCGGATGCTCGATCGCCTGGCCGGCCGCCTGGTCGACGGGGTGCTCACGATCGCCGCTTCGGAGCACCGTGCCCAGCTGCAGAACCGCGCGGCCGCCCGCGAACGCCTGGCCTCGTTACTGCGTGAGGCCGCTGCCGCGCCGCCGCCCGTTCGCCGCGCCACCAAGCCCTCGCGTGGCGCGAAGGAACGTCGCATCGCCGCGAAGAAGCGGCGCGGCATCACCAAGCGAAACCGCCGTGCCTTTCCCGACGACTAGTTGTTGTGGGGATAGCGACATCACCGTGGCTGTGGGACCTGAACTGCCAGGAAGTCGTTGATGACTTCTGCCCATTCGGCGGGGCGCTCGCTGGCGAGTGCGTGTCCGGAATCGAGTTCGACGAGCCGGGCGTTCGGGATCCCGGTCGCGAGCTCCGCCGCGTGCGAAGCCGATACGACCAGGTCGTGGGCGCCGGCGATGACCACGGTGGGAACCCTGATACCCGGCGACTCCGACCGGACGTCGACTCGGGTCAGCAGGTCGAGTTGATCGTCGGCTCCGGCCGGTAGCGCCGGCCCGATCGTGTCGACCAGCGCACCGATCTCACGGCCCGATCGGGCATCGAGCCATCCGGGACTCCAGCCGAGCAAGGTCAGATACGCCGCCAATGACCGGGTATCTCCGGAAGCGGCCAGCCGCCGCCACGTGGCGGCCACCAACCGCAGGCGCGCATTGGGATGAGCGAATCCCGCCGACAACGCCAGCCCGGTCACCCGTTGAGGGTGCCGAGTCGCGATCCGCACTGCCACCGCGGCCCCGGTAGAGAATCCGGCCACGGCGAACTGTTCCTGCCCGGCCCGTAGCGCCGCGTCCACCAGGCCGTCGGCCAGGCCGTCGAGCGTCAGCGGCTCTGTCGCGCGCGGCGTCCGCCCCGATCCGGGGTAGTCCGCCGCGACGACCGTATTCGCCTCGGCCAACCGCGGCACGATCGAGCCGAAACTGTCCTCGATATCGCTGCTCGCCCCGTGTGCGAGCAGGACGCCCGGTCCGCTTCCGTGGACAGACCCCTGGAATTCACTCGTGTTCTGCTGTGTCATGGACCCACGCTAAAATCTCACATCGATGTGAGAGTCAACTCGGAGCGGGCGGAGTCGGGATGCGAATCGGTGAACTGGCGCAGCGCACGGGTGTGAGCCATCGGCTACTCCGCTACTACGAGGAGCAGGGGCTGCTCACGGCACAACGAACCGGCGGCGGCTTTCGCGAGTACGCTCCGACCGCCCCCGATACCGTCCGCCAGATCCGTGCTCTCCTGGCCGCCGGTCTGCCCACCCGGGCCATTCGCGATATCCTGCCCTGCGCGCACGGCCCTGCCCCCACTCTCGAGCCCCACCCCGATATGCTCGCCCTTCTCCGCACCGAACTGGACTCCCTCGACTCGCGCATCACCTGCTTGCGAGAAACCCGCGAATTACTGGCCTGCTACCTGTCGACCACGGAAGCCGGCTCGACTGCCATGCAGGGTCGTGCTCCATAGACTTTCTCGGCCGGTGTTCATGGCATCAGCTCTTGATCGTGAACGCCTTCTGCCGGGTCGACCCGTCGGTCGCGATCCTTTCCTGGTCAGCTGGTGCTCTTGCGCAGTGCGCGCAGGCCCACCGCGATACCGATGGCCGCGGTGAGGATCGCGGCGAGCCAGCCCCAGCCGACGTCGGCCGTGGTGAGGCGGCTGGCGAACAGATCGCGTTCGGCGTTCACGACGTGGGTCAGCGGGTTCACCACCGAGAGCGCGCGCATCCAGCCCGGGGCTTGTTCGAGGGGCAGCAGCATGCCGGACAGGATCATCGAGGGAAACAGCAAGGTCTGGTGCACGGTCCAGAAAACCCAGTCCTGTTTCCGGACGACGATGGCCAGGGCGTAACTGAACGAGCCGATGCCCAGGCCGAGGACACCCAGCAGCAGTAGGCCCTGCACCGCGCCGAGTGGATCCGGACGCAGCCCCAAGGGGATGGTCACCAGGATGATCAGGGTCGCCTGCGCGATCAGGGGGAGGAATTCCTTGACCGCGCGGCCCAGGAAGAGCGCCGACCGGGACAGCGGCGTGACCAGCAGGCGCTCGTGAGTGCCGGTCTGGAGGTCGAACTGGAGATTGGAGCCGGTGCCGGCGGTACCGAACAACGACGTCATGACCAGGATTCCGGGAACGAACCACGCCCAGGGCGACTCACCGTCGCGGGCCAGCAGCGGCCCGAACAGCAACAGGAAGAACAGTGGTTGGACCAGGCCGAAGACGACCGAGAACGGGTCGCTGAGCACGGGGCGCAGTTCCCGGAGCGTGACGAGCAGGGTGTCGCCGACGATATTGCGGCGCGGTTCGGTGGTGGTCATCGGGTCTCCTCCGGATCGTGGGTGCCGCGCTCGGCCGTGCCGGGGTCGCGCAGGCTGCGTCCGGTGAGCTCGAGGAAGACGTCGTCGAGGGTGGGCTCCCGGGTAGCGGCGGAAACGACCTCGATGCCGCGCGAATGGGCCGCGGTGACCAGCGCGGGTACGGCTTTCGGGCCGTTCGCCGCTTGGGCGACGACGGTGGTGCCGGTGCGGGTCACCCGGTTCACGCAGTCGGTCCGGCGCGCCAGTTCGGCCAGCTCACCGGTCCGGGCCGGGTCTCCGGTCTCGAACGTCACCTTGTCTCCCGCGTGCTCGCTCTTGAGCGCGTCGGGTGAACCGTCGGCGATGATGCGTCCGTGATCCACGATTACGACCCGGTCGGCGATCTGGTCGGCCTCGTCGAGGTAGTGGGTGGTGACCACGATCGTCATACCGGATTCCGCCCGGAGGCGGGCGATGTGGTCCCACAGGTTGGCCCGGTTGTGCGGGTCCAGGCCGGTCGTCGGCTCGTCGAGGAACAACAGCGCGGGCCGGTGGACCAAACCCATCGCCAGATCCAGACGGCGGCGCTGGCCGCCGGACATGGCCTGGGACTTCCGCTTTCCGAGTCCGTCGAGCCCCAGGGCGGTAAACAGCTCACTCGCCCGGAGCCGCGCCGATGTCCGGTCCAGTCCGTGGATCCGGGCCTGGGTCACCACCTCGTCCATCGCGCGCTGCGTATGTCCCGCGCTGTTGCCCTGACCGACGTATCCGATCACCTGCCGCACCTGGGCCGGTTCACGCTGGACGTCGTGGCCACCGATCTCCGCGGATCCGCCGGTCGGCGGCAGCAGCGTCGTGAGCATGCGCATCAAGGTCGTCTTACCGGCCCCGTTGGGGCCGAGGATCGCCAAGACTTCTTCCCGCGCGACGATCAGATCGATGCCGTCGACCGCGCGGACTTCTGATTCGCCGGGACCGTGGAAGGTCCTGGTCAAATTCCGGGTGTTGATCACGTCCTGCCTCTCGATGGGGTATAGGACGATCAAATCCTCCGTTGTGGACGATATACGGCCACAAGCCGAACGGGCGGCCCGGAAAGTCCGTGCCTCGGAAAGTCGCTTGCCGATGCCCTGCGGCGCATATGCGGCCGCAGGGCCTCGGCAAGCGGGTCAGCGGGTGCGGGGATCCTGCAGCGACGCCATCGCTTCCATGAGCGAGGAATGAACGGCGGTCAATTCCGGTGTGGCGAACGACTCCCAGGACTGCTCGCCCGCGCCGTCCTCGGCGGGATCGGCCTGCCCCCAGTCGCCTTCGCCGGTTCCGTCCGCCGGTCCTTCATCCCAGGACGCGTTACCGGGATTGTGCTTGTACACCCACCACAGGTGGCCGAACGGGTCGGCGAAGCGGGCGAGTACGTCGCCCCAGAAGTCCGTCGGCTCGGTGACGATCCGCGCACCACGCGCGGCGGCTCGTTTCAGCGTGGCGGCCGGATCGTCGACGTAGACGCGGACGAAGGACGGCATATACGGCCAGTCCGGTTTGCGGTCGGCGATCGTGAGCGTCGAATCGCCTATCCGCAGTTCGGAATGCAGAATCAGGCCGTCGGTATCGGCGGTCCGGGCCTCGGGGACCTCGATCGCCCCGAACACATCGACCAGGAAGTCGAGCAGACCTGCCGCGTCGTCGGTCCAGATGAAGGGGTCGACCGTCGCGGATCCGGCGGGCGCCGGGGGGACGGCGGGAGTGGTGGACATACTGTCTCCTTTCGGTTGGCGCCCCCAGAGTCGTCGCAGTTGCGGACAGGATATGGCCACAAGTACGCATAACCTCGGGGTGTGTCCACCAGCACTCGCACTCTCGCGCTTCTCGGTCTGCTGCAGAGCCGCCGCCACTGGTCCGGTGCCGAACTCGCCCGCCGGCTCGATGTCAGCGAGCGGACCATCCGGCGTGATGTGCTCGGTCTCCAGGAGGTCGGCTATCCGATCGTCACGACACGCGGAACCGGCGGCGGCTACCAGCTCAGTGCGGGTGCCTGCCTGCCACCATTGGTGCTGGGCGAGGAGGAGGCCGCCGCGACCGTGCTGGGGCTGAAGGAGATCGCCACCGGCGTCCATCCCGCCTCCGCGGAAGCCGCGATGAGCGCCATGGCCAAGATCGTCCAGGTCCTGCCCGCTCGTATCCGCCGCCGGATCGACAGTCTGCGCACCGTCGCGACCCCCGCCGGCGATGGATACCACCGAGCCGGGATCGACGATGTCACCGCCTTGACCACACTCGCACTCGCCTGCCGGGACGCCGATACCGTCTCCTTCTCCTACCGCGGCAGCAGCGCGGCCACTTCGCAGCGCACCACCCAGCCGCATCAGATAGTCAATGTCGAAAGCCGCCTCTACCTGGTGGCCTGGGATCTCGATCGCGCCGACTGGCGAACTTTCCGAATCGACCGGATCACGCAACCACGCCGCACCGGCGCGCGATTCGCACCGCGCGGCCTGCCCGGCGGCGATCCGGTGGACTACGTCCGCGACCGGATCGGGTCGATGCCCTCCAGATACCGGGTCCACGCCACCATCCAGGCCTCCGCCGAACGGGTCAGAGCCGAGATCGTCCACTACGGCACCGTCGCCGCCGTCGACCCCGGCTCCTGCGAGGCCCATATCGCCGCCGAATCCCTGGACTGGGCGGCCTTCTGCCTCGTCTCGATCGGAGCGCCGTTCGTCGTGCACGGGCCACCCGAAGCGACCGATCTCATGAAGGACTGGGGATCCAGGCTCCTGGCTGCCACGGCAACGACCGGTGGCTTCGGTCGTTGAACCTTGACCTGCATATAGGTTGAGGTTCTAGCGTGGGCCTCGGTTGATCACCACGCCAGAGGACATGCTCATGATTCTGGCCACGGGAGCCACCGGGAACATCGGACGCTCGTTGCTGAAGGAGTTGCGCGCGTTCGGCGCCGAGCCCATCAGGGCGCTCACCCGTGACACCGGTGGAGCCGCTTTCCGGCCGGGGTCGAGGCAGTCGAGGGCGATCTGGCCGATATCTCCTCGCTGTCGGCCGCGCTGGACGGGGTGCGGTCGATGTTTCTCGTGCCGCGGCTCGGGCCGGATGCCGAGATCCATCGGGGGCAGCGGTATGCGCTGACCGGCCCCGCATCGGTCAGTGCGCGTCAGCAGGTCGCAACCATCGCCGGGCTGTTGAACCGGGAGATCGAGTTCACCGAGATCACCCGGGAGGATGCACGGCCGGGCATGGTCGCGGTCTTCGGCGAAGACGCCGCCGACGCCGTCCTGGACGTGACCGGCGGCGACGTCGACGACGCTCTGCTGCGAGTGCGCGACACGGTCCCACGACTGACGGGATCAGTGGCCAGGACCTTCGCGCAATGGGCTGAGGAGAACGTCGACGCTTTCCGGTGAGTTGCCGGTCTCGTGGTGAGCAATCGGCGCACTCATGTGCTGGTCCGGTGGTGCCGCGGTATCAGAACGCCATCACCGAGTCACACTCCGCGGGATCAGCGAGGTCGAGCCGTGAGGTGGCCTCGATGAGTGCGTCCAGTCTGTCGCGTGCGGTCAGGAGTTCGGCTGCGGCACTGCTCAGCCGTTGCCGTTCGCGGTGCAGGTCGGGCAGCATTGCAGAGCAGGACGGCGTGAGTTCGCCGCCGGCGTCGGACATGCACGGCAGCAATCCGCGGATCGTTGCGGTGCCGAGCCCGGCCGCGAGCATCAAGCGGATGCCGTGCACCGTGGCGACATCCTCCGCCTGGTATTCGCGGTAGCCGCTCGGGCGTCGCACCGGCCGAAGCAGATCCTGTTCCTCGTAGTAACGCAACGAGCGTACGCTCGCTCCCGTGAGTCGGGACAGCTCGCCGATACGCATGTGACAACCGCCATCTCGAGTTGACTCTGACACTGGTGTGAGGCTCCAGCCTATCCAGCATGACAACTCAGCATTCATCCGCAGAGCACGACACCGCGATCACCGTCATCGGCCTGGGGCCGATGGGCTCGGCGCTGGCGGAGGCGTTTCTCGGCGCGAACCAGTCCGTAACGGTGTGGAACCGCACCCCCGGCAAAGCCGACGCTCTGGTTGCCAGGGGCGCGCATCGAGCGGCCACCGTAGCCGAGGCTGTGGCCGCCGGCCCCATCGCCTTCACGTGTCTGAATGACTATTCGACCATGTACGAGGTCTTGGACTCAGGTGGCGATGCGTTCAGGGGGCGCCTGCTGGTGAACCTCAATTCGGGGACTCCGGCGCAAGCCCGGGCAGCAGCGGCTTGGGCGGACGAGCGCGACCTCGACTACCTCGATGGCGCGATCATGGTGCCGCCGCCGCTCGTCGGTGACCCCGAATCGGTCTTTTTGTACAGCGGCTCTTGGGAAGTATTCGACCGCCACCGTAAGACTCTCGCACTCCTGGGTGACCCTCGATACCTCGGCACCGATCCAGGGCTCGCCGTCCTCTACAACACGGCGCTGCTGGGCATGATGTACGCGACTCTGAACGGATTCCTGCACGGCGCTGCCCTGGTCGGCTCCGCGGGTGTGCCCGCGGTCGAGTTCGCCGAACTCGCGCTGGGCTGGTTCATGCCCCTGATGCTGGCCCCGGAGAGCCTCGCCGAACAGGCGCCGAACCTGGACAAAGCCGCCTACCCAGGTGATCTCGGCACCATGCAAATGAACCTCAACGCCCTGGACCACATCACTCGCACCAGCATCGAGCAGGGCGTCAACGCCGATCAGCCGCAGTTGATGAAGGATTTCGCCGAACTCGCGCTCGCTCAGGGGTACGGCTCCCAGAACTACTTCGCCATGTTCGAGATCTTCAAGAATCCGCAGGACCTACCTCAACACCGATGAGCTACGGCCAGCGGCGGTGCCCGCATCCGTGGTGCCGTATCCGAAGATGTTCGGGGAGGGAAGCCGTGCCGGGGTGGGTGTTCGTTCGATATGGGGCCCGCCCGCCCGTTGCCCCCTTCTCCGGTCGGCAGTCCGGGGCGTGACACCGGTCCCGTATCGAGAGGACGGAAACCTGGGTCTACCTGTGCGAGAGAGGCAGGAGGGGTAGGCCGGATCATCGGCGAGCACGGTTTCCGGCTTGCTCCGAACGAGGAACCCGAAAGCGAGCATTACACCGGCCGATACGAGATTATGGTCGCAGACCTGGTTACTCAGGTCACACACTGCGTTTTCGACTGATCAGGAATCTGCGTGCATACCTCGAAGATATCGACCCACACCGTGCTCGGCAGCGTCGTTGCCGCGCTGCTCATTGTCGGATCAGGGGGCGTCGCGGCGGCCGCGCCCGCGCCCGCCCCCGCGCCCGCGCCGGTCGCACCAGCACAAGCACCCGATGTTCCGGGGTCCGGGCCGGTGGCACCCATCGCGGCGTGCATGGCGCCCGGCGACTCCATCGAACTCCGGGCCGGCCTGGGTGGCGCGCTCGGAACCGCGATCGGCGCGATCACGGGTCTGCCTCTCTTCTTCATCGGGGCCATCCCGTTCGGGATCATCGGCGGCGTGGTCGGCGCCATGGTCGGCTCGACCACCTACGCGCAGGACGCCTGGCGGGCTCCGCAAGACTGCTGATCGGACGGGGCCGCGGGGTCAGCCCTTTACCGGGGTAGGTGGCGTCGAGCCATTCGGTGAACGAAGGTCGGCCGATGCGGGCGTGCGGCCGGCCACCGACCCGCGGTCCTTCAGCAGCGACCGATACACGCCGACCACGGTCGCGGCGCCGACGATCTCGCGGCGGTCGATCATCCGCACCGCTTCGTCGAGCGGTACCCACCGGATCATTTCGGTTTCGTTGATATCGGGCCGGGTGTCGGTGAGGTCGGCGCCGTGGGCGGGATAGATGTCTTGGGGGTGGTCGAGGGTGCCGATGGCGGGCTGATCGGTCACGAGGTGCTGCATGGTGCGATGCGTCGGCGCGCTGCTGTCGAGTCGGCGACCGTCAGGCACTGCGTGGTCGACGAGCGCGCTGACGAGATCGACGGAAGCGAGCGAGAGCTCACCCACGATCACGTCGTGCGCAGCGAATCCGTCTTCCCCGGAGGGAGTGCGGGCGATGCGGCCCGCCTGCGGACTCAGATGCCGACGACGGCCCCGAGCCACCCCACGATGGGCCGCAGGGTCTCCCACGACGTGCGGACCTCCGTGGCGGCGCGTGGTGTTCTCAGCCAGCCCGGGGTGCCGAACTCCCGGCTGACCACGAGCGATTTGTGCCGCAGCAGGTCGATGCGCGGGTGGTCGAGTGGATAGCCCTTGGGACGGGTTTTCAGCTTGCTGCCACCGAGGACATAGCCCGCCTGGACGAGCTTGTCCAGGATCTTCTCGAACTCGGCACCGCGCACGTCGTCATCCAGGGTGGCGCGCAGGCGGGACAACTGTTCCGGTGAGGCCGAGTAGAGGCCACCGGCGACGAACAGCCCGGGTGCGCCGATCTGGACGTACCAGCCGACCCCTGGCGCAGTGTGCGCGACGGCGCCCTGATGGGTCTTGTACGGTGATTTGTCCTTGGAGAACCGTACATCGCGGTAGGGACGGAAGATCTTGACCGGGCCGAAGTCCGGTTCGAGATCGGCGCTCAGCGCGGTCATCGGCCCTTTCACGGCGTCCTCGTAGATGTGCTTGTTGGCGGTCCAGAACGTCTTCGAATTATCGGCCTCGAGATCCTCGAAGAAGTCCGGCCCCGCGATCGGGAATCCCGCGAACTCGCTCATACCCTCGAATCTATCGCCCGCCGTTGGAGTGGAACGACGGGGTGTCGACCGGTCGATCCTCGGCTACGTCGTGAATCTTCCGAGGCGGTCGACGCCACGAAGTCGAGTAGCTCGGGGCTCCTCAGCACGCTCGGCAGCCCCAGCCTGTGCCGGTCCCTGCTCCGAGCCGGATTCGTCGACAGCTTCCGGGTCGTGATGTACCCGGTGATCACCGGGGCGACGGGCGCGGAACGCATCTACGACCGCTATCCGGACGTCGCCCTCGAGATGATCGAGCACCGCACCTCGACTACTGACTTCCGCCATTCACGGATCAGCCCTTCGACTGCGAACTGGTATTCTCCGAGCAACCGACCCGGCAGGTGCAGATAGGGGGGCGGGTGCCCGGTCCACTTCAGGTCGATATCGATGTTTTGACGAAAACTGCTACCGGACTGAAAAATTCACAACAGATACTCGAGGACGCCTCTCAAAGCGATGGCCGATGTGGGCGCCGCGAGCATCGGCACCCAGACGCTCGACGACGCCGCGGACAGTTTCCAGCGGCGGTGGCGTTTCGGGGTGCAGCGCATCGGGGAGCTCTCCCGGACCACCGCGGACGGCGTGGACCAATGCCTCGCCGCCTACCAGGTTGCCGACAATGCGACGGCTGCCGCCCTCGGCCAGGTCAACGGAACGCCCGTTACCACCGATGAACAAGGGCAGCCGTGACGGACAACCCCTATCCGCATCTCGGCTACAACCCGGTACCCGGCGTACCCGACGATGTCACCGGCCTGAGTAACCAGGTCGAGACGGCCGCCGACGCGGTCCGTGAAACCAACGATCTGCTGGCCCGCCTGCGTAGCAGCAACGACGAAGTCTGGCGCGGGGAGGCGGGCGACGCGTTCCGGAGCCACTTCGATGCCACTCTTGCCCAGGATCTGGGTTATGCCCAGAGTTCGCTGGAGCGTGCGGTCACGGTTCTCGGGGAGTGGAACACGGCCCTCGTCGGGTTTCGCGATCAGGCGAAAGCCCTCGATCAGGAAGCCGCGGCGGCGGCCGGTGAGGTGAACAAGGCCGTCACCGAAGTTCAGCAGGCAAATGCCAACCCCGATCTCGGCCTCGCGAACCAGCAGTTCGACGACCCGGCCGCACTGCAGGCAGCACAGAACCGGCTCAATGCGGCCACCGCACGGGTGAATGCGGCCAACACCGCGCTGAACAATTGGCTGGGGGTCCAGGATTCGATCGCCGCCCGGGTCCGCGATCTCGCCACCGAACACGAGAATGTGGCCAAGCGGATCGCTTCCGAACTGGATGCCGCGGCGAAGGATTTCGCGCCGAGCGAGCCGGATAAGAGCATCTGGGACCGGATCAAGGATGCGATCGGGGCCATCGGCGACTGGATCGACGAGCACCGCGAGGGTATCCACACCGCACTCTCCACCACCGCGGCCGTCGCCGGTCTGCTCGCGCTGGTCACGCCTCCGCCGGTTTCCGCGATCGCACTGGGAGTGTCACTGGCCGCGGGTGCCGGAGCGCTCGCCCTGGATTTCACCGACCCGGAGGTGCGGGAAGGTCTCATGTCCGGTGACCCGAAGGCATGGCTGACCGTGGGTGGTGACGCGCTCAGCGTCGTTCCCGGCGCCAGCGCCGCGGGCAAGGCCGCCTGGGTCGGCATCCGAGGGGCCGACGATGTCGGGCGGTTGGGGGGAATGCTCAACACGTGGACAGCGGGTGCGCACGATCCCGGCATCTTCATGAAAGCTCTCGCAAATCCGGTCGATTCGGGTCTCAGCGCCGCGGCGCAGGCCAATCCGGCGCTCGCCTCGACCTACAAAGTGCTGCAAGCGGCCGATCTGGGCGGCACTTCCCCGTTGCCCAGCGCCGCACCGGCCATGGCGATACTCACCAGGGCCGGCTCGTCGGTGTCCAAACTGGCCGGGCTCGGCGGGGAGGAGTAGCAGCCCGCCGTGCCGAACGACAAGCTACGCCCCGCTCCGGCGGTCGGTATCGAGATTCCGCCCGGATACAACGAGATTCCGCTCGGCGACCTGGACACTCTCCTGCCGATTGTGGGCCCGGTGATCACCGAGTCCGTTCCCGACGAACTTCGCGACGATGTACCGAATGTGCTGGGAAGACTGCACTTCCTGCTGGCCACGCTGGCCGCGAACAACGCTCTGTACACCGGCATAGGTCTGCACCGCACCGCAGATGCTGAAGCCGAGCGGGTGGCCGTCTCCTGGCTGACCGTTTCCTCGTTCGATTTCGGAGAGGAACGCAACCCGAGGCTGGTGCTCAGTGAGCTGATCAACGCCAAGGCCGACGCGAAGTCACGGGGCACACTCGTGGTGGTGGAAGCACCGATCGTCCCGGTCCTCTACTTCGAGTGGACCGAAAAGCATGCGGCGCCGGCTGTCTCGAGCTACCCGGCCGCCGGAGACGGTCCGGAGGTGTTCCGAATCGAGGCAACGGTGCCGTCCGAGGACGGCACCGCGATCGCCGTGGTCGAGTTCTCGACCGCGGACGCCGACGCCGGGCCGCAATACCGCCGGATGGTTCTCGATATGGCGATGTCGGTGACCTTCCCGCAACCCCTCTCGGACAGTAGGAGTTCCAGTCTTGCGCTCTGACGAATCGAACACTGCGCCATATCACCCAGGCAACGCGGGAGCCGAACGCCCAGCTGTAGGACTAAGCAAGCCCGAACCGAACCCCATGCGGCACAAGATCCGTGCCGGCGGCAGAACCGGCGCCCGACCCGCCCCCAGCACCCCGAAGCCCTCGGACGAACTCATGGTGGGCAGGACGTCGAACCCCTACACATCGAAAGAGCTGCGGTACACGCTGGTCACAATGGCCCTGATCGTGGACATGCTGTTGCACATCGCGGTGGGTGTGGCGGTGTGGTACAGCTTCGAGCATTCCCCCGAGCCACCGTGGAATCCGATCATGTCGGGAGTACTCGCCGCTATCGCCGCCTCGTTCATGCATCGCACATTCATCCAGAGGCTGATCCGGACCACGCTCGGCAAACTCGTTTTCGGGCTCCGGTTGCGGCGCGAGGACGGCAGCTATCCAACGCTGGGGCAGTTGATCAAGCAGTGGTTCATCGGTATCTTCGGCGCGCTGGAGATCCTCACCGTCTTCAGCTGACCGCGACCTGCGGGTGGCTGAACGCTCGGGTCGAGGCGGGCGGCGAGTCCACCGACCGCGCCTGCGCCATGGTGGAGCCAGGGTTCGTCGGTGCAGCGATGGCCGTGACCGTCCAGGGAGAGTTCGGCACCGCGGCGATTATTCGAATGCCAGCGCTGGGAGATGCCGCGGTAGCACTGTCTCGACGTCGGCAATACTCAGTACCGGGTCGAGCTGCGTCTGTCTCGACGGTGTATCGATCGCGCCACATCCGGATGGCCGCTTCGATTGCCCGACAGCCCAGCAGTACTACGCACTCGCTGCCCGCACGCGAGCCACGCGGACGATACCGCGTTCTGTGCGTTCGCTCTTGCGGGGGACGGCCGCGGCATCAGAGCGTGGCGTGATCTCGCGTTCGACGCGTTCGTTGATCACGACGGACGGTCGAGCGCGTCCTGCCCGACCGGCAGGTGGAGCGGAAGTTGCTCGCCCGACGTGATCCGGTAGATGAAGGTGGCGCCCCTGACTGGGTCGTCCGGGCGGGAGTTGCGCTGGGGGTTCCGTTCACCTGTCTACGAGGTATCCTCGTCTCGAGGCTTGGGGGATTCGATGCATCTGTACGGCAGCATGTCCCGCATGTCATATGACTGTTCCGGTCGGAAGCGATGGGTGCGCGTGAGGTCGTGTGCACGCGCGGGGGAGATGTTGTGACTGATGTAACGGTCGATCTGGCAGCCCTTGCCGGGTTCGGATTGGATCTCACCGATCTGGGAGCGAACCTCATCTCGAACGCTTCCCGGTTTCTACCCGGGACGGTCCTTCCGGCCGACACGACGGGGCTGATGGCCACGCTGACGCCGTCATTCGAGAAGTTTCAGACAGCGATCTCTACTGCCCAGCGAACAGATCTCACAACCGTCGAGACATTCCGAACGGACCTCTCTTCGACAGCGGCCACCTATCAGACGACAGATGGTGCCACGGCGAACGCGGTCTCCACAGCGTCGAATGGTCTGCCCGGCGTTTCGGGCGCCGCCGACTCGGCCGGACCGGAACAGGGCGTCAACAGATTCAGTGGCCTGCAACTGCCCAGCTTTCCGGACGTTCCGGAGATCAAGTACGCCGTCCGCCAGGTCGTAACCGCGGCGATCGACCAGATACAGGTCTACGACGACAATTTCGCCGCGGCGATCGGTCTGAAGCCCGTCGCGGACTACCTCGCACCGCTGGTTGCGGACTGGGAGGCATTGCAGGCGATCGGCCAGCGGATCGGCTGGCTCGGCATCAATGACTATGTCGCCTCGGAGAACCTTGTCAACGGCGCAAGATGGCTGCAGAGCAGTTGGACCGGTGACGCCGCACAGGCGTTCGGGGCCGGCACCGGCACCGCGGCGCGGACAATGGCCGACAGAAGTATCGATCTCGATGCTGTCGCGAAGATCGTCGAGAACGGTGCGCTCATACTGGAACGGCTGGTCTTCAACCAGGCTGTCGGCCTGAGTGATCTGGTGCTGAAGCCGATCAGCCATCAGGAGGCGTCGTTTCCGCTCGGTGTGTGGGCGTCGCTGGTCGGCAACCCGATGCCGGAATCGTTGAGGACCGAGATTCGGTCGGCGCTCGATGGGGTGAGAAGGGCCGCCGAATCTCGGCATACGACCATCACAACGATGCTGGAGAGGATCTCCGGCGCCGTGGACTACGCCCCTGGGCGGAAGGCTCCGGTGTACAACCCGGTCGATTTCGCGGTGCCGGAGAAAGTCGTGGTCGACCCGGGCGTCGCGAAGTACGGGTTCGGCGACAACGTGTGGTGGGAGGAAAGCAATGCATCCGCAGGTTGAGCCATGCTGACAAACGTCGGGACGGTGTTCTGATGGCACCGGAGATCCCGGGAATGGCGATGCCCTTGCCGCCGACAGATCCCGGGCAGGGGGCACACGGTTCGCAGCCCTGGTACAGCCGAGCGGACGACGCCGCATTCGCGAAGGTCGCTCTCGGAGGAGCGGTCGCGGCGGATGCCGCGGGATGGACGAACGCGGCTCGGAACCTCCGCCACTATCTCGGCAACAGCGGTAAGGATCTGACCATCAGCCCGGACGAGATGATGACCGACGATCCGATCATGAAGCGGCGCGTCGACAGTTTCGTCACTCTCACTGTGCAACAAATCGCTTTTGATCCGGCGAACCACGGGAGAACCGTCACATTCCAACAGCCGTGGACCGAGGACCACACCTTCGATCAGGACATGCAGGGGGACTGGTACTTTGCGGTGAACGCAGTGCACTTCACCGCGAGTGGCGTAGTCACGGTCCGGGCTCCGGAAAGCGACGGGGGGCAGCCGTCCGTCGTAGTCGATTACAAGTGCTACGTCTTCGACCGCTACAACTGGGACAGTTCCGGGCCCAGTCCGAAAGGGGTCGAACTACTCGGCTTCGACATCAGTGACAAGCGGATGGGCGGCCTGCACACCGCGGGGTATGCCCAGGAATTCAATATGTTCGGGACATCGTCGGTCCAACACTACGAGGGGGTTGTACCCACCAATGGCGCTATCGATTTTCCGGACCCCCCGGACAGCCGGAAGGGCGACCGCACCGACCCCACCCGATGAGAGTCGGTCGCTGCGGGTTCTCCGGGCGTCGTTGCGTGTCCTGTTCGTCGGTCTGCTGATGCTCGTTTCGCTGGCGGGCGTGGGATGTGCCGAGCCCGTCGATCGTGCGGTGGAGGCAGATACCGAAACCGGTACCGGCCCGGAGCTCATCCGTGAGGCGACCGAATACGGTGGGTGGACTCTTCCGGTGAACCGGAAGGTTCTGCTGGTGAAGAAGGAGGCCGGACGGGAGCCGCGGTTCCGGCTGGCCGTCGAGATGACGCCGCCGGATCTGGTGTGGATGCTGGAGAACTCCGGGTATTCCACCCCGCTCGGGCCCGGGCACGCGCTGTCCATTTCGACGATCGCCGGTCCTGATCCGAACTCTTCGCCGAAACTTCTCTACGCCCGGGATCACATCACTTCTCCGTCGGGAAGTCTTGTTTTCCGTAAGGTTCTGGTCGACGAGCGTGACGCGCAAACTCGTATCGTCCATCTCGAGTTCCTGAACATCTGACAACCAGACCCGCCCCGGGGGGTGGAGGTGGCCGGTAGCCGAGTCGGTAGGCGAGGCGGTGTACGCGGTCGCGGTCGGTCTCGGGTGCGCGGATGATGTCGTGGTTGATCCAGCCGAACGCGATCGAGGGGCTCATGGCGCGATATCGGCGTCGGTGGCGAAGTCGGGATCATCGCCACCTGGCGCGGAGCCGCCAGCGTGGGCGGCGAGCCGCACTGTGCGTAGCGGTGAGTTGGCCGATGCGAGCAGTTCCGGCGGAATGCGCAAGACGAGAGCGAGGGTACACAGCACACAATCCGCTCCCTGCCACATCGTTCATACTGCTGGTTGTGCGTGTACTACGAGGTCTCGGTAAGGAAGGCACACGATCGGGTAAGTGGAAACACCGATCGCCTGTTCGATGCCCTCGAGCTGTGTAGCCGCTTTCTCGCTGTTGGTGGTGAGAATCTCGGTTTCGACGAAGGCGCCGACACCCGCGAGGATATGGGGCTGCTGCACGATCAGGTGACAGTGGTTAGGCAGCCTGACCGGCTGCTGCTGCGGTCATGATCGCTTCGTATTCGACCGGGGTCAACCGGCCGAGCCGGGTTTGGCGGCGACGGCGGTGGTAGGTGCGTTCGATCCAGGTCACGATCGCGATCCGCAACTGATCACGGGTGTCCCACCGCTGTCGGTCCAAAACATTGCGTTGCAGCAGGCTGAAGAAGCTTTCTATGGCCGCGTTGTCCCCGGCCGCACCGACCCGGCCATCCGGTGCCGGTTCTAGGCGTGAACGAAACGCCGGGATCGAAATTGAGAACCGCGGTCGGTATGCAGAATGCAGCCGGCGCCGATCTGGGCGGAATCGAGAACCGCTGACGGCGCTCGCTGAATCTCCCCACTGACGCTCACCGAAATTCCCCGTTTGTCCCGTGTGGCTCCGCCGGGAAGGGCGACAAGACCGAGCAGTGGAAGAGCTGGTATGAGCAGGCGATTCCTCGTGCGGAGAGCTGTATGCGGTGTATCTGAAGGAACGGGCAGAGGAGGAGGAAGAGCGATGAGTAGCTTCTCCAAATGGGATCGTGAAGGCTATCGCCGCCGCGTGGGTGAGGAGGAGGCCGCGCGTCGCCGTCGGTCGATCATGGCCGAGCAGTGGGGCTACCAGCTTGCCGAGGAGCGGAAGCGGCTGGGATTCACGCAGGCGGGGTTGGCCGAGATCATGGGAGGCCCCGGGCGGGCGTCGCAAATCGAGCATGGCGAGGTCGCGACGGTCGAAGCTCCCGGCCGCGCGTTGAACGGACCCAGTCAGGTCGGCGCCGGGTCGAGGTCGGCAAGCTCTACGACCGAACAAGCGGGCGAAAGGCAGACTCGCGATCGCTGAACTGCGCGACCGGATGCGCCCGATGGTCAACGCACAGGAGTGAAAATGCGGGTCGCTGTGACCGGGCACATGAACATCACCGAGGAGACCGGATCTACGCGTGGAGTTCGAACGCCGATTCGGCGTGGGGGTTACGGGGTAGCCGAATGCGCCGGTTCGGTCTGTGCGTGGACCGCCGACCTGTACCGGGAATTCGGTGCCGGTAAGGTCGGCAGTGTGAGCCGGCTGCTGCCGGTGAGGTCGGCTATGCCGACGGATCGCATCTGCACCGTCGAGTCAGGGCGATGACCGATCCGACTCCGGTCGCCGTCGCGCAAGCGCCGTGGCCGCCGATCGATGATTTCGCGTGACCGGCAGCCTTATCCCACGAATGCGGAACGCGCGCTCGGAGTTTCAGCCCCAGGTGGCCTGGTCGGGCACGGTCGAGGTGGCCACCTCATAGAAGAAGTGGCCGGGCCTCAGTTCGTTCATTCTGTGCCAGCCGCCCCATGGATCGCGCTGGTAGAAGCTGAACCCTCCCATGTCGGCATCGAAGCAGACGATGTCGGCGGTGCCGAACGGGCTCCAATAGACGTCGGTGCCGGGGCGCGGTGCCTCGAGTGGTGTGCGGAACAGGTGGCTGCACGGCGTGATCACCGGGTTCTACATGGAGGGCTGGGCGGCGGCGGACGGGGTGAGCGCAGTGAGTCCCGCAGCGGTGATCGCGGCGGCGACAAGCCCGTTGCGGATCGTAGAACGCATCTATTCTGCTCCATTTACTGGGTGGAAGAGGGCTCGCTCACTGGTATCAGCAAATGCTCAGCAGTGTTACGTGCTGACGGCCGACGTGTAGGTAGCATTCTGCCGCATCGCCGCCGACCCGGTGCGAAGGGCCGCATATCGAAGTGTGAGAGACGCTCTCATCGCTGGCGCCGACGCCGCGCCGGACCACCTCGCCGGAGTCGCGCAAGCAACGGCTCAGGTTGCCGCCTTCTTGATTCGTGCGCCGAGTGCGTCCAGTTCGTCGAGGACGAGACCGGCGCCCCATACCTGTTCCCTCTTCCGATTCGTCAGGGGGCGCAGCACTCCGGCCTCGTTCAGCCGATCGATAGCGGCGTAAGCACTACTCGTGCTGAGCCGGAGCCGGTCCGAGACGTCTTCCGCGGTGATGACCGGCATGGAGATCAACGACGCCAGGATCTTGGCGGCTGCACTGTGGCTGCGTACCGGACCGGTCGACTCGCGCCACTGCTCCGGAATGGCGGCCAGATAGCGTGCGGTCCTGCGGGATTGAGAGGCGGCGATGCGTGAACCGGCTGTGAACGAGTGCATCAGTGGTTCCGGGTCGCCGCTTCGGTAGGCAGCGAGATCGTCGAAGTAGCGGTCCCGGTGGGCTACGAGCGCCGAAGCCAACGGGACCACAACGGTGTTCGTCACAGCTCGCCGCCGCAGCACACTGTTGATGAGTGCTCGACCGATACGGCCGTTGCCATCGGTGAACGGGTGGATGGACTCGAACTGGGCATGAGCGATCGCAGCTTGGGCCAGTGCGGGGATGTCGTCCCGGTTGGCGTACCGGATGAGGTCTTGTAGGTATTCGTCGACGGTTTCCGGCGGCGGAGGAACGTAGAGGGCCTCGCGTGGTGAGTACTTGCTGCCGCCGATCCAGTTCTGCAGGTCGCGGACGCGTCCGGCGTAGTCGCCGTCCGTCGGGTCGTCCCGCATCAGTTCGCGGTGGGCTGCCGTCAGGTCGGCCAGTTCGATTCTCCGGGTGGCGGTGACCTCGGTCAGAAGTACGTCGGTGGCCGTAGTCGCGGCGACCATCAACGTGGCCGATGGGTTGGCTTTCACGCCGTGTAGCGCTCGCGCATAGTCGTCGACCGCGGCGTCGATCTCCTCGATCCGAGAGGAGGCAACGCACTCGGTGCGCAGCAGTAGAGTCCCGAGAGCGCCGAGTATGGCTGGGTGCTCGGCGTCGAGTGCGGTGATTTCCTGTAACGCTGCTTCCATGTCGGCGGAGAGGCGCGAGGGCAGTCGAACGTCGGAGTCTGCGATGAATGGGGGGAGGCTGACCTCGACTTCTCGCATCGTTCGGTCGTCACGGGTCCCGCCCCTGAACTGCTGGTGCCACGGGACCACACGGCGCTTGTGCGGGGGCCAGCCTGCGTCTGCCATAGCTCCTCCGAAACTCGGAATGTAACCGCTCCTATTCCTAGTTTTATACTAAACCCGGAATAGTGAGCAGCCTAATCCGACTTACCGGGGATACGACGCCGGGCTTCGGTCGAAGCCCTCGCCGCGTAGGTTTCCGCGTTGGGCGGGAAGGTGGGCATCTGCTGAAGATGCCGACCGACCCCGCGGCGTGAGGTGGCTGTTTCCGACAGCGGGCTGCGCCGTTGCACCCAGGTGCTACTGTCGGCGGCCCATTCATGATGCGACGATCAGGGCCACCAAATCGTTGCCGCGATCACCAGCAGCGGTAGTCCGATCGCGATGGCGTAACCGGCCACTACCAGGGCGCTCACGGTGTGTCCTGCGTGGAGGTCCAGCGTGGGAAGCTGAGACGCGGTAGCACGGTTTCCACATCGGCGACGTCCAGTACGGCGTCGAGTTCGTGCGGGCCGAGGTGGTCGGGTGCCGGCAGGATCACCAGGTCGGCGCCGGCGTTGCGTACCTGGTCGGCCACGCGTAGCACCGAGTGTTCGCCGGGCCATACGAGGTAGTAGCCGAGTCGGTCGGCGAGGCGGTGTACGTGGTCGCGGTCGGTCTCGGGTGCTCGGATGATGTCGTGGCTGATCCAGCCGAACGCGATCGAGGGGCTCATGGCGCGATATCGGCGTCGGTGGCGGGTTCCGGGATATCTCGGCTCGCACGGAGCCCGGCCGCCACTCGTTCCAATGTTGCTGTATCGATGCAGTATTGGTCGCGCCACAGCCGGACGGTCGCTTCCATTGCCCGGTTTCGCGCCGGTCGCTTGGGCAGAGGTGGTCGTTCGCGCAAAGTGCCTCCTGGGTGGTGTGTCATGGCATGCACCCGGCGCCGGGGCTGGATCAAGCGTCATCGACCGGCCTTCGCGGTCCCAGAGACAGCAGTAGTAGGAAACCGCTACGCTTCCGCTCGGTATGCCGGTGCACAGCAGTACGGGCGCTGTTCTCGCGCTAGCTGCGGGATGTGGCGACCTGGCAGGGGCCGACCCCGTGGCGCGACGATCCGATCGCGCCGACTTTCAATCGAACGTCGCACTGCCTCTGACCAAGGAACAGGAACCAAGCCCGCCGGGTCGGCAGAGGTCACTGGTGCAGCATTTCGACGCCGCAGACGTCCGAGCAGTGATGGGCAGCGGCGTGTGGATCAGCCGGGCAATTACGTGTGCGTGCCGGTGCGCTCGGCGAAGGCCAGTAGGCCCGGCAGTGTCTCGGCCTGCGAATGTTGCAGCAGGTCTGCGGTGATCTTCTGGATAGGTTTGCGGTAGCGGACTTCGTCGGGAGCAGCTTGTTCGGCAGCACACAGCGCTCGGTAGCAATGTTCGGGTTTGCCCCACTGGTGGAACGCGCGGGCTACGTCGGACCAGTAGCGGGAGCGGCTCTCGGCCAGCGGAATTGCTGCGGGATCGATCCGGCGTGCCGCGTCGATCGCTGCACCGGAGTCGCCGAGGACTCTGGAGATACTGACCTGGTACAGCCCGACGGTGCCGGATCCGAATCCGGCGGCGGAACGTGGACGCTCGTGGCCTAGCCGGGTCGCGGTGCGTGAGGCCTCTGTGACCAGCGTTCGGGCGGACTCGCGATCGCCGTCGACCTCGGCGGTGTATGCCGCGGTGGACAGCAGCGACCCATACGCCGCAAGATATTCCGTGCCTCTGTGAAGTTCTGGCTGTAGCGAGGTCGCGGTGTCGAGGACCAGCCGTGTTGCAGAGTCGGTGTATCCGGTGCGGCGCAGCACGATCGCCCATACCCGGTGGGCCGCGACTCGGGTCAGCGGGTCGTGGCTGCCGTCGGCGGCTTGCATCGCGCGGTCGGCGGTGGTCCAGGCGAGTTGATCGTGGCTGAGCTTGACACTCAGCCTGGACGCCAGCACGTAGGCGCGGGCGAGGAGCGTCCCGGCTTCGGTGACATCGTCTGTGCTGGTGTCGGTGGCGCGGGTTGCCGTCGCGTCCGACAGCAGCCGGGGTAGTCCGGCGGCGAGCTCGGTGTAGTGCCCGCGGCCGAACATCGACTGCGCGGTGGCGATCCGGTGGCCGAGTTGCTCGAGATCGACCGGGATGCCGGGAGTGGGCGGGGCCAGCAGCGCACCCTCCAGCACGCGCAGCGGGTCGGATACCGCTACCGCCCTCGACTGTGGCGGGGTGACGCCGAGAGCGGTGACGGTGCCGGCCAGGCCGGCCAGCAACGTGCGACGACGCATGGGTTCGGTCTCCTCGCCCGGCGCTGGGGTGACGCCGACGATAGCGGCGGGGGCGGCGAACCGCACTGTGCGTGGGGGTAGGTCGGCCAATCCGAGTAATTCCGGCGGAATGTGCAAGGCGAGAGCGCGAGCGCGCAGCGCACACTTTCGCTGCTTGCCGCATCCGTCATACTGCTGGTTGTGCGCGCATTACCAAATCCCGATAGGGGAGGCGCACGATCGGGTTAGCGGAAATGCCGATCTCCCGTTCGATGTCCTCGAGATGTGCGGCTGCGCCATCGCTGTCGGTAGCGAGAACCTCGGTTTCGACGAAGGCGCCGACACCGGCGACGAGATCGATACTTACGACCGTGTCGTGATGGTCTGGGTGCCGGTAGGTGGTGCGTGCCTTCTCGACTCGTACAAGTTCGATCATTCCAACCGCGGTGAGTAGTGCGTTCGCCGCGCCCACCTCGCCGGGGCCGGCGAGCTGAACGTTGGTCTCCTGTTTCGCGATTACGCCGTGATCCGAATGGGTGGCTGTGCTGGACGGTGGTTTGTAGGTGATCTCGGCCGACCCATCGCGCTGCCGTACGCGCAGGCATTCGACAGTTTCCATGTAGTCGACGTCGGGCCGGCTGTAGTAGGTGTCGACTTCGGTCAGCGAGCTGATTTCGCAGTAGCCGAGTTCAGTGAGGCGTCGGCTCAGGGTTTCGCTGTCGGCGAGTTCGCGCTTGCGTTCGACCTCGATCAGGTCCATGCGGGAGATCATCCTTTCCAGTGAATTGCCGTGTGCAGTCGGGCAAGTGTCGGTTTCGAGCAGATCGTTTGCAGGGTGCCGAGGGCGCGTTGCAGGGTTTCGGTGTCGCTGAGTGGGATGTTCTGGAACAGCACCATCTGCTTTGCGTCGACGAGCGGGTTCGATAGGCGGTGGGTGAGGAATCGGTTGTAGTAGCGGCGGTCACAGGTGAACACATCATCGGCCGAGACCGGCATCAAGACCAGGTCTTGGGTGGGATGGGCGTTGATCGAGTGCACCGCGAACGCGGAAAGCAGCTCGTCGACGGTGAGGTAGGCGTAGGTCTCGCGGCCTTCCCGGGTCAACCACGAATCCCAGGTTCGGACACAGTCGTCGGCGCCCTGTTCGGCCGCGGACATGAATGCCATCAGGGCTACGTCGCTGACGGCGTCGAAGATATCTCCGTCGATCACGTGATGATCGTCGAACGTTTCACTCACTGCGAGGACGTTCGCCCGTTGTATCGACGGCATGCGATCCGATTCCGTCAGGGTGTAGTGGACTCGTTTGTGGCCGGTCCGGAAGTCGATCCAGTCTCCGGACAGTGGTCCGTCGAGAACCGGCCGAAACCCGAGGATCCCGGAACGCCAGACATGGTCGCGGCAGGTGATGTAGTGCCGTTGCACCTCGCGGAACAGCCCGACCGGTGCCTCGATCACCGCGCACACCCGGGTGTCCAGTTCGGCTACGGGCACGATGCGCGAGTTCTGCCGGGCGACAACCTCATCGCCGTGATGGTGATAGGGATGGGTTCCCTCCCGCAGGTAGTGCGGCACGAACATGCGCCAGAACTGCAACCAGGATTGTGAGCTGTAGGACTGAACGACCTGCTCGTGCAGGCTCGGCGCGGCGACGGCGTAGACGTCGCGGTAGACGAAGTAACCGTAGGGATGGAGCACGGTCGGCAGTGTCCGCATCAAGGTGTGCAGTCCGGAGTAGGCGCCACCGTAGGAGTAGACCTCGTGCATCAGGGCCGACGCGCTGATCACATCGACCGGCTCACGCAACACTCGCCCGAGGTCTCGAGCCCATCCGTGCACCAGCACGCACGACCCGACCGCGTTGAACCGGCCGATCGCGTTCGTGAGCGAGACCGAGGAGACGCCGGGTGCTTCTACCAGTGTGAGTCGCACAGGGCGTGGCTCCTCGGCTGCCCGCGTCGCGAGGTAGTCGACGGCAGCGCCACCACCCGGGCCGATCTCGACGATATGCGGTTCGGTTGACTCGATGCGTCGCAAGGCCCGGTGTACGAGTAGCCCTTTCTCGTCGCCGTGGTCGTTGGCGGCGACATCGAGGTAGGTTGCGGCGGACTTTTGCTCGTGCGCGAAGTGGTTCGGTGCTCCGATCATCACGGCCACCAGATTGTCGCCGCGATCACCAGCAGCGGTAGTCCGACCGCGATGGCGAAACCAACCGCCACCGTGGCGCTCATGGGCCCACCTTCGCGAATGCCCAGCGAGCGAAGCTGAGTCGCGGCGCCACGGCTTCCACATCGGCCACATCCATCACCGCGTTGAGTTCGAGCGGGCTCAGATGGTCGGGCGTCGGAAGGATCACCAGGTCGGCCCGGGCGTTGCGTACCTGATCGGCCACTCGGAGCACCGACCGTTCGTCGGGCCACATGAGGCGGTATCCGAGGTGATGAGCGAGTCGGTGGATCTGGGCGCAATCCCACTCCGGAGCAATGCTGATGTCGAAGTCGATCCAGCCGAAAGCTGTCGAGTGGTTCATGGAGCCCCCGGGTCGGGCTGCGAGTGTCCACGAATCGGAGGATCTGCCCGGGTGGTTGTTGGGTTGGTGTCAGGTAACCCGCGTAGTCCAGCAGCGATCCGTTCCAGCAAAGCGCGGTCATTGAGCCGACTGGCGTGCCAATACTCCAGGGCCACTGCGCGGTCAACGGGCCTGCGGACAGGAAGCGGCAGGATCTTGCCCATGGGTCACCTCACGGTTTGCTGGGACGGGTGCTGGACGACCGGGCTCGGAATCAATCACAGAAGTCGAGCATCGGGCGGCTCCCTCACAATCGCCGCGCGCCGTGGTCTGCGTGAAGACGATCGGGGTATACCGCAGTCTCCCTTGGGATAATGTCCGTACCACCGGACTCCCGTTAGGGGCAGCATATGGGCATGCAGGTTACGTGGACCGGCGCGGAAGCTACCGAGCTCCGGCGTGCACTCGGGGTAACTCAGTCGAAGTTCTCGAAGATCACCGGAGTTGGCGTTCCGACTATCAAGAAGTGGGCACAACGGGGCGCCTGGGTGACTCTGTCCGAAGACTTTGCCCGGATCATGGACACGACCCTGGCCCGCGCAACCGTCGAACAGAAGGCGCAGTTTGCGGCAGCTATCGGCCTGAGCGCGCAGAATCCGGTAACCAGTGCAGCGAGTGCGGTCTGGAACAACTCACCCTCTGCGGACTGTGTCACTGCGACAGTGGAACTCACGCGCAAGGACCTGACGATGGATCGGCGCCATGCCACGCAGACCATTTTGGGAGTCGCGGTTGGCGCCGGCCTGCTCGAGACTGTGGAGCAATGGCTGTTCTTCGATGATGCTCCACGGCAGGTGGACAAGCCGATGGGACTGGGCATGCAAGAGGTTGAGCAGCTCGAAAACGTGGCTCGATCATTCCGGGACTGGGATGACCAGTTCGGCGGCGGGCTACGGCGCAAGGCAGTCGTCGGCCAGTTGGCAGAAGTGAACGAGATGCTGCGGGAGCGGCAGCCCGTGCGAATGGCGAAACGACTATGGGGTGTGCTGGCGCAGCTCGCCGAGACCGCGGCAACGATGAGCTGGGACTCCGGCCAGCAGGCCACAGCCCAGCAGTACTACGCGCTCGCTGCCCGCGCAGCGAGCCACGCGGACGATCCCGCGTTCTGTGCGTTCGCGCTGGCCGGAATGGCGCGGCAACTTCTTGGTCTCGATGGCGACGCGGGAGCGGCCGACGCTCTGGAATTGGTCCGGATAGCTCGCGACCGTGGCGCAGGAGCCCTCACGCCGACGGTGGAGGCAATGCTGTACACCCGTGAGGCTTGGGCCTTGAGCAAGCTCGAACGCCCATCAGGGTTCCGGCGTGCATGTGAGAAGGCGAAGGAGAGGTTCGCGGACTCGCAGACTGCAACCGATCCCTTCTGGGTGCACTACTTCGATGCGGCGGAGCTGGCGGGAACGATCGGCGGTCGTCTGTTGGACATGTCGCGCCGGAGGCCTGTGTTCGCAGGTGAAGCGGCCGACCATATCGAACTGGCTGTGCAATCACGGCGTCCGGACCGGATCCGCAGCACCGCGCTGGATCATCTCGGGCTCGCGGAAGCGCGCGTTATCCAGGCCGAAATGGAGGAAGCCTGCCGGGTAGGCCATGATGCGTTGGACGTCGTTGAACGGACTCGGTCGGATCGGGTTCGGGTCAAGGTCGGCAAGCTCTACAAACGAACAGAGCGGGCGAAAGGCAACCGCGCGATCGCTGAGCTGCGCGACCGGATGCGCCCGCTGGTTAACGCACAGGAGTGAAAATGCGGGTCGCTGTGACCGGGCACATGAACATCACCGAGGAGACCGAGGTGTTGGTGCGTGAAGAGATCGCTCGGCGCCTTACCGAGGTTCCCGATCTGGTGGGCGTGAGCTGTATCGCCCGGGGAGCCGATTCCGTATTCGCGCAAGCGGTGCTCGAGGCCGGTGGACGGCTCGAGGTGGTGCTGCCCGCCCGGAACTACCGCGAAGCCAAGGTGAAACCGGATCACGCTCCGGTGTTCGATGAGCTGGTGGCGCGTGCGTCTGAGGTCCGGGTGATGAATTTCGAGGAGGCCAGCCGCGAGGCGTACGAGGCGGCGAACGAGGGGCTGCTCGGGACGGCTGACCGGTTGGTCGCGGTCTGGGATGGTGAAGGTGGCGAGGCAGGCGGTACCGGTAGCGTAGTGAAGCTGGCGCGGGAGCGCGGGGTGCCTGTGGACGTTGTGTGGCCCGAAGGCGCAGCACGCGCCTGACCCGCGGGCCGTCGACCTCGGGCCAGCCGAACCGGCGATTCCGAACCAGCCGACGGCGTGAAAGAGAGCGCGGCGTGGGGCCTCTCCTTGCGGAATCTATACTCGCATAACGTTCTCGGCCGATACGATCGTATAAGACCACGTGGGGTCTGCCAGGTTCAGCGGCACCCAACCCGCCGTGGCAGCGCACGTCATCAGCAGCTATGGAGCGCAGGGGTTGGGCTTATACATATATGAGTTACGGCGGTGAAGTATCCGCTCTGTAGGGAGAATTGAAGATGGGGAGCCACGTCAGTGCGCGCCGGATCCCAGGGTGATTAGCAAGTCTCCGGCTGCGACACGGCCGTGAACCCCGGCTCGAAGCCGTACACCAGGATGCCAGACGCAGTCTCGTGCCCAGCAGTCCCAACTGCTTACCAAAGACGTTGTGCGACGTGGAATTGATTGCCGCCTCCATGTCGCTAAGATCAGCTCAATTATCAGTGAGATGAGGATCGCGGATGACCGAAGTTGAACCTATCGAGAGTTTGCTGCTGGACGAGCGCAACCCACGGTTCGCCGAAGAGGTAGACAGCCAGGAGGCCGCGATCACAGAACTGTTGGCAGGCGCACACTCTAAGCTGGTGAACCTGGCTCAGGATATCGCCAGAGAAGGCACACTCAATCCAACTGAGCTACCAGTTGTCGTCAACGAGGACGGCGACCTAATCGTGGTTGAGGGCAACCGTCGACTGGCGGCTCTGAAGCTGCTGCGCAATCCTGAACTCGCGAAGAGTGCCAGCGACCGTTGAGGTTCACCCCGAATGGTGGACAGGGGATTATGCAGCTGTAGCAGCTGTGGAGAGTGAATGTTCGTAAGCGATCGGGCTGATCATCCCGATCGCGGAGTGACGGCGCCGAGTGTTGTACCAGTGCATCCATTTGTCAACCGCGGCAACGAGTTCAGTCTTCGTCACGTAGGTATACCGGTAGTAGTGTTCGTGTTTGAACGTCGACCACAACGACTCCGCGCCGGCGTTGTCCCAGCAGATCCCGGTAGCGCCCATCGACCGGTGCAAACCATGACGACGGCAGGCCGCTGCCATGGCCGAAGCGGTGTATTGACTGCCGCGATCGGCATGTAGAACGATTCCGCGGCCACGTCCGCCGCGTGCCGCGACCGCCATGTCGAGGGTGTCGGTGACCAGTTCGGTGCGCATATGGTCGGCCACCGACCAGCCCAGCACCCGTTTGGAGTGCTCATCGGTGATCGCGCACAAATACATGTCTGCTTCCCCGCAGGTCAGGTACGTGATATCGCTCGTCCATACCGCGTCGAGCCGACCCTGGTCGAACCGGCGGCCGACCAGATCCGGCGGGAACGACGCACCCGGGTCGACCACCGTGGTCGTGACCTTGAAGGTGCGGGGGCTGATCCCCTCGATTCCGATAGAGGCCATGATCTTGGCCACGGTCTTCTCGCTGACCTTCTCACCGGCCTCGCGTAGATCGGTGGTGATTCGTGGGGCACCGTAGGTGCCGTCCGATTCACGGTGATGGGCCACGATCTTGACTGCCAGGTCCGCCCGGCGCTGCGCCGCGGGTGTCAACACCCTCGACCGGCAGCGTTTCCGGTACTCGTAGTATCCGGACCTCGACACATTCAACAATCGCGCCATCCGCGCGACGTCCTCACCAGCAGCGCCGGTGAACGCATCAGCAGCGGCGCACTCTGCCATCAGCTCGAACCGGGCCGGTTCTGCTGCATCGCGGCAAAGTACGCCGAAGCTTCTTTCAGGAACGCGATGTCTTTGTCCTGCTCGGCGACCTGCTTGCGCAACCGCAGCAACTCCGCCCGCTCCGCACCGGACAA
Source organism: Nocardia sp. NPDC001965 (assembly GCF_053594175.1). Taxonomy (NCBI): domain Bacteria; kingdom Bacillati; phylum Actinomycetota; class Actinomycetes; order Mycobacteriales; family Nocardiaceae; genus Nocardia; species Nocardia sp. NPDC001965. The sequence continues at coordinate 207,896 of NZ_JBSFDZ010000010.1, forward strand.
CGGCTGTTCACGATGCACCGCAGCAGCTTCCATGCGACGGCGTTCATCGGCGACCCACCGGCCCAGCAGACTCTCGTGCACGCCGAGTTCTCTCGAGACCTCGGCGACCGTGCGACCGGAATCGATCACCCGATGAGCAGCCTCGACCTTGTACTCGGTCGTGAACGACCGACGTTTCCGAGACACAGGGACATCCTTCCGCAGGACAAACGATCCTGCTAACTCGGTGTCCACTACCCGGGGGGAGCCTCATACAGCGGCATACAGCCAGGTAGAGAAAATCACGAAGCATGCTGTTAGCAGCAGTTTTTGAGGAACACCAGCCGAAAGCGGCAGACGGCTTAGAGAAACGGTCGGATCACCGCACGTCAAACCTCGCGGACGTCGGCGAGCGAAAGGCGGTGGAATTGCTGAAAGAATTCCCGGTCCCAACGGGAGAGGTCGTGGCGTGGCCCCTGCCTCCTCACGGCTCACCGACCTCGGACACCTCACCGATCAGCCCGGGCCGGAACAACTCCGGACGCCACACCCGCGACTGGAACACCGTCCGAGCTATGAGCGCCATGTCCTATGATCACGCGGTGAGTGCAGTCCCTCTGATCACCGGGCTCTGCGCTTTGGCTGGGGCGTTGGGCGGCGTGCTTTTGTCCGCTCTGACTGCCAAGTGGTCCCACAACAGAACGATTGCTGCCGAAGACTCCCGCCGCTGGTTGGTAGATCGTCGCAAGGTGTACGCCGCGTACCTGACGTTGGCTGAGCAATTGATGCGCGAGATCGACGGCATCGGCACCTTCCTCCGCTATGACGACGACACACCTCCTCTGTCGTCCGAAGACGACGAGATGATTCGCAGCGACCTTGTCGACTACCTCGTTAAGTGGGACGACGAATTGCAGCCCCTCCTCGGGGAGATACAACTGCTTGCATCGCCGGAGGTAGTTGATCTTGCTGACCGGGTCGCCGGAGCGCTCATGAGCGTTACGGGTCCGATAGAGCTGCGGCAGACCTTTGGTGAGTACTTCCCCGACTGGTTCCGGACAAAGGATCTCATCGTTCTCCTGCGCAACTCGATGCGAGTTGAGCTCGGACTACCTGCTGGTTCCACGGATGCTTACCCGGCACGACGGATTCCGGACTGGCCGTGGCTCACAGAGCGGCCGCGGCCGGAGGACCACAATTATGGGTTGAATTGCGATCATCCGAAACTTCCAGACCCCGAAGTGCCTGCCATCGACTCAACGCCCGCTGTTGGGAGTAGCCGCGGGTCGGCAGAGCGTCCGCAGCAGAGTCCCGAGCCGCACGGACAGCCCAACGCCACCAACTCCGAAACCTCCAGCTAGAGATCAAGTCACAACGCCACACGCAAGCACCGACTGTCTCCTTCAGATGTCACTGAGTTGTCACAAGTCCCCCGGACAATCCTGGACACGATGGAACTCCCACGGAGGCGTATCACCACCTCGCGCAGGAGTGCGGACACCCACGACATGAGCGCGGACACAACGTATTCGACTCGTAATGAAGAGGTGTGCCGGGTGCGAAGCGAGGAGTATCACGTCGGCCTCCTATGTCCGCGGTTCGGCCGTCGCCGAGCCTGCACCAGGGCGGGCGCGGCCTGGTACAGGCGGAGCCCAGATCCCACCGTCCCGGAAAAGGACCACTCCCATGACCCGTCACCCCCGCCCCGATCCGCTTCATCCGCATCTGCACCCCCGCCACGCGAGATTGAACTAGATTAAACGGAAGCATTTCTCGCCGCTGCCAAAACATTCTCAGCAAACACCGCAAATTCGAACCGGAAGGTGCCCATAGGATTGTCGACCCTGGCGCTCGACAGCGACTTGCCGCCGACTTTGTCACCGAATTTTGAGTCGAAATCCGCTAGTTGCGCGCGTGCATCGTTAGAATTCGGATTCAAGATGCGTACAACCTTCTTGTCCGCCTCAATGAGCATTGGCATTGCGCGAGTTACCAACTCTATAATGCTTGGATTCTCGTCTAGCGTTTCAAGCTGTGCCCGATATTTATCACTGATTTCCGTGTTAAGCGATAGCATCGAACTGATGTCGACAGTGGGGTTCGTCCAACCGCGCATGACGCCATCGATCTCCTTGGCGCCTAACTGAATTGCCACGATATCCAATGCGTAGTGAACAAGAGAATTACGAAGATGATATAGCAGTCGGTATTCTGCACTCTTTTCGAAGAGTCTGTTGAATATCTTTTGCACGCTCTTGTGCTCTTGACTCCCCTCTCCATACTTCAAAAAGACTTGCTTATAGTTGTGTTCTTGATGGAGGTGAAAAGATGAGCACAGCGCGAGCACTGCGGTGCGCATTCTCAGGCCGGAGCGAAGTCCCATGTCCGAACTCTCAATTTGGCTAAGCGCCTCGGACATATCGACTACATCTGCCTCTATCGCTCCCATGAATCCCTTTAACGTTTCCTTCAGGTAGGCGAAAACGCTTTTATTAAGGATCTCGTCTATCGTCCGATATGCCTCCCGGATCGTATCCGCTTCAGGCTTCGAATATTCGTGGATTATCTCTGACGTAACATATCCCGGCCGGTTCGGATCGGCTGTGACTAGCAATGCTGCATGAAACGGTGTGATATTTCGACCGACACCATTCATTTGCGTCCTCCTTGTGCGCCGACGGAGCTGACAAGCGTATACGCGACCAGGTCGCTGACCGGAAGTGAGCTGGGCGGCAACGGGACCGGGGCGGGACCACACGATCCGCGCGTGTACCAGCACAATTGGTCTTCAGGCAAACTGGCACAGCATAACTCTGAGCTGTGCAGACGCCCCCGCCCGACCTGGGGGTCAAGGGGTCGGCGACGACAGATCTGACGACAACGCCGACGACAGCCGAGTCAGTCGCACCACCCACTTCGTGTCGACTGAGGGTCGAAACGCCCTGATCGCGGACCGGTCCCGTGCCTGGCAGTGTGGGGCCAGGCGCTTGAGTCCTTGGCTTCAAGATGCGAGTCAGCTCCGGCAATACGTCGGAGCTGCTCACTCCGCTTGACCGACACCGCGTTCACCCCACCGTCGGTCGAACTTCCGATATGGCCGCGAGGTCCTCGCTATGCGGTTCGGGCCTCAGTATGTTGATCGCGTAGCGCACGTCGGCGAATTTTGCCCGTCTGCGTTTTTGGGAGATCTGCGACGATTTGCACTGCCCTGGGCCTTTTATAGGGTGCGAGTCGATCTCGGGTGAATACGATCAGGTCGTCGGCCTGCACGGTCCGTCCGTCCTTAAGGGAAACGTAGGCGACAACTGACTCACCACGATATTCGTCCGGAATCCCTACTACTGCTGCTTCGAGCACGGCCGGATGTTCATAGAGGACATCTTCGACCTCGCGTGGCCACACCTTGTATCCGGAGACGTTGATCTGGTCTTTGATCCTATCGACCAGGTAAACCCAGCCTTGTTCGTCGACAATCGCGCTGTCGCCGGTTCGGAGGTGACCTCCTGGCAGGGCGGCTTCGGATTCTTCTGGTTTGCGCCAGTATCCGCGGATGACCTGTGGGCCGGTGACGACGAGTTCGCCTTGGCTGCCAGGAGGGTGGAGCTGGCCGTCGGGGCCGACTACCTTGACGTTCACTCCCGGCAGCGGTAGTCCGATGGACAGAGTGCCGCTGTCCGGGTCGACCGGGGCGCTCGTTCCGGGCGGGACCGCGGTGACTGCCGAGGAGGTTTCGGTCATGCCGTAGGCGTTGTGGATGTAGTGGCCGAATCGTTCCTGGAAGCGGGTGACTGTGCTCGGTGGGACCGGCGCACCCCCGCTGTACAGCGTTTTGATGGTGGAGAAGTGTTCAGCCGTCGCGTATTCCGAGTTCATCATCGCGTTGAAAGCGGTGATGGAGCCGATGGTGTAGGCGACGCCGTGTTCTCGGAGGGCGTCGACGGCTACGTCGGTGGTGAAGCGGCCGGTGAAGACAAGGGAGGTTCGTTCGGTGAGGGCGAGGGCGCCGATGACGACCGCTCCGGTGATGTGGAACAGCGGGGCCAGGGCGTAGACGACGTCGCCGGGGGTGATGCCGGCGAGTTCGGCGAAGCCGGTGGTTACCGCGCGGACGTTGGCATGCGAGTTCATGGCGCCCTTGGGTGGGCCCGTGGTGCCGGAGGTGTAGGCGAGGAGAGCGAGGTCGTCGCCGTGGACCTGGACTGATGGGGGCTTCCGGCCGGCGTACTCGTGGGCCAGGGTGAGTAGGTCGAGTGCGTCGGCGGGGTCGTCTGCGGAGCTATCAATGGCAGTGGCGGTTTCGGGTTTGAAGACGCGGGGGTCGTTGCGGGACTGGAGGTCCGCCTCCGAAGTGCCGATCACCCACCCGGCCGTGGTGCCCTCGACGTCCTCCCGGACCTGCCGCACATCGCGGTCGGTGGTGATGATCCCGACCGGTTCGGCATCGCTGACCAGTTCGCGGAGTTCGCGGCCGCGATACATCGGGTTGAGCAGCAGGGCGATCGCACCGAGTTTCCACAGGGCGAGTTGGACGAGCGCGTATTGCGGGATGTTCTGGAGGTGAATACCCACCCGCTCACCGTGCCCCACACCCCGCTCGGCGAAAGCGGCCGCGAGTGCGTTGGCGAGGTCGTCGGCTTGGCGGACGGTGAGTGTGGTGTCGAAGTAGACGAGGGCGGGGGCGTCGGGTTCGTGCCGAACCCGGTCGTTCCATGCCTCCGTGAGTGTGGCGGAGCGTTCGTGGCCGTCCTGCCGGGACACCCCGTCCGCCGCACCCTCATCAAATGCGGCGGACGGGGCGTTCCCGGTATTACCGATGGTCATGCCGGGAGTTCCTTGCGGCTGGTTTCGCGGATGGTGGCGACGGTGAGCAGGCCGATGGCGCAGACGCCCATCACCCAGTAGGCGGGGGACATCGCGTTGCCGGTCGATTCGACCAGTTGGGCGGCGACGTAGGGGGCGGTGCCGCCGGCGGCGATGGTGCCGATATTGAAGCCCAGCGAGACTCCGGTGTAGCGGACCGTTCGGGGGAAGAGTTCGGTGAACAGCGGGAACGCCGGTACCTGCACGACGCCGTTGAGGACCATGTAGACGAAGTAGACGAGACCGATGACGACGATGCTGCTCGTCGCGCCCATGATCATGAAGGCGGGCAGCGCGATCACGACGTAGGCGAGGTAGCCGCCGACGAGGACCGGTTTGCGGCCGAACCTGTCGGTGAGCATGCCGCTGAGCGGGAAGGTGGCGCAGGCCAGGGCGATGGCTATGGCGGAGGTCCAGTAGACGGCGTCTTTGGAGAAGCCGAGGTTCTTGATCAGGTAGACGCTGAAGTAGGTGAGGCCGATATAGCCGGAGCCGTTCATGGCGATGGCGACACCCACTACGCGCAGTACCGACCACGGGTTCTTGGTGACCGTGTCCAGCAGCGGGCTCTTGGTGACCTGCTGCTTCTCGGCCATCTCCTCGAATTCGGGGGTGTCCTCGAGCTTCATGCGGACGCGGAGACAGACGTAGGCGAGGGGGAGGGCGAGCAGGAACGGGATACGCCAGCCCCACGATGCCATCTGCTCGTCGGTGGTGGCGAGGGCGACTATGCCGACTACGGCGGCGGCGACAGCGAAGCCGAGGGTGGAGCCGACGGGGGTGAAGGAGCCGAAGAAACCGCGTTTTCCGGGTGGGGCCGATTCGGCGATATAGGTGGCGGCGCCGCCTACTTCGCCGCCGGCGGAGAAGCCTTGGGCGAGGCGGACGAGGACCAGCAGGACGGGGGCGAGGACGCCGACGGCGGAATGGGTGGGGAGCAGGCCGAGGATGCCGCAGGCCACGCCCATGCTGACGACGGTGATGACGAGGGAGTGGCGGCGGCCGCGGCGGTCGCCGAGGCGGCCGAAGAAGATACCGCCGAGGGGGCGGGCCACGTAGGCGACGCCGAAGACGGCGAGGGTCGACAGGATCGACGCCCCGGGATTGTCGGAGGGGAAGAACAGGGGGGCGATGGTGACGGCCAGGAAGCCGTAGACCGCGAAGTCGTAGTACTCGATGAGGGTGCCGACGCCGCCGGCGATGGCGGCGCGGCGGGCCACGGAGTTCGACTTCTTCGCCGCTGTCACCGGCAGCGGTCCGGAGGGGTGGAGGTCACTGGACCCGACGCGAGGTTCTGTGTTCGTCATTGAATCTGTCTTTCGCGTGCGTGCTCGGCGAGCAGGAGTTCGTACGAGCCACCGGCTTCGATGACCTGGATGGTCCGCGGGCTCGGTGGGGTTCCGACCAGGTCGGTTCCCTCGGGCCGGCGCAGGGTGGCGGTGCGCCAGTCGAGGGCCACGGCGTCGTCGACCCGGACTGCGGTCGAGACGCCGGGGATCGTGATCAACGGCATGCCGTTGAAGGTCTCGCCGCGCCAGAAGCCGGGCGAGAAGGATTCCGCGACGATCGCCGCGATACCCGCGTTGCGGAGGGCGACCATGGGCGGATAGTGCGGATGACCGTAGCCGAAGTTACGGCCGCCGACGATGATATCGCCGGGGCGGACGCGGTCGGTGAAGGTGGGGTCGTAGGCCTGCATACACACCGAACGCAGGTGGTCGGGGTCGTAGGACTTGATATTGGAGACGCCGACGACGAGGTCGATATCGAAATCGTCACCGAAGATCCAGGCGACCTTTCCTTCGATGAGGTCCGGTGGTGGGGGATAAGCGCTCACTGGTTCGACTCCTGGATGGTGCCGGTGAGGGCGCTGGCGGCGACGGTGTAGGGGGAGCCCATGTAGATATTGGCGTCGGGGCTGCCCATACGGCCGGAGATGTTCAGGACGCCGGTGGAGATGCAGTTCTCGCCGGGCTGCAGGGGTTTCTGGTAGCCGAAACAGAAATCGCAGCTCGATATATTGATATGCGCACCTGCCGCGCGGAGCACATCGAGGATGCCTTCCTGTTCGGCCTGCTCGTACACCTTCTGTGAGGTGGGGACGACATTGAGCTCGACGCCGGGGGCGACGGTGCGACCGTCGAGGACCAGGGCGGCGGCGCGGAGATCTTCGATGCGGCCGCTGGCGCAGGAGCCGATGAAGGCTTTGGTGATGGGGGTGCCGGCGAGTTCCTGGGCGGTTTTGGTGTTGACGGCGCGGGCGGAGCCGGGCAGGACCACTCGCGGGGTGAGGGTCGACAGGTCGATGGTGTGGCGGGCGGCGTAGGTGGCGTCGGGGTCGGGGTGGACCGGGTCGAAGCTGCGGCGGGCGACCTTGTTCGCGTAGGCGAGTGACAACTCGTCGGGTTCGAAGATCGCGGATACGGCGCCGGTGAACATGGCCATTCCGCACAGGCCCTGGCGGTGGTCGATGGCCATCGAGCGGGCGCCGGGGCCGCCGAACTCCATCACCTGATGGGCGCAACCGTCGGCGCCGACCATATCGATGATGGTGTGCACGAGGTCGCGGCTGTCGACGCCGGGCGGGAACTCGCCGACGAGGTCGAAGCGGGTGGTGGCGGGGATATCGACGAAGACGCGGCCGGTGACCCAGGCTTCGATGAGGTCGCGGCGGATACCCCAGCCGAGGGCGCCGAACGCGCCGATACCGCTGATATGGCCGTCGAAATGGACGAGGAATTCGCCGGGGATCGCCAAGCCCAGTTCGGCGGTGAGCTGGTGGCCGATACCGCGGCCCTCGTGCAGTTCGATGCCGTAGAACTCGCACCAGTCGCGGGTGACCTGGTGGACCTCGGTTTCCTTGTCGTTGCGTTTGGTGAGCATGTGGTCGATGAAGACGATGTAGCGGCTCGGGTCCTGGAGCTCGGTGATCCCGAAGTCCTCGCGCATCTGCCGGAACATCACATCGGTGTAGCCGGGGAAGTCGTAGGCGATCATGCGCGCGGGCTGCACCGGGTGGTTCTCACCGGCGCGGACCTTTTCCTGATCCGAGGCGCGGCTCAGGATCTTCTCCGTCATCGTGTAACCCACGGCGGTCACTGCTCCTTCGCGGGTAGGTATTTGTTCTGCATGGCCTCGACCTCGGGGAAGCCGATCAGTTCCACGAACTCGTGGTGCTGGAGCGCGTCTGCGCTGACCTGGGCGGGCGCTTCGCCGGCGGCGAGGCGGCGCAGCGTGGCCTGCGCGGCTCCGGCCACGGCCATCAGTACCTGGGTGGGCAGCAGGGCCAGCCGGACGCCGATCTGTTCGAGGATCTCGGGGGTGAAATCGCGTTCGGTCCAGGTGGAGGCGGTGAGGGTCGCCATCAGCGGGACACCGACCTCCTCATGGCAGCGCTGCCACTGTTCGACGGTTTCGAAGGTCTTGGTGACCGGCATGATCATGTCGGCGCCGGCCTCGACGTAGGCCTGGGCGCGGCGGACGGCGTCGTCGCCGCGAGCGTCGGTGCGGGCGATGAGGAGCACGTCGTCGGGGATGGAGTCGCGGACGGCGCGGATCTTGCCGGTCGCCTCCTCGACGGTGATCAGGTCCACGGGGTCGCCGACGCAGATGGGGCAGGATTTGGGCGAGACCTGATCCTCCATGAACATTCCGCCGACGCCCGCGTCCGCGAATTTCGCGGCGGTGCGGGCAGCGTTCACCGCATTGCCATAGCCGGTGTCTATATCGGCGACCAGGGGAAGTTTCGAGGATTCCCGGATGGTGCGGACCGCCTGGAGGTTCTCGGTCTGGGTGTAGAGCTCGGCGTCGGGGAGGCCCAGGGCGGCCGATACGGCGAAGCCCGAGGCGCACAGCGCACTGAAACCGGCCTGTTCGGCGAGGCGCGCGGTCAATCCGTCCCATACGCCGGGCGCGTAGACGAGTCCGTTCGACGTGAGTTCTTTCAAGGTCGGGCTGCGCACCAGTCCACCCTTCGTTTCGCAATGCGGAATGTGTTTCATTTTTCGATATGGCGACGGTAAGGTGGTGGGGGTCACAAAGTCAACCCCGATCCGTCGATGTGTTCGTAAGGTGGCGACATCGATCACGGGAACCAGGAAGTGAGTGAGTAGTGGCTGTGCCTACCGAGCCGAAGGTGAGCGCGTCTGCCGAGCCCGAGGTGTCCGCGGGCCGGGACGTTGTGGGGGCGGTGCTCAAGGCGTGCACGCTGCTCGGTCATTTCAGCGCCGACCGACCCGTCTGGACGCTGAACGACCTCACCACGGCGAGCGGGATGAACAAGACCACGGTCTTCCGCCTCATGGCCACGCTGATTCAGGCGGGGTGGGTGGATCGCACCGACGAGGGCGCCTACCGGGTGGCGATGCCGGTATTCGAGATCGGTTCCGCGGCGCTGGCCAAGCTCGATATCCGCTCCGCGGCAAAGCCTTTCATGGCAGATCTGGCCACCACGTTCGGCAACACGGCCTATCTGATGGTGCCCGCAGATCAAGGCGCGGTCTGTATCGACCTGTTGGAAGGGCGCAACGCTCTCGTCGTCGCCGGGATCAATGTCGGATCGGTGATGCCCTATCACGCCGCGGCCGGCCCGATCGTCATGCTCGCCTACTCACAAGCCCTGCGCGACAGATGGATCACCGCCGAACTGCCCGCGATCACCGAGCGGACCATTACCGAGGTGGACAGACTCGTCGAGCACCTCGACGGGATCAGAGAAGCGGGCTACTCGCTGAGCGACTCCGATTACCTCCCCGGGGTCGCCGCGGTGGGAGCGCCGGTGCTGGGACGTGACGGTTCGGTGGTCGCGTCGATCAGCGTCGGTGGCCGGGCCGAGGAGTTCGAAGGTGCCGCGCTCGCCGCGCGAATCGAGAAGGTGTGCGACGCGGGAGCCCGGATCACGCGGATCGTGCAGGCCTTGCCCCGAGGCTGAAGGTTCGAGTTGCCGAGGATCCCGCTACTGCCACGGAGTGGGGAGAGGCTCAGCAGGGGGTTCTCGGTTGGTGTTCTGCGGGTGGTGCTGGGTTGCCGGTGTGTGGTCGGGTACGTCGCGGAAGGTTTGAGCGGCCCACGGTGGGATGTTGTTGTGTCGTCGGTGGGGGAGTTCTTGCGGGTCTTTGAATGCCGCGGGCCCGGGGGTCTCGTTGTGGTGTTGTCCGGGAATCGACGGTGACGGTTCCGTATTCGTTACCGCGGCTTCTTCGCGGGTCTTCCAGGGTTGCGATCGGTGAGCCTCTTCGGCGATCGGATATCGGGTGTCGTTGCGTGACAGGAAATCCGCGGGCCGGTTCGGGCTGGGGATTTCGGGTGTGGGCTCGCGGTGGTTGTTCGGTTCGACTCCGCGGAAGGGCTGTGCGGCCCACGGTGGGATGTTGTTGTGTCGTCGGTGGGGGAGTTCTTGCGGGTCTTTGAGTGCGGTGGGCTCGAGGGCTTCGTCGTGGTGTGGTCCGGGGGCGGACCCGGCGGCCGCGGTCTCGTGCGGAATTCGCTCGAGCCGAGGGGTTTCCGTATTCGTCTCGCCGGCCTCTCCGCGACTTCTCCAGGGTTTTGGTTGGTGGATTTCACCGACGATCGGATATCGGCTGCCGGTGCGTGACAGGAAATCCGCGGGCCGGTTCGGGGTGGGGATTTCGGGTGTGGGTTCCTGGTGGTTGTTCGGCTGGACTCCGGGTGTGTCGCCGTGCGGATGGTACTGGGTTGTCAGCGCGTGGTCCGGTACGCCGCGATGGGGTTGCGCGGCCCACGGTGGGGGGGTGCGGTTGCGGCGGTGGTGGAGATCGAGGGCGTCCGCTACGTCGGTGGGTCCGGGTGTCCGTTCGGCGGGCTGTCCGGGAGCGGCCACGGTGTTCGAGGTTTCGATCGGATGTTCGGCTGCGGTCGTCGGCGGTGTGAATTCCGTGGGGTCGCGCCCGGGGCGCTCGCCGGGGTCGGGAGAAAGTTCTGCCGCCCTCGGCTGCCGTGCAGGTTCGGTGTTGGTCGTGCCGGTTTCCTGGCGGACTTTCCAGGACTGTGGCCGCGATGTCGTTGTGGTGGCGCCCGAATGCCGAGTTCGGAAGGCCGACGAGGAGTTGACCAGCTGATCCGGCGCCGGGCGGGCCGCGGTGGGGGTCGGATCGGTTGAGGCGGGGGCTTGCCGGTGAGCCGGTTCGGGCTGCTCCGGTACTGGGGTGGTCTTGGGGAGCGGGCCGTCGATTTTCCCGCTCGGGTGCTGGAGCTTCTTGCGTCCGAGAAGGTTTCGCTTGGGTTCGTCGAACCGGCCCGGCGACAGCCACTCGAGAGTGCTGTTGTTGTTGTGGGTGAAGTAGGCGACGAAGATTCTTTCGGGGTCGTCGAGGAGATTTCCGAAATGGAGTGGAGCGCCCCTGACATTGGTGATGATCCCGCCGTCCACCAGACCGTCCTTCTCGGTGATCACGACGGCGAGGGCGATGCCGTTCTGCCGGGTGCGGACGGTTTCCTGGATTCCGGCGACGGCGTCGTTTCCTTGTGCCCGATGCAGCCGCAATGGTGCGCCGATGATGCCCTCGAGGGGCTTCCAGTTGTTCTTCCCGTGCCATTTCGGGTGGGTGTAGTCGGGTTCGGGTGAGTGATCCTCGCTGAGAGTCCGGAAGGTGCGGGCGAGCCGGATCGCGGTGTTCGTGGCTGCGGCGGAGTCCGGATCCGCCTCTGGCTGCTCCTCATTCCTCCCGCGCGTCAGAATGCCGCCTGCCGTCGCCGTGATTCCCGCCACGGCAAGTGCTGCCGCCTCTATCCATCCGGTCACGCGGAGACCGTGGGACAGCACCACGTTCAATGCCGCACCGCCCGCGATGCCGGCGAGTGCGTTGATGACCATGACGGCGGAGAACGAGGCGCCCAACGAGTTACTGGGAACGCTCCTTTCCATTTTCACACCGAACTGCAGGTTGTTGGCCATCTGAGTCATACCGGCGAAGAACGCGGCACCGAAAACAGCCAGGAAACTGCCCGGATATTCCCCGTATGTCAGCATCATCAGCGCCAGCGAGAAGTACGACATCGGGAGGGTGACACCTACGCTGATGCGCCGGAGCAGACTCTCCAGCGGCTTTGCCGCGGTGATTCCCAGGGAGATAGCGGCCAGAAGTGCCCCGCCCAGCCACATGTTGTAATCCTGGCCGGTGATCAGCTTGTTCAGATGCGTCGCGCCGATCGTGACCGCGGCGACCGCCGGGAGGGTGGCCGCGAAGTACCAGCGCATCCAATGGTCTTTCAGTAGATTGCGGAGCCCAGCGACGATACTGGGATCCTTCTGCGCCTTCTTCCCGGAGCGTCTGTCCTCTTCCGCTTGCCTCTTCAACTCCGCCCGGGCTTGTTTGAACTCCGCGCGCGTCTGCGTCGGAAGCGATCTCAAAACCCACCAACTCAGCCAGTTGGTCGCACCGAGGATACTGGTCAGGAGCCAATCGACCTTGTTGCTCAACCCGCTGAAGGATTTACCTCCCGCGCTGGCGACCGAACGCTCCAGCAGTGCCAATGATTGAGCGCTCAGTTCATCCCGATGTGAATTCGCCAGCCATTTGGCATAGAGCCGCGAGATGTTGGTGTAGACACTGTCGATGAACGTATACGCACCGCTGGCGGCTATCATCATGGCCATTTTTCCGGGAAGACCGGACAGCATCCAGGCGGCCCCGGCACTCGATACCACGAAGCCGGACGCTGCCAATGTTTTCAGCGTTTCGCGGTATCGGAACCTCTGCCCTATGGGTACGGCGGCGAAAAAACCCGCAAGTTGCGCAGCCGAGATAACCATCGCAGCCCGGGAGAGCATTGCGGGCGAAGCGTCGTGCGCGGCGAGATACAGGCCGTTGCCCGCGATGACCGAACCATTCATTACGGAGTTCATGGTGCCGGTCCGCCACCGCCTGATGATGTTCTCGTTCGCTCTTACCGGGGTCCTCGCGGCCCGGGCCGGTGCGGAATCGAGGAATCGCGAGACGCCGCTGTTCTGGGCGGCTCTGCCTGGTTCCGCGGCCTCCTCGGGTGTGCCCTGGATTCTGCGCTGCCGTTCCACCGGATCCGGGCCGTCCACCCTGTCCGGACGCAGCGGCTGGAGCCGGCCGTCGGTATCGGAGGTGAACTCGAGGACGAAAGCGGATTCGATCCGCGCCGTATCGGTCGGTTCCCAGTTCTCGCGGGTTCGGACGCGGGCTATGCGCTCGTGGTCCGTGGGTGTCCCGGTTGTCGCGCTGGACGGTTGTGCGATGTTGGTGTCGAAGATGACCGTCTGATCACCGATGGTGGTGACGGTGAAGCTGTGGGCGTTGGTGCCGTAGTCGACGACGATGACGGCGGTGTCGATCTTGTTGCGGGAGTCGGCGACTCGGTCGAGGATATGGGCGACGGGGTCGGTCGCCGCGTCGGTGACTCTGGTGAAAGCGCCGCCGAGACCTTCCTCCAGGGCCTTCCAGGTGTCGGCGCCCTTGGCGGGGATGGTCGCGCCGTCGTAGCCGAGGGCGTAAGTGGCGCGGACGGACTGGACGAGGCAGTCGCGGAGGTGATCGGGGATCGCGGAATCGGTGCTGTGCGTCTTCCAGGTCACCGCCGTTTCGTCGTGCGCCTGTTTCGCCAGCAGCCCGGCAAGGCGGAGGAACGCCGTATGCTGCGTCGTCCGGATCGCTTCGGTGGACCGGCCCAACGCCTTTGCCGTTTCGGCGGGTGACATGTCGAGCAGGAAACGATGGCGCAAGACCTGCTGCTGCCGCGGTGCGAGTCGTTCGATGCCGTCCTGTACCGCCCGCGGGTCGTTCACCAGCGCGTCCCGGATGATCTGTGGCAGCTGTTCGGCCGTCGTGCCGCGGGCCAGCGCGACCACCAATCCGGCGGCGGGCACGGCAGGCCCACGACGAGCAGGCGTGGCCGAGACCGGTGCGAGATTCGGCATCGACGGCAGGGTTTCGGTGCGGCGAGATGCAGTGACTCGATCACGGGTTGCGTCGATCCGGCCGAAGGTCGCCGATGTCGGCCGCGTCTTTTCCGCTGCGCTCAGCGCCCGGCGACTGCCCCACGGTGTGTTCGCGGCGAGGTCGACGGGCCCTGCCCGGTCGATGGTCCCCCAGGGTGCCCGTCCCGGTTGTCCGGACTGCCGATTCCGGCTGTTACGCAGGGAAGTGTCCGGGACCAGCAGCGGGCTGTTCGGCGCGGCCGTGAAGTCGAGACCGAACCATGGTGTGGGGGAATTCGTTTCGGCGCTGTTCGTGCCGGGTGTAGCCGTCGGGGCGCTCGCGACGGCCGCCGCGACATCCTCGGACTCGGTGCGCGATACGGCGGCTCCGTCCGTGATCTGTGCTCGGGCGGCCCGCGTCAGTTCGCCGACGGCGGCGAGTTGTGGGGGATCGAGTTCGTGACCTCGTCGTAGCGTATCGAGCGCACCGGTGAGATGCTCGGCCTCGGTATGTGTCAGATTTCCCAGTGCGTCGCCCACGGCCTGCTGCAGCTTCTCACCGAGCCAGCCACCGAGGTCGCGGTTCTGCGGAACCTGCCATCCGTCGAGTCGGGCGGCATGGAAACCTGCCGCGCCGATCGCGTGCGCCAGCTGCTGCACCGGTGCCGTCGGCTCACCGTGCGCCGGATTCCAGCCCAGCGTGGCCAGGACATGCTGGTGCACGGCGGGACCGACGCGTCGCTGGAGAGCCTGGGCCGCGGCCGGATGGCCGTCCTGTGCCTGTCGCAGCAGTGTTTCGGCGTCGGCGGCCGGCCATTTACCTGTTTTTCCGGCCAGGATTTCCTGGTGCCCCGCGGTGGCGGCGTGGGGAGGGCCCTCGGCCGATATCTGCGGAAGCCGGTTGGTCGCCGGTGAATGCGGTACGCGCTCGTCCTCGTCGGACTGCGCCGGTGGCGGGGCGCGGGTGGCCGGACCCCCGGGGTGGTCGACAGCGGCCCTGGCCTGCCGGTGTTGCGCGGCCGCCTCGTCTTGGAGAGGACGCACCAATTCACGAATGTCGTTTTCGGCTCGGTGCAGCCGTGCTCCGGTCTCGGCGGTCGGCGCCGCCCGATGATCGGCCACCGCCTGGGTGTACTCGTCGACATATTTGACGACCACCTGTTGTACCCGCGGATTGTCGGATATCGCATAGAGTTTCTCCAGGCTGAGGTAGAACTTCGCGCTACCGGGTTCGCCGTTCCGGGCGGCGCGGGCCTGGGCCTGGATATCGATATCGTGGGAGAGCTCCGACCGGCCGGTGACCGCGACATGAAGGCCGCCGAGGTCACGGCTGCCCACGGTGATCGGGATATCCACGCCGCGGGCGCCCTGCATATTGATGATCAGGACCTTGCCCTCCTGACCGGCGGCATCGAAGATTCGCTGTAGTGCGGCCTCGGCGCCGGTGCCCTGTTCGAGGAACCATTTGGCATCCACCGCGATATGTTCGACATAGTCGGGATGACCCGGATCCTCGGCATGGAACAGTGTGGACAGTTCGGCGACGATATCGTTTCGATGCGCCAAGATCAGTTGGGGTCGGCCGGTCGCCTGCATCTCCTTGGTATCGGTGACGACCGTCCGTAACAGGGCGGCCTCGTCGCGGGATACCGAATCCGCGATGATCTCGAGCTGCGACTTCTGGAAGCTTTCGATCTTGACGACATCGGGCCCGAGCGCACTCGCTGTGCCCGTGGCGCCGGTGACCTTGTCGTAGTTCGCCGGGCTCAGAAGATCTTGGGCGGTGAGGGATTTCGAACTGTCGGGGTCGGCACGGACGCGCAGGCCGTGTTCGCGTTCGATCGCCTGGGCCAGCCCGCCGTTCCATCGGCTCTCGGTACCGGTTTCGGCATCGAACAACACCTTGTGGGTGACCTGGTCGATGATGAATATTCTTTCTTGCCCATCGACGACGTGCCGGACATAGTGCACGTTCTCGGCGTACTCCCATCTGGCGGCGGCCGCCATGTTCAACCGGTTCGACTCGCCGGCGCTCAATTCGCGGCCCAGCCGGTGTTCTATCGTCCGGCGCCCGCTTTCGGTGAGATTCGGCGTGCCGCCGTGCTGTTCGCGGGCGAGCCCGAAATCGGTGGCCGTCAAGATTTCTCTGTCCAGGACACTGTGTGCGAAATCGACCTGCGCGAGGACGGCGGCGTCGGCCGGCCGGCCCGCACCCTCGGACAGTCTGTACGAGGTATCGGCCCAGAAAAGTGCTTCGTCGATCTCATCGATCGTGATGCGGCGGCCGGGCACCCGGTGCCCGCGCAGGTCCGCGAAAGCCAGGTCCTGCATGGTCCCGATATAGATGGTCGGCTTACCCGATTTCGGTGGTGGCGGTGCGATATCCGGATCGATCCGCACGACGTCGAATCCGAGCACGCCCAGATGATTCAGGAATCGGGTGACCTCGCGGCCGGCGAGGGAATCACGGGTGGTGATCAGCTGCACCGCGCCGTGCTGCACGGCATCCAGTGCCACATGGGCGAAGTAGGCCAGCGACTTGCCCTCACCGGCGCCCATTTGCACCTTGTTGCTCTCCAGCGCCAAGGCCGCTTCGATTTGATTCCAGCGCAGCACCTTGTCTTCACCCCGGCGGGTCACCTCGATGATCGCGGCGGTCGCGTCGGCCTCGCTGCCGTGCAACATCGCGACCAGTGTTTCTTCGGAGGCGTTCACCAAGCGCTGCGCCTCTGGGATGTCGGGACCCGAGCGTGCCGCGTAATCCCGCAGTATTGCCTCGGCGATCTGTCGGCCGGCGCTCGGGGGTGCACTGCTCGTGGAATCTTCACCCCGTCTTGTCCCGGACTCACCAGCAGCGGGCGTCGGCTCCCCGGGCCCGGCTGCGTCGGCTCGATTCGCGGGATCCGCCGGCTCCGGCACTGTTTCCGGTTCGGCAGCGGTCCGCGGTTGCTGCGGGGTCTGCGCGGTGTCGTCGTCCGGTGCCGACCGGTCCGTTCGCGCCGCGGGAGCTCCGGGCTGCTCCGGGGTGCGGTCGCGGTTCGCGCCGGAACGGCCCTCGTCCGTGTACGCGGCAGCGGCGCGCCGCCCGGGTGCGGCCGGGTCCGGTGGCGGGGCATCGGACCTGGCCGAGACCGCCGCGCGTGGGGCGGCCGGCTGCGCGGGCCCCCCGTCCGGGGCGGGCCGGCGATCCTGACCCCGTGGGGACGCTGCGGCCGGATCCTCCGGACGTACCGGTGCCGCCCGGGTATCGGCAGGGCGGCCCGCTGCGCCTTCCCCTTGCAAGGTGCCCACGGGTGCCGCCGGCTGGTCGGGCGCGATCGGTCGCGGTTGCGCGCTGTCGGCGTCGGCGGGCCCGGGCCGCGGACTGTTGGTTGCTTCGGGATCGGCAGCGGGCGGCGGAGCGGCATCGGGTGCGAGACCTGGTTCCTCGGCCGGTCGCACGGTGGACTGCTCGCCGGTGTGGGTCTGCGCGCCCGCTGGTTCGTGGTCGGCGGGATGCGGCCGCGGTCCCTCCGTGGCGGGATGCGGCGACGGCGTCTGCGCGTCCACCAGGCGAGGACCCGCGGCCCCGCCCGCCGAGGACGCCGGATCGGGTTGCCCTACCCCGGTGCGGCTGTCGGCATGGTTTCGTGTACCCGCATCGACTGCGGCGGGATCGGCCGGAGATGCCGGGCGAAGAGCGTCGACGGCGGTGTTCGGCGGGCCGCCTTCGCCGGCGGTGTTCGGCGGGCCGCCTTCGTCGGCGGCGTGCCCGGACTGGATCCGCGGCGCCCTGTTCGTGGCCGGTTGTGTCCCGTCGGGATGGGTCAGATCGTCTGTCCTGACCTGGTTCACACCATCGGGTCGCACAGTGGGCTCATCGGCGGGTCGCCAGCCGCCGAGATCGTATTCCTCGCGGAGGAACGGGGCAGGTTCCGAGATCTGATCGGCCGTCACCCGGCGCGCCGGTGCCGGGGCGACCGGGCCCGGGGCGCGGGTGCCGGCGTCGGCGCCCGGCACGGTGGGTGCCTCGGTGACGGGCCGGACCTGACGTGGCGCATGGACGGCTGGTGGGGCATCGGAGTGAAGGAGACCGGTGAGCGCCCCGACACTGAGCGCGCCGGCGGCGAGAGCTCGGGCGGTGCGTGCGGCGCCGGGTCGGTTGTTCTCGGTGCGTGCCGCTGTCCGGGTCGCACTTCGGATATCGGCGGCCCCCTGCGCGGCACCACCGAGGAAACCACTGATGACGGCCGGAACCAGGGTTTCGCCGATACCTTCGAGGGTGAGATCCCCGCCTCCCAGCACGATCGAGGCACCGGTGCCGACGAAGCCGCCGCCGGCACCGCCGATAATTCCGAGGAGAGCCATGCCGGTGACTTGGTAACCGATCTGTCCGGTGGTACTCCGCGCCCCCTGGGCGAGCGACGTTGTTCCCGGAATAATCCAGCGCTCGCCGACCTTCTTGGCCGCGACCGCGCCCGCGGCGCCACCGGCCGCCGCGGATCCGACAGCGATCAGGGAGTTCATCGCGTCCCATGATTCGCGGTGGCCCGCGCTCATCTGAATCGCTTGTCCGCCGACGTTCACTATGCCGATCTGCAGGCCGCCCCAGAACGCCGCGTTGCCGGCAAGTCTGAGGGTGCTGCGTTCGGCGCCGTATTTCGCGCAGAGTCCGGCGACGAAGAGCAGCGATTGCCGAGCGGCCCTGCGCACGGCGATATCGGTCGCTATACGTTGGATCTGCATCTCGATCGTGGCCCCGGCCGGGGAGAACATGATCGCGGCGCGTAGCAGCTGCCAGAGCAGGAGCAGCGCGAACCCGTATACGGTCCATTTCGTGAGCTCGGTGTTGTTGGCGTTCTCGTAGAGCTGTGCGGCCAGCGAGTCGTTGCAGTCGGCCTGAGCGCGGGACTTCGCGGCCAGCTCTCGGTAGTTCGCTGCTTGCGAGTCGCCCCCTTGCCCGCGGGCATTGTGGGCGACCTTGTCGGCCTCGGCGTCGTAGCGTATGGCGTCCGCACGATATTCATCGGCGGTTTTCGACCAGTGATCGGCCGTTGCGCGCATCGCATCCTCGTCGCCACGCGGAAAATGGCCCGCCACGCATTCGACGACCATCGGAGGAAGCCACGGGGGTAGTTGCAGGGGCATCTACAGATCGGCCCCGTTATACCGAATCTGTTCGGGAACCTTCGTCCCTGAACTGCTGGTCTATCACCGCTCCCGATTCTCCTCGTCGCGGAAGTAGGCGCGGACCTCATGGACACTGGGAGCCTCGTGCAGGATGTCCGGTAGGTCGGGCACGGGAGCTGCCTCGGCTGGGGAGGTCAGGAGTCGATGCTGTTCCTGGGCGGATCGCGCCGCCTCCCCGACCGCGTCGAGGATGGTAGTGGCCAGTTGCTCAGGAGTTTTGCGCAGTGCGGCCGGGGTGAGCGTCAGGTCGGTGAGTACACCGCCGGCGTCGACGGTGACCTCGACCGATCGGTCGGGCGAATGAGCCTGTACACGAACGGTTTCCAGATTCCGCAACATCTCGACGAGCTGCGGCTTCTGTTGTTCGTAGGTGTCGAGAAAGCCTTCGATCTGGTTGCGCAAGCCGTTGTTGGCCGATCGCAGGGCCTCTCTTCTCCATCTGTCCATCGTTCTTCCTTCGTAAGTGCGCAGTGAACCGCGATCGGTCGTGACCGCGCGGTGGTCAGGTGTCCGCACCGGGTGTCTTTGCCAGCGTCACCAGCAAGCGATGCAGCACTGTCTGCGGCGAGCCGGCCGACGCGCTGTTCGACTCGACCGCGGCGAATGCGTCCCCCAGCGCGGGCCCGGGGGCGAGAACACGGTCCTGGAAACAACTGTCGCTCAGCTCGCCGCGCCACCTCTTGTACCCGTGCACCACCCGAGCGAGGGTGTCGCCCTTGCTGCCGTGCACGCGGAGGTATTCGGTGATCAGCGCACGCTGGGCTTCGGCGCGGGCTCGGTATGCGCCGGATATATCCAGCACACTGCCGAGTGCGCGCAGGGTCGTCAGATAGAGCGGTCGCTGCTGGTCCGCGGCAGCTGCCGGCTGTGGTACCGACCGGCCCGGGCCGGTCGGATGTGGTGGATTCGCGGCCGACCCCGGATCCAGCACGATCCAGACCTCGCTCGGATCGGAGTCCGAGGTGGTGCAGCGCTTTTCAGCGCGCGACGGGGGGCCAGAGAACTGGTCGATCTCGATGCCGCACAGTGGCGGAGCGTATCGGCCGAGAACGTCATCGAGGGCCGCCTCGATCTGCCGGACCGTGTGCTGATCGAGGCCGGCGGTCTCGAATCCGCGAATCTCGAGGTGGTGCCGGGCCGCCATAGCGCGCGCGATGCGCATTGCTTCGGCATCGCTTGTCTTCCGATGTTCTTCGCGAGATCCGGACGCACTGCGTGAAGGCTTTGCCGCAACCTGCTTTTCGGGCTTGTGTGGTGTTTGTGGTCGCGGCGGATAGGTCCTCGGGGGAGTGCCCTGCTGTGGCGCAGTGGCTGAGGTCGGGGCTGATGCGGTGGCGGTGGGAGGCTTCACCCAGGGGCTGTTGCCGGAACCGGCCGGGGAAGAAGTACCGGCCGCCCGTCCCGCTGGTCCGGGCTGTCGGTCGGATATCGGCTTCACGCGGCTGCCGTCGCCGGCGTTCGCGGCGAGTGTGTTCGGTGGCTGTGCGTTCGCGGCGGGGGCACCGTCGCGTGCCGCCGGTGTCGAGACGCCGAACTCATCCACGGATGTGGGTGCACCGAGTTCTCCCAGGCCGGGTCGGTCCTGGCGGGGGTTCGCGGAGCCGGCCGGGTCGGTCGACCGGGGAGATGCGACCTCGGTATCGGGGGACGGTGCGGGCGAGTACGGTGCCGCCGCGGTCCGGGATGGCCCGGGCTCGCGCTCCCCCTGGTGGTCCCATCGGGTCGTCTCGTCGGTGTGTGGAAGGTATCCGGTTGTCCTATCGGCATAGTCGGGCACCGCGTGGGTCGCCGGACCCCGATAGCCCTCCGGCCGCGCCGGGCCGGACTCGCCGATGATCGTGGCGGGGCCCGCTGCGTCGACATGATTCGCGCCTGCGAGGTCGTTGAGGCTGTAGACCTCGGCCGCCTCCGTGAACCCTTGCTCGGTCCTGCGTAGGGCGGCGACGAGATTCTTCATACCGGTCATCGCCTGTTCGACGCCCGGAAGATACGACTGCGCGAACAACGCGCCCGGCTCGTCGTCACCCCAGAACTCACCTCTGCGGGTGAGCTCGGCCTCGAGTTCGTTCACCATGGCGGCGGTCCGGGCGGCAGCCTGATCCAGCTCCGCCGATGAGTCTCGCAACGCGTCGATATCGACCCACAGTGACTCGCCCATACGTTCTCCTCACGGTGCCGCCGCAGCGATCGAGCCGAACCGCCGATATGAACGGCATTGCCGGCTACGGACATTCGCAGCGCAGGAACCGGTAATTTGACACCTGTGTGAATTTATCTCGCCCGAATCGGCCGCCGGGTACGAGAACTTCCCAATACTGGGCATTGATACATCTGACTAGATGTGTGTCGCGCGCCGCGCGACGGCTCCGGTCGGTGGAGCGCGAGAGGAACGGTGTTCGCCTCGGCGCGGCGATCATCGATGTCGGGGTCCGCCGGCTATCCGGGGCCGGGACGCCCGAGCCGGGAGTGTGCCTCTCGGCGCGCGGTGCTCGTGCGCTCGGAGACGTGCTGTGATCGGCACGCCGAATCGCGGTACGGGCCGAGCTTCAGCGCCGTCCTCGCTGTTCGGGTGGGTGCCGATCGCCGGGAACGGGGGTTATCGGTCGCTGCCTTCAGCAGGGCGTGGCCCGGCCGCGGAGTTCGACGGTGGCGCGCCGGATGCGGAAATACGGAGCGGGCGATGCGCGGCGCAGTCGGCCGACCTGCGCTAGCGGGAGATCCGGTAACGGCGTACCCATTTGTTTATGATCCATTTTTCGCCGGCGAGCACGGGCATGCCGGCATGGATTGTGGATGGATCGAGCTGTCCCAGTTCGTTGGAGTACCTGAAATAGATGGCCTGGCCTTTGCGCGGGTAAAGGGTGATTCCGGCCTCGGGAAAGGAGGTA
Source organism: Nocardia sp. NPDC001965 (assembly GCF_053594175.1). Classification (NCBI taxonomy): domain Bacteria; kingdom Bacillati; phylum Actinomycetota; class Actinomycetes; order Mycobacteriales; family Nocardiaceae; genus Nocardia; species Nocardia sp. NPDC001965. Next base: position 229,694 of record NZ_JBSFDZ010000010.1, read on the forward strand.
CCACCGCCGGCCTCCACATCGTTCAGGTAAACAACAAGGGTCGCGATCCGCTGGCCGCCGTTGCTCAGATGACCGACGCTGCCGGGGCCGTCCGGTGCGAAGTAGTCGAAATGCGGAAGGTACTGACCCCCCGTCCGATAGTGCACGACCTGTAGACCTTCACCGTTCTCCAGCGGGCAGTTCATCAGAGCGGAGATCCGTTTGTCGACGCTGTCGATCAACGGATTCTCCGACAGCTCGAACATGACACTTTCGCTGCTGCGGGTCGCGGTCTGCTCGAAAAGCCCGGTGGCGGGATCGATGATCGTAGACGGCTGTAACCGATCCTTCGACATCTCGACTATCCGATCGCATTCGGCGGCGGAGAGAACGTTGTCGAACAAGGTCAACTGCGGCTTTTCCAGGCGTATCAGTGTCTGGATCGTACGATCGTGGACGCGAATTTCCCGATCCGGTGGGATGGGGCTGGGATCGTATTCGTAGAGTGAGGTATCGACAGTTCTTCCGTGCAGTACGACCCGGACGGCTGTGGTGACCGTTTCCCTGTCGAAGCCGAAGTCCGTCATGTACTCGACAATCGACTCGGCCGAGTTGCCCTGTTCGAGGTTTTCGCCTATCCAAGTTTCGATGCGGCCTCGCCACGAACTGTCCAGCGCCACGAACATGATCGCAGGCTAGCACTCGATTTTGCATCCTGTCTTTCGGTGAAACGCTTGCGGGCCGGCGCCGGTTCGTGCCGCTGCCGTCACTCGGCGGGGAGGGGTGCGGCAGTCGTCCGGCACGCATCTCGGAGCCCTGGCGGATGCGCTGTCTCCCCAATATTCCCAGCATTGGTGGGTCGGAGCCTCATGGGGCGGCGGCACCCAATCACGCCGGCGCTCATGCAGTCGTTCGGCCGCGGTTGCGGCAGTTGGGCACTGGACCGGTCCGGTGTAACGGACCGGTTCGACTGCTCGGGCACACTCATCGGCGCGGGCATCGACCGGCTCCCCTCGGGTCTCCGTATTGGTAACCTGTTTCGCATGGGAGATCTAGTTGACCGGTGAGATTTTCGTGTCGATCGCGGCGTACCGCGATCCCGACTGTATCAACACACTGCGCAGTCTTTTTTCCAACGCACATGAGCCGGAACGAATCAGAGTCGGATTGTGCTGGCAGGCGATACCCGGTGTGGACGACGAACTCTATCCGGTGCGGGATCGAGAAGATCAGTGCACGGTCCTCGCCGTCGACGCGCGCGAAAGTCGCGGTGCGTGCTGGGCTCGGTCGCAGATAGCGACGTTGTGGCGCGATGAGGACTATCTACTCCAGATCGATTCACATATGCGTTTCGCGCCGCACTGGGACATGGCCCTACGAGACATGCTCTCGAAATGCGCATCGGACAAGCCGGTACTCTCGACATATGCGGCCGGATTTCCGGACGGTTTCCCGGAAACCGAGAACTTCCCCACCGACACCTTCCCGGTGCTGCATGCCCGGCATTTCGACAACGACGGCATCCTGTTGTTGATATCGCGCCATCTGTACATGTCGGATGCGCCGGAACTGCCCGAGCGCAATCCCTTCTGCAGTGCCAATTTCCTTTTCGCGGATGCTTCGGTGATCGCGGAAGTGCCGTACGATCCACACCTCTACTTCTTCGGCGAGGAAATCAGTTACGGGGCGCGGCTGTTCACGCACGGCTGGGACGTGTTCACGCCGAACGCGGTCTCGATCTTCCACGACTACACCCGGCGGCCGGGGCGGGGGTTGCACTGGGATGATCACGAGGGCTGGGGGAAGACGGACCTGCGTTCGAAGGCCCGCGTCCGCCACCTGCTGGGTACGGATGTCGCCGTGGATCATGAGATCCTGATCGATATCGACAAGTACGGCCTCGGCGGAGTTCGAAGTCTCGCGGACTACGAGAAGTTCGCGGGCGTAGACTTCCGTACCCGAACGATCCATCGGGTGTGACCCGAATACGAGATGCCACTGCGCGCACTGCGCTAGCGTCGTCCTGCTATCCGGGGAAAGGGTAGCGGTGCATCCATTTGGTCATGATCCATTTTTCGCCGGCGTGAACCGGCAGTCCGGCATGCTGTGTCATCTCGTCGAGTTGGCCGAGGTTGTTGAAGTATCGGAAATATACTGCCTGGCCCTTGCGGGGGGCGAATGAATGGCCCGTGCGGGTGAAAGCCGTCTCGCCTCCGCTCTCGACGTCGTTGAGGTAGACGATGAGGGTGGCCGTTCGCTGACCTCCTCGTATGTAGTGGGCGGCGCTGCCGGCGTCGTTCGGTGGAAAGTAATCGAAGTGAGCCCGGAACTCGCCACTGACGTCGTAGTGCACGATCTGCAAGCCCTCGCCGTTCTCCACGGGGCAGTTCATCAGAGCGGAGATACGCTGGTCGAGCCGTTCGACGAAGGGATTCTCCGCTACACTGAACACGCAACTTTCGCTGGCCCGAGCATCCGTGGACTCCAGAGCCCCAGTCGTGGGATCGATGATCGTGGACGGTGACAGCCGATTTCGCGACATCTCGATCACCTGATCGCACTCATCGGCCGAGAGGACGTTGTCGAACAGGATCAATTGCGGCTTTTCGATGCGCAGAAGAGCGTGGATCATTCGATCATGGGCATAGATCGATCGGTCGGTCGAGACCGGAGCCGGATCGTATTCGTAGGCCGTGTCGACCGGAATTTCTCCCGCGAGTACGGCGTCTATCGCCGTGAGCGCCGCGTCCTTGTCGAAACCGTCGTTTGTCATGGATTCGACAAGTGAATCTATGGTATGGCCGTGCTCGAGACTTTCGTTTATCCAAGTCTTGATGCAGCTTCGCCACGAAATATCCAGGGCCACGGTCATGTTCGAAGAGTAGCATTGCAGTGTACACCCCCCATCAATGGTAAACCGCGCTCGCGATTCCGGTGCCCGGCTCGTCCGTTTCGCCGATGTCCTCGGCTGCCCACCATGCCCGCGCGCCGGACGGTGAACTCCTCTGCAATGGGGTCGTGGCAGTGTGACTGGGTGGCTGTTGCGTGGAGTGGCCGGCGAGCTCGGCCCGCCGATTTTGCTCGGCGTCGAGTCCGATCTATTCCCATTGGTGGCCATGGGAGGCCTCGTGGTCGGTCCTGAACGTCCTTTATGCGAAGGCTGGTACGAATCGAGATCGGCTACGGGTGCCGATGGTCGCGGCCGGGGGGACGCGGAGGCGACCCAGGGACTGGAACCGGTCGAGTGCGCCCGCATCGTGACGTCCGCCGATACTCCGACCATCCGGACGACCTGCGCAGTTCATCGCTGTCGGCCGTCGGTCCGGGACGGCTGGTCCAGTCGGTGAGCCGGAACGGATGGGATGAACACGGTGAGGCCGAGATGTCTTGCTCCCCTCGAAAGGGTGATATTTCGACTCCGCTGAGCGCCCCGGCGGTCGGATCCCCGGTGTGGCGCGATCGGCCGTTCGGAGATCGATGAAACGCCCCTCGGTGTTCGGCGTTGGGTAATCTGTCGGGGCGTCGGCTCGGCTGGGCCGACCTACCCATCGGTGTGGAACGCGTATGAAGCGAGGTGCGTGAGGATCGCATGTCACTGCAGTTCTGGCGGTGCGCTGCGCGGCCGCACAACGGTGATCCGCTGATGTCTGCGGCGGATGGGGCCCGCGGTGTCGGCATGTCCCGGGTTCGATCGACCGGGGACGGGCCGCCGTCGGTCCGCTCGGGTGCTGTGGTCTGTGCGGTGAGAAGGTTCGCGATTTGAGTATCCATATACCGAGCGAAGTGGTGTTCTTTCTCCAGGTCTGCGGTATCCCTTATCCGGATGTAGATGTGGACCAGGTTCGCGAACTGGGGCAGAGCGTCAGCGAATTCGCGGCCGACGTCAGAGAATCCTATGAGGAAGCGACAGCCGCGCTCAAGGATATGCAGTCGGTCATGTCCGGTAATTCCTATCAGACAATTCTCGTGGTGTGGTCATTCGACCACGGGAAGATGTCGGAGTTGGATACCCTTTTCAATATCACGGCGAAAGCCCTCGATATTGCGGCAGATGTCATCGAGGCCTTCCAGATCGCGGTGCTCATCGAACTCGCGGCACTGGCCGCGAGCTTCATTGCCAATATGTTCACACCGGCCGGTCCCGTGACGGGTCCGCTGATCGCCGCCGCGGCCCGCCAAATAGCGAAGTCATTGGCCGAGGCGCTGATGTGGTATATCGCGGCCGAGGTGATGATGAAAGCCATTCAGCCGCTTCTGGAAAAGTTCGACCATTTCATCCGCGACACACTTCTCCCGCCCGACGCGGTCCTGCCGGACCCCGGCTCGAACCAGCAGGTCCACCTCGACCCCGACGAAGCCCTGCGCTACATCGACCTGCTGGAGAAACGTGCCGACGAAATGCTCTCGCATGCCGATAAGTTCGGTGACAAGCTCGACGGCTTCGACTTCCAGACTCCGGGTCTGGACGTACCTCCCGCCGAATGGCCCAGTCCGGTCTCCGTGGAGCCGCCGGTCGACGGTGGGCAGCGGCCTCCGTCGCTGAGCAATATTCCGGACCTCACGCAGCACCCGCGCTCCGACGCGCCATCCGAGAGTGCCTCCGGGAAGGATTCGCCCGCGTCTGCGGATCGTGGTGTGGGTAGCAGTACAAATCCCAACGGTACGACCGCGCCCACAGTCCAATCGAGCGGTTCGGATGCTGGGATACCGACATCCCGACCGGGCGCCGACGGAGCCACTCCGTCGGGCATCACGTCGGCTGGAACGGACCTTCCGGTGCAAGGCTCGAGTTCGTCGAACGTCGGATCGAGCGGTAGCGAGAATTCCGGCGCCAACACGGTTGGGCCCGTTGGGTCCGTTGGGTCCGGCGGATACGAATCCACCGAGAGCAGGGTGGGTGAAACCGGCGGAATGATGCCGGCTGCTACAGCGCAACCGGCCGCATCCGCATCGAATCAATCGAACGCGTCCGCTCCGAACGCGCAGCAGCGCCCAACCGACGCCGCGGCGAACAGGGCGCAGAGTGGCACTGGCGGCAGTGGCACTGGCGGCAGTGGCACTGGCGGCAGCGGTGGCAGCGGCAGCGGTGGTCGTGCACAAGGAGGCGCCGCGCGCGCGTCGGCAGGCCCCGGAACGGGTGCTCAGCCACCGGCCGGGCGACCGAAAACGGCGGCGACCCCGTGGTCGCGGGCAGGCAAGAAGTCGGAGCGGGTCGCCCCCACCACGAAGCCCTCCGACGAAAAGGTCCCCGCTATCTCGGCTTCCGATGTCGATCAGCGGGGCGTGGTCGCTGAGCAGTCGCAGGAGAAGCTCGAAGGTCAGCAGGCAAGCCCTCAGGTGTTTGCGCCGGATACCGCCGCGCCGCCTCCCGAATCGTCGAGCGAGAAGGCCACCGAACACGACGGATCCCAGGATGTGCCGGCCGAACCCGCGCCGAAGGCCGAGTCCGCGCCGAAGGTCGCGGTCCCTCCGCAGTAGGTCATCCCGGCGTACGCCGGGATGACCTACGAATCCGGGTGTGTTCCCCGATCTTGGGGATAGCCGACAATGAGGTGCGACCTGGCGAGTAACTCGGCGGCGAGCACTGGTACCGCTGGCTGTACGACGCGGCATCGGTCCGGCGGCTACCGCTGCCCGCCGGTTCGGGACTGCCGCCAGGGGCGTGACGAAACCCGACACAAGGCGAGGCCTCGCCCCAGGCCGGAGGATGTAACCGAATTGGCATTCAGGAACCCGCTCGGCCCGGTGATGGACGGGCTTCGAAACCTTCGCCAGAACTGGCCCGAAGTCTCGGCAAGAATGCAGGGACGCATCGGCGAGTTACGAGAGTCGATCCAGCGCACCGTAGGAGCAGATCAAAGCGGTGGCCGACTACCTGAACTCGGCGGATCGGCGCCCCGCTCGGGTGGCGGTCGTTCTGGGGGCGGTTCCCCTCCTTCGGTAGCTGGTACTCCAAGTCGTGCTCGGGCGGGTTCGCCGCCGGGTGGTGGTTCGCCGCCTGCTGGTGGTGGTGAGCGTGCTCGGGCGGGTTCGCCGCCGGGTGGTGGTTCGCCGCCTGCTGGTGGTGGTGAGCGTGCTCGGGCGGGTTCGCCGCCGGCTGGTGGTGTGCCGCCTGTTGCTGGTGGTGGTGAGCGTGCTCGGGCGGGTTCGCCGCCGGCTGGTGGTGTGCCGCCTGTTGCTGGTGGTGGTGAGCGTGCTCGGGCGGGTTCGCC
>NZ_JBSFDZ010000010.1:235983-236422 GCF_053594175.1 Nocardia sp. NPDC001965
CGCCGCCCCCGGCATCGCCCGGCACGCCCTCGGCTTCCCCGGGTACGCCCCCGGCTTCCCCGGGTACGCCCCCGGCTTCCCCGGGTACGCCTCCGGCTTCGCCCGGCACGCCTCCGGCTTCGCCCGGTACGCCCCCGGCTTCGCCCGGCACGCCCCCGGCTTCCCCGGGTACGCCCCCGGCTTCGCCCGGTACGCCTCCGGCTTCCCCGGGTACGCCCTCGGCTTCCCCGGGTACGCCTCCGGCTTCCCCGGGTACGCCCCCGGCATCGCCCGGTACGCCTCCGGCTTCCCCGGGTACGCCCTCGGCTTCCCCGGGTACGCCTCCGGCTTCCCCGGGTACGCCCTCGGCTTCCCCGGGTACGCCTCCGGCTTCCCCGGGTACGCCTCCGGCGAATCCGGTGCCCCGGTAGCCGCACTGCTCACCCGGATACTGGAATCC
>NZ_JBSFDZ010000011.1:0-146140 GCF_053594175.1 Nocardia sp. NPDC001965
CAGCGTTCGTCCTGAGCCAGGATCAAACTCTCCGTTGAAGACTCACAATCACACCCGAAGGCGCAATCAAAAGTACAAACTAGAGTCCGAAAACCTAGCAAAACAAATCGCCAGCTGGAATTTAGCTGACTTAAATGTTCGGCCCTCCACACGGGGGTATGAAGAACCGAAACCAAATTAAATATTTGGCACTGACATTCATCAACACACTATTGAGTTCTCAAAGAACACACGCACACACTTTCTCGCGGCCTTTAAGCCGTCCGATCTGTGAGGCAACTTCTAAAGCTTAGCTCATCCGTTTTCCCGATTGCAAATCGGTGTCCCGGTCGAACCAGTGTGATAGTCAGGCGCTCATCGTCCTACCTCGTTTCCCTGGTCCCTCCGGCTCGGCGTTTCCGCCTCGCTCCGGGCCCCGGGTCGGTGTCCGTGTCGCTCTGACTTGGATAAAGTTACGTGGCATCTAATTCAATGTCAAATCGCCTGGTCAAGAGCGGTTTTCAGCGACTGTTTCCGAGACCGTTTCCGAACTCGGGCCGCCGAAAACGATCAAGTTCCCACTCCGACCCGTTCCACCCCGGCTCCGAGGGCCTGGAGCTTCTCCACGAAGTTCGGATATCCACGGTCGATATGGAAGACGTCGTGCACTTCGGTGACCCCGTCGGCGACCAGCCCGGCCAGCACCAGGCCGGCACCGGCGCGGATATCCGAGGACCAGACCGGGGCACTGGACAACCTGGGGATGCCCCGGACCACCGCGTGATGTCCGTCGGTCCGTGCATCGGCGCCCAGCCGGATCATCTCCTCCACGAAACGGAAACGCGCTTCGAAGACGTTCTCGGTGATCATCGAGGTACCGTCCGCGATCGCCGCGAGGCCGATCGCCATCGGCTGCAGATCCGTGGGGAAACCCGGGAACGGCAGCGTGGAGAAGTTGACCGCGCGCGGGCGATCGGGCTGAACCACTCGGAAACCGTCCGGTTCGAACGAGATCCGCGCACCGGCCGAGCGCAGTTTGTCCAGGACGAGAGCCAGGTGCTGCGGATTGACTCCGGTCACCCGGACATCGCCCATCGTCATGGCGGCGGCGATACCCCAGGTGGCCGCGACGATACGGTCGCCGATCACCCGGTGCGTGATCGGCGACAGCCGTTTCACGCCGTGAATGGTCAGCACCGAGGTGCCCGCACCGTGGATACGCGCACCCATCTGGGTGAGCATGGTGCACAGGTCGACGATGTCGGGTTCGCGGGCAGCGTTGTCGATCACCGTCTCCCCCTGCGCCAGGACCGCGGCCATGAGGATGTTCTCGGTGGCGCCGACCGACGGGAAGTCCAGGCGGATCCGCGCACCCTGCAGCTCGTCGGCCCGGGCGACCACGCATCCGTGCTCGATCTCGCTGGTGGCACCGAGCAGCCGGAGCCCCGCCTGGTGCATATCCAGCGGCCGGGAACCGATCGCGTCACCACCGGGCAGCGCGACCACTGCTCGCTTGCATCGGGCCATCAGCGGTCCGAGCACACAAACCGAGGCCCGGAACTGCGTCACCGCCGGGAAGTCCGCGTGGTACTTGGGTTCGGCCGGGGTGTCGATGGTCACCACATCGCCGGTGATCGTGACATCACAACCGAGACCGCGCAGTACCTCTGCCATCAACGGCACATCGAGGATGTCCGGGCAGTTCGTGATGGTGGTCGTGCCTTCGGTGAGCAGAGCAGCGGCCATCAGCTTCAGGACGCTGTTCTTGGCGCCTCCGACCGAGACCTCACCGACCAGCCGGTTGCCGCCAGTTACCAAAAACCGTTCCATGCCGCCTCTCCGAGTATTCGGCGCACCAGTGAGTGCAAGGATAGAGCGCCCGCGATCGCATCACGCCGCCGGTCGAGACAACGCCGAACCATCGCGCGCGGCGGCCCCGCGACCCCATCACCAGGAGCAGTTTCCACCGTCGGGACGGAATCCGTCAGCTTTCGGACGGAGGCCCGGCGCCGGGCTCCTCCGAAGCCGGCCCACCGGCTTCAACGACCCGGCCACCGCCGGGCTGCCAGAGCACGTCACCCGCCGGATTGGTGTACCGGCTGAGGATGAACAACAGATCCGAGAGCCTGTTGAGGTACTTCGCCGGCAGGACAGCGGTGTCCTCGGGATGGGCCGCCACCGCCGCCCACGCCGATCGCTCGGCGCGCCGGACGATCGTGCGCGCGGTGTGCAGTAGCGCGGCCAGCGGGGTACCGCCGGGCAGGATGAACGAATTCAGCGGCGCCAGTTCGGCATTGAACCGGTCACACCACCGCTCCAGGCGCGCGATATAGTCCGCGGTGATCCGCAGCGGCGGATACTTCGGGTTCTCCACCACCGGAGTCGACAGATCCGCGCCCGCGTCGAACAGGTCGTTCTGGACCCCGCGCAGGACGGCTGTCAGTTCCGGATCCGGGCCGCCGAGCGCAATCGCGACTCCGAGGGCGGCATTGGCCTCGTCGCAATCGGCGTAGGCGACCAGCCGCGGATCGGTCTTCGGCACCCGGGAGAAATCACTGAGACCGGTGGTCCCGTCGTCGCCGGTGCGGGTGTAGATCCGCGTCAGGTGCACGCTCACAGGACCCACCCTAAACGCTCGCGCCGACCGGGCGGTGTTTCCGCGGATGCGCATTTGCGCCGCAACCACGGCATCGACCGGGACGACGAAGCGACCTCAGTGGCCGCGGAGCCGGCGCGCGCGTTCCGAGGGCCGCGACTCCACCCAGGACAGGAACGCGGTGAGCGCAGCCCGGTCGAGGGCCAGCTCGTAATCGCCGTTGCGATCGGATACACCGATGACCGCGATCCCCTCGGTCATGATGTCGTACTCGTCACCCTGCGGGCCGCGGCGTTCGCCGATCTCGATACCGCGGCGGTGGATCACCGAATCGGCGCCGAGTTTGAGACTGGTGAGCTTGTAGAAGACGAGATGGTCCTCGTCGTAGCGGATGACGCCGTGACGCCAGCGCTCACCGCCGCGAGCCGGGAGTACGCGCAGGATGGCCGCGGTGCCGCCGCGCCGCAACATGACCAGGCGATAACTGGAAACCAGAGCCAATGCGACCAGCACGAGCACCAGAATGATCAGAAACACCATCCCGGTCTGCAATGCTGCACATCCCTTCGCTCGAGGCGATCGCCGGATCGGACCGGCAGATGCACCCGCCGCCATTCAACCACGAACCAGTTTACAAATCGCACGGGGATGTCTCCGATAATGCGACGTCATCGATCCCGGCGGCCGCCGACGGCAACGTGCGGGTGAACCCGCCGCCGCCGAAACGGCTCCGGCCGGCGACGAGGATTCGCCGCCGGCCGGAGCCGAAATGATTCTGTTGTGCTCCCGAAGGAGATCAGGACGCCGCTTCGGCCTGTTCCACCGCGCGGACCCGGCCCTGCGCGACCCGCTGAGCCTCCGCGGAGGCCGACCCGTCGGACAGCACCTGACGTGCGGCCGCGATATCGACCTCGGTGGAGAACTCGGCGGACTCGGCCAATACCCGCACCGTATCGGCGGTGACCGAGAAGAACCCACCGTGTACCGCGGCAACGATCCGGGTGCCGTCGGTATCGACGATCGTCACGGTGCCGCCCTCGACCAACTGGCCGAGGAGAGGCTCGTGACCGGGCATGATGCCGATCTGTCCCTCGGTGGTCTGGGCGCTGACGAAACTCGCCCGGCCCGACCAGAGCCGCCGCTCGACCGCGACGAGATCAACTGACATATCCGCCATGGAGGGCTACTTTCCGGCGATCTTCTTCGCGGCCGCCTCGACATCGTCGAGACCACCGCAGCTGTTGAACGCCTGCTCCGGGAAGTGGTCGAATTCGCCCTTGCAGACCCGGTCGAAGTCGTCGACGGTCTGCTCCAGCGGCACGACCGAACCGGGCTGACCGGTGAACTTCTCGGCCACGATGAAGTTCTGGCCGAGGAACTTCTCCAGGCGCCGGGCCCGGCCGACGAGGACCTTGTCCTCTTCGGAGAGCTCGTCCATACCGAGGATGGCGATGATGTCCTGCAGTTCCTTGTACTTCTGCAGGATCCGCTTCACCTCGTTGGCCACCGCGAAGTGCCGGTCGCCGACGATCGATGCCTCGAGGATACGAGAGGTCGAGGTCAGCGGGTCGACGGCCGGGTAGATACCCTTCTGCGAAATCGGGCGGGAAAGCTCGGTGGTCGCGTCCAGGTGGGCGAAGGTGGTCGCCGGCGCCGGGTCGGTGTAGTCGTCGGCAGGGACGTAGATCGCCTGCAGCGAGGTGATCGAACGACCACGGGTCGAGGTGATGCGCTCCTGCAGTTCACCCATCTCGTCGGCCAGGGTGGGCTGGTAACCGACAGCGGAGGGCATACGACCCAGCAGGGTCGAAACCTCGGAACCGGCCTGGGTGAACCGGAAGATGTTGTCGATGAACAGCAGCACGTCCTGGTGCTTCACATCGCGGAAGTACTCCGCCATGGTCAGCGCCGACAGGGCGACGCGCATACGGGTGCCCGGCGGCTCGTCCATCTGGCCGAAGACGAGGGCGGTGTCCTGGAGGACGCCCATCTCTTCCATTTCCAGGTGCAGATCGGTGCCCTCACGGGTGCGCTCACCGACGCCGGCGAACACCGAGGTACCGGAGAACTCCCGCGCGATACGAGTGATCATCTCCTGGATCAGCACGGTCTTACCGACACCGGCACCACCGAACAGACCGATCTTGCCGCCCTTCACGTACGGGGTCAGCAGGTCGAGCACCTTGACGCCGGTCTCGAGGATTTCGGTCTTACCCTCGAGCTGGTCGAAGCTCGGCGGCTTGCGGTGGATACCCCACTGCTCACCGTCCCGGCCCAGGCCGGGGCTGTCGAGGCAGTCGCCCAGGGCGTTGAACACGTGCCCCTTGACGACATCGCCGACCGGCACCGAGATCGGCTTCCCGGAGTCACGGACCTCGGCGCCGCGGACCAGGCCGTCGGTGGGCTGCATCGAAATGGTGCGCACGATGTTGTCACCGAGGTGCTGGGCGACCTCGAGGGTCAGCGTCTTGGCCACCGACTTCAGGGTGATCTCGGCGGCGAGGGCGTTGAACAGTTCCGGGATGGAGCCCCGCGGGAATTCGACGTCCACGACGGGGCCGATGACGCGGACCACGCGGCCCGTGGCGGCGCCGGTCCGGCTCGACTCTTCTCGAGTAACAGCTGCGGTCATTTGTCTGGTTTCTCTTCCTGCGTCTCAGTCGCGTTCCGAGCTGGCCGCCAGGGCATTCACGCCGCCGACGATTTCGCTGATTTCCTGCGTGATGTTGGCCTGCCGCAACGAGTTGGCCTGGCGAGACAGGGAACTCGCCAATTCGTTGGCGTTATCGGTGGCCGCCTTCATTGCGGTGCGCCGAGCGGCGTGCTCGGATGCCGCTGCGTCGAGCAACGACGCGTAGATCCGCGTGTTGATGTACTTGGGCAGCAGCGCCGCCAGCAGCACATCGGCGTCGGGCTCGAATTCGTACTGCGCGCTCACCTCGGCCGTGGGCGAATCGGACAGCATGTCCTCGCCCAGATCGAAGTTCTCGTCGACGAAGGAGATCTGGATCGGCGCCATCCGGCGCACCTCCGGCGTCTGCGACAGCATGCTCACGAACCGGGTGTAGACGATATGGAGCTCGTCCACGCCCGCGATCGAATCGGTGCCGTCCGGTGCCGGGACCTCGCCCGCGGACCCGGCCATGAAGCTGTCGACCAGGTGGTTACAGGCCGCCGAGGCATCCGGGTAGGACGGCTGCTGGGAGAACCCTGTCCACGAGGCGACCGGCCGGCGGTCACGGAAGGTGTAGTACGTCAGGCCCTTGCTGCCCATGACGTAGAGCACCGGTTCCTTGCCCTCGTCGCGCAGGGTGGTCATCAACTCCTCGGCGCGTTTGAGCACATTGGAGTTGTAGCCACCGCACTGGCCGCTGTCGCTGGTGATCACCAGTACCGCGGCACGCTTCGGATCGGGGCGTTCGGTGAGCAGCGGGTGCGACAGACTCTTCGACGCACTCGCCAGCTCCGCGACCACCTTGGTGATCTCCTCGGAGTACGGCTTGGCGGCCGCGACCCGAGCCTGGGCCTTGGTGATCCGCGAGGTCGCGATCAGTTCCTGGGCCTTGGTGATCTTCTTGATCGAGTTGATACCACGAATACGGGAGCGCAGCTCGCGCAAGGTAGCCATCGGTTCACACTCCCCTCATTCGCGGCGTGACAGGAAAACAGCGCATGGTTCGCCCGGTCTACTTCTCGACGTGCTTGCGGGTGACCGACAGCGACTCGACCTCTTCGTGGCCGAGTTCGTCGGCGCCGGGCTCGTTCACGACCCGGCTGCCGTCCGAAGCCAGGAAGCCCTGCTTGAAGTTGTCGGTCGCGGTCTTGATCTGCTCGGCGGCGTCGCCGGTCAGCACCTTGCCACCCTCGATGCTCTTGAAGGCATCGGCGGCATTGCTGTGCAAATCCTCGAGCAGCTCGACATTGAAGCGACGGACGTCGGCGACGGGCACCGAATCGTAGTAGCCACCGTCGACCAGGTAGATCGAGACGATCTGGTCCTCGACGGCGACCGGCGAGTACTGGTCCTGCTTGAGCAGTTCCACCCAGCGGGCACCGCGCTCGAGCTGGGCCAGCGAGGCGGCGTCCAGATCGGAGGCGAACGCGGAGAAGGCTTCCAGCTCGCGGTACTGCGCCATTTCCAGACGCAGCGAACCGGCGACCTTCTTCATACCCTTGGTCTGGGCGGCGCCACCGACACGGGAGACGGAGGTACCGACGTTGATCGCGGGACGAACGCCCTTGTTGAACAGGTCGGACTCCAGGAAGACCTGCCCGTCGGTGATGGAGATGACGTTGGTCGGGATGAAGGCCGAGATGTCGTTGGCCTTGGTCTCGATGATCGGCAGACCGGTCATCGAACCGCCGCCCATGGCGTCGGAGAGCTTGGCGCAACGCTCCAGCAGACGCGAGTGCAGGTAGAAGACGTCACCCGGGTAGGCCTCGCGGCCCGGCGGGCGGCGCAGCAGCAGCGAGATCGCGCGGTATGCCTCGGCCTGCTTGGTCAGGTCGTCGAACACGATCAGAACGTGCTTGCCCTGGTACATCCAGTGCTGGCCGAGGGCCGAACCGGTGTAGGGAGCCAGCCACTTGAAACCGGCGGAATCGGAGGCCGGGGCGGCGACGATGGTGGTGTACGCCAGGGCGCCGTGCTCCTCGAGGGCGGATTTGACCCCCGCGATGGTGGAGCCCTTCTGGCCGATCGCCACGTAGATGCAGCGCACCTGCTTGGCCGGATCGCCCGACTCCCAGTTGGCCTTCTGGTTCAGGATCGTGTCGATGCAGACCGCGGTCTTACCGGTCTTGCGGTCGCCGATGACCAGCTGACGCTGCCCCCGGCCGATCGCGGTGAGCGCATCGATTGCGGTGATGCCGGTCGCCATCGGCTCCTCGACCGGCTGCCGCTCCAGCACGGTAGCGGCCTGCAGTTCCAGCACACGCCGGTCGTCGGATTCGATCTCGCCCAGACCGTCGATCGGCTGACCGAGCGGGTTCACCACCCGCCCGAGGAAATTGTCGCCGACCGGGACCGAGAGCACATCGCCGGTACGGCGCACCTGCTGGCCCTCTTCGATCTCGGCGAATTCGCCGAGGATGACAGCACCGATCTCGCGGTCCTCGAGGTTCAGCGCGACGCCGAGCACACCGCCCGGGAATTCGAGCAGCTCGTTGGCCATCGCCGAAGGCAGGCCACTGACGTGCGCGATGCCGTCACTGGTATCGGTGACGACACCGACCTCCTCGATGGAGGTTTCCGGGGTGTAGCTCTGGGTGTAGCTTTCGATCGCGCTACGGATCTCGTCGGAGGAGATCGTCAGCTCCGCCATGTTCTTCCTGCTCTCGGTCTCTGGTCGTGGAATGTCGGGGGTGTGGAGCGGCCGGCACCGGTGGATCCGGCGCCGTCGCCGCTAGGTCAGCGAGCGGCGCAGCCGATCCAGCCGGCCGATCGCGCTGCCGTCGATCACATCGTCGCCGATGCGCACGACGAGCCCGCTCAACAGTTCGGGATCGACCTCGACATGCACGGTGACAGCCTTGTTGTAGATACGCGCCAGGGCGCCGGCCAGCCGCTCACGCTGGGAGTCGGTCAGCTCGATGGCCGACCGCACGTGCGCGACGATCTGTTCGCGCCGGGCCGCGGCCAGGTCGGACAGTTCGTCGAAGGCCACACCGATCCCGGAACGCTGCCTGGTCACCACCTGCTCGGTGAGCGCCTGGGTGATGGTCTCGGTTTTGCCGGACAGCAGCCGATCGAGCAATTCCCGTTTGGCCGCGGCCGAGGCGGCGCGGTCGGACAGGGCCTGGTCCAGCACCGGGTTGTCGGCGATGATCCGGCCGAACCGGAAAAGTTCGTCCTCGACCGCGGTCAGCCGACCCTGCTCGGAGGCCGATTCCAGGTATGCCAGCTGACCGAGCAGCACCAGGGTGTCGACCAGATCCCGGGGACGTGACCAATCCTGGGCGACCGCAGTGGTCAGCACCGCCTGAGTGGCAGCGCTGACCCGGCTCCCGAAGATCCGCTCGCTCAGTTCGGCGCGGGCCGAACCGGGCACCGATACGTCCGCGAGCGCCACACGCAGCGGACGCTGGTCGTCCAGTACGTCGACAACGGCGAACAGTTCGGACCCCGTCGTGGCCGCAACACCGTTGCTGCCGGTCAGCGCGGCCCGGAGCGCCTCCTTGGACCGGGAGCTGGCCTCACGGCTCGCTGCGTACATGGTTCTCACTCCTCCGTCGTTACCTTCCGACCCCGATACCGGCGTCCGAACGGTCGATCTCGTCGAGGAATCGCTCGATCGTCGCGGCCTGTTTGGCCTCGTCCGATACCGACTGCCCGATGATCTTCTCGGCCAGGTCCACGGCGGTGCGGCCGACCTCGGCACGCAGCTCGGTCAGGATCTGCTGGCGCTGGGCTTCCAGCTGGGTGTGCCCGGCCGCGACGATACGGTCGCTCTCGGCCTGGGCGTCCGCCTTCATCTGGGCGAGGATCTGCTGGCCCTGGGTGCGGGCGTCTTCGCGGATCTTCGCGGATTCCAGGCGGGCGTCGGCCAGCTGCTTCTGGTACTGCTGCAGCGTCTCCTGGGCTTCGGCCTGCGCGGCCTCGGCCCGTTCGATGCCACCCTCGATCTTGTCGGCGCGCTCGTCCAGCACCTTCATCAGGCGCGGAACGGCGTATTTGTAGACCACGAAGGCGATGATCGCCACGCAGATCGCCGACCAGACGATGTCGTACGTCGCGGGGACGAGAGGATTCACATCCTCTCCCTCTTCCGCTGCGAGCAGAATGAACTCGTTCATCGGAATCAGAAGATGAAGCCGGCGACGAGACCGATCAGTGCCAGGGCTTCGGTGAACGCGATACCCAGGAACATGTTGGTCCGGATGGTGCCGGAGAGCTCGGGCTGGCGGGCAATACCCTCGATCGCCTTACCGACGACGATACCGACGCCGATGCCGGGGCCGATCGCGGCCAGGCCGTAGCCGACGGCGCCGAGGCCCTTCAGCGTGGATTCGTTGGTGGCAGCTTCCTGGGCCAGGTACGAGAGGCTCATGAGTCTTCCATTCCCTTTCTGTTGCTCACCCGCCGGACGGCGTGGTGCAGCAGGTCCTTATCGGTTGTTCCGGTCGGTCAGTGTTCGTCGGCGTGCTGGGCAAGGCTGATGTACACGGCGGTCAGCAACGCGAACACATAGGCCTGCAGGAAAATCACCAGCAGTTCGAAGAGGGTGAATGCGAGTCCGCCCAGCAGCGAGAAGGGCGAGAACACCTTCATCCAGGCATCCGCGTCGAAGAGGAAGAACTGGGTCGCGCTGAAGAAGAGCACCAACATGATGTGACCGGCGAGCATATTGGCCATGAGTCGGACGGTCAGCGTGAACGGGCGCAGCACGAAGGTCGAGATGAACTCGATCGGAATGAGCAGGACGTGCATGGCCGGCGGAACATTCGGAACGACGATGCTGCTGCGCATATAGGTGAAGAAGCCGTACTTCTTGATGCCCACGTAGTTGAACGCGATATACGCGATCACTGCCAGTACCAGCGGCATGCCGATACGCGCGTTCGACGAGATGTTCAGACCGGGGATCACACCCGAGAAGTTCAGGAACAGAACGGTGAAGAAGATCGTCGCGATCAGCGGGAAGAACTTACGGCCGCTTTCCTTGCCGAGGATCTCGTCACAGATCTGCTCCTTGACGAAGACCAGACCCATTTCGCCGATGTTCTGCAGCTTTTTCGGCACGATTCGCGGAGTCCGGAACGCCAGGAACAGGAAAGCGATCAGGACGGCGGTCATCACGAGCCGGACCAGCATCAGCCGATCGAGTTCGAAGGGGGTCCCCTCGAACAGCACCGCTGGAGGGAAGAAGTCGGTTAGCGACGGCGCGTGGAACTCCGCGGCCAAGGTGGTGACGCTCAGCGTTCTCTCCCGTGTTCGGGCCGCGGGAAGTTTTCGCTCCCGCGGTTCGATCGGACATTGACGATCAATGTGGGTCGACTGAGGTCGGCTCGAGGTCGTCAGCAGCTGTAGCGGCGATCCGCGCTGGCGTCTGTACGTGTGTCGGCGACATCGTCGACATGCAGAACCGAACCCTTGACGAGCACGGCACGGCAGTAGCATAGCGGTAGCTGGTCGGGCCTGGTCGGCGCCCCTGGCTTAGTCGCTTGCTTACCAATACTTTACCAAGAGAACTACGACAACGTGTAGCGGGGGCGATGTAATCTACGACAAATTGTCGTAGATCCTGGTCACCCCTGGTCGGAGCCCGCTTCCCGGCCCTGCTCAGAGACGGTCACATAGGGCACTTTCTGTCTCAATACACCGTAAGTTTCCGCCCCCAGCACGATGACCAGGGCGCCCACGACGGTCAGGAACAGCGCCACCCGGTCGTAGAAATCGAATCGCTGCAGAATCGCAATGACGATCAGCGCGACCAGCAGCTTCCCCACCCAGCTGATCAGCATGACCAGCCCCGCCGTGGTGGGCGGCAGTTTCGCGCCGAGCAGCACCACCACGGCCGTGGTCAGGATGAACCCACCACCGATCGCGGCCCCCAGCAGCGCGCCCCACAGTCCGGCCACACCGGCGAAAGCAGTCGCGATCGCCACCGACAACACGGTCAGCACGACCAACCCGATCAACCCGTACCGCAATGCTGCACGCAGTGGGGCATCGGCGCTGTCGGAGGAACTGGGACCGGCAGGACTCGTGGACACGGGCCGAACTCTACCCGGACTCCGAAACCGAACCCGCCGCGTCCCGCCGCGCCTGCCGACGCCACAGACCCGGAACAGCGGTTACGACCAGGGCGAACAGCAATCCGGCCGCCATCATCAGCACCACCACCCGGCGATCCATCACCGAGGTACCCACTGCCCCGAACGCGAGAATGCCGACCCACAGGTAGATCACCAGCACGACCCGGCGCTGCGAATGCCCGATCTGCAACAGCCGGTGATGCAGATGCATCTTGTCGGGCGTGGAGAAACTGACCCCCGCCCGGACCCGGCGCACGATCGCCAGCAACAGATCCAGAACCGGGATGAACATCACCGCGCCGACCAGCAACAACGGCGACAGCAGACCGACGATATCGCGCGGGCCGTACCCCTGCAGCGGGATCCGGCCGGACGCACTGGTCGACACAGCGGCCAGCACCAGCCCGATCAACATGGACCCCGAATCCCCCATGAAGATCCGAGCCGGCGAGAAATTGTGCGGCAGGAAGCCGAGACAAGCACCGGCCATGGCCGCGGCCAGCAGCGCGGGCGGATAACTGTCCACCGAACCGCCCTGTTCGGTGAGCAGGCCCACCGCGAAAGCGAACACCGCGAAGGACGCGATCAGGCCCAGCCCGGCGGCCAGTCCGTCCAGGCCGTCGACGAAATTCATGGCGTTGATCAGCGTCACCGCCACAGCCACGGTGACCAGGCCGCCCTGCAATCCGTCGAGGACGACCGTGCTGTTGTTGAACGGGTCGTAGATCAGGTACCAGCCCAGGCCCATCACCGCCATCACCCCGGCAGCGGTGACCTGACCGGCGAATTTGGTGAGCGCGTCCAGCCCCCAGCGATCGTCCACGATGCCGACCCCGACGATGATCGTCGCCGCCACCAGTACGGCGGCGATATCGGGCCGGTAATCGAAACCACGACGCAGCGCCGGCAACTGATGAGCGAACAACACGGCCGCCACTACACCGAAGTACATCCCCACCCCGCCCATCCGGGGAATCGGCTTCACATGCACATCGCGATCACGCGGAATGGCCACCGCGCCGAACCCGATCGCCAGCGTGCGGATCCCTCCGGTGGCCAGAAAGGTCACCGCCGCCGAGATCAACAGCACCAGGAGCAGCTCGCGCAGCGGGACGACCGCACCGTAACCGGTCATAGCGCCGACCACCGCCCGGCGGCCGGGGATACTGCCCGGACCTTCATCGAAACCGGTACTTTCACCGCGCGACGGACCCGATCAGATCATCGGGAGCGACTCCCAGCACTTCGGCGACCGCCTCGGTCGGCACCGCGCCCGCCCGCAGAATCCGCGGCTGATCAGCGGTGAGATCGACAATGGTGGAGGCGGTGGCGTGCTGGGCGGGGCCGCCGTCCAGATACACACCGACCCGGTCCGCGAGCTGCTCACGCGCCTGGGTCACATTCTCGGCCGGGGGCCGGCCGGAAATATTCGCACTGGACACCGCCAGCGGACCGACCTCCTGCAACAACTCCAGCGCCACCGGATGCAGCGGCATCCGCAGCATCACCGTGCCACGCGCGTCACCGAGATCCCAGGCCAACGAAGGTGCCTGCTGCACAACGATACTCAGCCCACCGGGCCAGAACGCCCGGATCAGGTCTCGCGCCTGTGGCCGCACCGAGAACACCAGCCCGTCGATCGTGTTCCACGACCCGACCAACACCGGAACCGGCATATCCCGACCCCGCCCCTTGGCCGCCAGCAACGACGCGACAGCCGCCGAATCGAAAGCGTCGGCAGCCAGACCGTAAACGGTATCGGTGGGCACGACGACCAACCGCCCCGATCTCAGAGCACTGGTCGCCGCGGCCAGGCCGGCGGCGCGCGAGTCGGGATCGGCGCAGTCGTAGACGGTACTCACGCCGACCATGGTATGGGCTGTGATATGGCCCCGCCTCCGGCGGGGCAGGGTCGGGGCCCTAGTGACCCCGGTTCTTCACTCCTGCGCTCCTCCGCTTCGCTCCCCCGCTCCGTCGCTCCGGAACCGGGGCGGGCCCCGACCACGAATGCCGGCCACCCGCGGCTGGCAGACGGGCTATTCGCACCGAAAATCGAAGACCGCCCAATCGGAATCCCCCTTCAGGGACAAGACACGCATGCGACCCAGCCGTCGAACGCCGACGCAACCGCGTGCGTCGAGTTTTACGAGACACCTCAAAGGGTCGAGGCCCGTCTCGCCCTTGGTCGAAGGTGCTCAGGCGGCTGCATTCTCCGGATGGCCGACCGCACGTCGCATGAGCCGAAGGCTCGAGTCTCGAGGCCTGAACGGCGAGACTGAGGGGGCCTCGACCCCGCGCGCGCCAGCGCGCCAAAAACACAGCACCTTCGCGAACAACCCCACCTCTCACCTTCGCGAACAACCCCCTCACCTCCGCGAACAGTCCCCTCGCCTCCGCAACCAATCCTCACCGTCGCGAACAACCTCACCCCCGCGACTTCGCGAACAGCCCCTTACCTCCGCAAGCACTCAGCGCCGCACCGTCACAACCAGCCCCAGTTCTTTGCGAGCGACCCCTCACCTTCACGAACAGCCCGCCCCGCACCCGCGACCGATTCATGGACCGCCGCTGCTCATGGCCCCCGATATTCGGGGTATCCGGCCCAGCGTGCCGAACTCGGTGCCTCGTACGACGCGGCGCTCGCGGTGATCGCCGTGATCGCCGTGATCGCCGTGGGCGAGCCCAGCCCTACCTCTCACCTTCACGAACAACCACCCCCACCTCCGCGTTCGGGCCTGTGCTCCTACTTCGACACGCAAGCTCATATTTTCCGAGGGACCAGCCCTTTTCCGAGGAACAACTCCGCTTCGGCGAGCTCACCCACCGCCCCACCGGAGCCCGCCCCCTCAGCGGTTATCCGGTCGGTCCACCCGCAGTGCCGCCACGAATCGTGGCTTCCCCGCCAGATCGGGATGTTCGACGATTTCGGCGAATCGCCCGTCCGCCGCCAGCAGGGCGGCCACTCCACCACCGTTGCTGTCATCGTGTTCGACAGCCACACCTCCGCCCGGTCGCAGCAGGCGGCCGACCAGCGGTACGAGCGGGCGGATCACGGCCAGGCCGTCGGGACCGCCGAAGAGCGCACCGTGTGGGTCGTGGTCGGCGACTTCGGGGGCGAGTTCCGCGCCGTCGGGAATGTAGGGCGGGTTCGCGACGACCAGGTCGACGTAACCGTCGAGTTCGGTGAGCAGATTCGGGTCGGTGACATCGTCGTGGTGCAGCGTGATCGGGGTATCGCCGGCGGCGGCCCGCTGTTCGGCGTTGCGGCGGGCCCAGCTCAGGGCGTCGGGATCCAGTTCTACGGCGTGCACGACGGCATCGGGGCGGGCATGCGCCAGGGCGAGTCCGAGTGCGCCGGAGCCGGTGCACAGGTCCACGACGACCGGGGCGTGGTCGTGCCGGACCGCCTCGAGGTGTGCGAGAGCCCAGGCGAAGAGCAGTTCGGTTTCCGGGCGGGGAACGAATACGCCGGGTCCGACTTCGAGATCGATCTCGCCCATGAAGGATTGCCCGGTCAGATGCTGCAGCGGGACTCGTTGCGCCCGGCGCGCCACCAGCGCCCGATAGTCGGCGAGCCGATCCGGGCCGATCAGCGGATTCAGCAGTAGCCGCGAGCGGTCCACCCCGAGTACGTGCGCGGCGAGCAGCTCCGCGTCCGTCCTGGGGCTGGGCACACCGGCGGCGTGCAGGGTATCGGTCGCCTCGACGAGGACAGGGCGCAGCTGAACACGGGTCACCCCGACATTGTGGTTCATCGGCGGTGCCCGCGTTCGGGCGAACTACTCGGACATGCGGGCGGCGCGGTCGGCGGTGGCCAGGGCATCCAGCAGGGCGTCCATTTCTCCGTTCAGTACCGCGTCCAGGTTGTGCGCTTTGTAGCCGATGCGGTGATCGGCGATGCGGTTCTCCGGGAAGTTGTAGGTGCGGATGCGTTCGGATCGGTCGACCGTACGGATCTGTGCGACCCGGCCCTCCGCGGCTTCCTGTTCCGCCTGTTCCTCGGCGAGGGCCTGCAGACGGGCGGCCAGGACCTGCATGGCGCGGGCCTTGTTCTGGAGCTGGGAGCGTTCGTTCTGGCAGGTGACGACGATTCCCGAGGGGAGGTGGGTGATCCGGACCGCCGAATCGGTGGTGTTGACCCCCTGGCCGCCCTTACCCGAGGAACGGTAGACGTCGATGCGCAGGTCGTTCTCGTCGATCTGCACTTCTTCGACCTCGTCGGGTTCGGGGTAGATGAGAACACCGGCTGCCGATGTGTGGACCCGGCCCTGGGATTCGGTGACCGGCACCCGCTGCACCCGGTGGACACCGCCTTCGAATTTGAAGCGCGACCACACCCCGTCGCGGGCGGCATCGCGGCTCTTGATGGACAGCGTCGCTTCTTTGTAGCCGCCCAGATCGGAGACGGCCGCGTCCAGGATCTCGACCTTCCAGCCGCGGCGTTCCGCGTATCGGACGTACATCCGGGCCAGGTCGGCGGCGAACAGTGCCGATTCCTCGCCGCCTTCACCGGATTTCACTTCCAACACCACATCGTCACCGTCGTGCGGATCGCGCGGGGCAAGTAGGTCGGCGAGCTGTTTCTCGAGTTCTTCGAGCTGTTCTTCGAGGCCGGGCACCTCGGCGGCGAACGCCGAATCGTCGGCGGCCAGTTCCCGGGCGGCCTCCAGGTCGTCGCGGGTGGCGGAGAGCTTCTTGTAGGTGGTCATCACCGGGGCCAGTTCGGCGAACCGCTTCCCGACCCGCCGCGCGGCGTCCGGGTCGTTGTGCAGCGCCGGGTCCGCCAGCTGGGTTTCCAGTCCGGCGTATTCGGCCAGCACATCGTCGATCGCGGACGGTGCGGTTTTCTCGGCCATGAACGTGGCTCCTACTCGAAAGGACGACGCGGGGCGGGTGGGTAGAAAAGCACCAACGCCCGGCCTGCGAGTGGGCAGGACCGGGCGTTGGCGAGAAAGCTACTTGGCGTCGGCTTCCTTCTTGGCACGCTTGCCGTAGCGGGCCTCGAAGCGGGCCACGCGGCCGCCGGTGTCCAGGATCTTCTGCTTGCCGGTGTAGAACGGGTGGCACTGCGAGCAGACCTCGACGGTGATGTGTCCCGATTCCTTGGTGGAGCGGGTCTGGAAGGTATTACCGCAACCGCAGACCACCGTGGTGTCGACGTAGGTCGGGTGAATTCCTGCCTTCATGGGTGTCCTCTCGATATTGGTCGCCGGGTCGCTCGGGCATCTGCGCCGAACGTGAACCGGAACCGACTTCAGGCGGGATTGTCTGCGTGAATCGCAGACGCACGGCGGTCAAGTATGCCAGACCACCGATGCCTGCTGAAACGCGCCTCTTGCTGTATTTATTTCGGCGCTGCGGGGGACGGATTCGATCGACCGGTTCTCCACTCCGCCGCCGGACCGCCGCGCTCTTCCGATGCAACGAGAGACGGGGTCCGCCCTTCGGCGAACCCCGTCCACTCCACTCGTCGAGCGGGTTATCTCATTCGTCGAGTGCGCCCGGCGCGGTCTTGGAGACCTGCATCAGGAACTCGAGGTTGTTCTTACTCTTGCGCAGGCGGTCGATCAGCAGGTCGATCGCCTGGTGCGAGTCCAAACCGGACAGGACACGGCGCAGTTTGTGCAGGACCGCGGCCTCGTCCGGGTTGAGGAGCAGTTCGTCCTTACGGGTACCGGACGGGTTGACGTCCACCGCCGGGAACACGCGCCGCTCGGCGATCTTGCGGTCGAGTTTGAGCTCGGCGTTACCCGTGCCCTTGAACTCCTCGAAGATCACCGTGTCACCGGTCGAACCGGTTTCCACCATTGCGGTCGCGATGATGGTGAGCGAGCCGCCGTTCTCGATATTGCGTGCCGCACCGAGGAACCGCTTGGGCGGGTACAGCGCGGTGGAGTCGACACCACCGGACAGGATGCGCCCGGAGGCCGGCGAGGAGTTGTTGTACGCACGACCCAGCCGGGTGATGGAGTCGAGCAGCACCACGACGTCCTTACCCATTTCGACCAGGCGTTTGGCCCGCTCGATGGCGAGTTCGGCGACCGAGGTGTGATCCGACGGCGGCCGGTCGAAGGTGGAGGCGATGACCTCACCCTTCACCGAACGCTGCATATCGGTGACCTCTTCGGGACGTTCGTCGACCAGGACCACCATGAGGTAGCACTCGGGGTTGTTGATCGCGATCGCGTTGGCGATGTCCTGCATGATCGTGGTCTTACCGGCCTTCGGCGGAGACACGATCAGCGCGCGCTGGCCTTTACCGATCGGCATGATCAGATCGATCACCCGGGTGGTCAGCTTGTTCTGCTGGGTTTCCAGGCGCAGCCGCTGGTTCGGGTACAGCGGGGTGAGCTTGTTGAAATCGGGGCGGCGCTTGGCCGAATCGATTTCGGCACCGTTGACGGTGTCCAGCCGCACCAGCGGATCGAACTTCTGCCGCTGGTTGCTCTGCTCGCCGTCCCGCGGGGCGCGGACCGCGCCGGTGATGGCGTCGCCGCGGCGCAGGCCGTTCTTGCGCACGAGGTTCATCGAGACGTAGACGTCGTTCGGTCCGGCCAGGTAGCCGGAAGTGCGCACGAACGCGTAGTTGTCCAGTACGTCGAGAATGCCCGCGACCGGCTGCAGCACATCGTCTTCGCGAATCTCGGGCTCCCGCGATTCACCGCCGCCACCGTCGCGATCGCGACCCCGGCGGCGTTCGCGGAACCGCCGGCCGCGGCGGCCCCGGCCGCCTTCTTCGTCGTCGCCACCGCGATCGCCGCCCCGGTCGCCACCGCGGTTCCCACCGGAGCCGCCCTGGTTCTGCTGGCCGGACTGGTTGCGGTCACGACGGCGTTCGCCCTGCTCGCCGTCCTTGCCGTCCTGCTGCTTGGCGCTGTCCTGTTTGGTGTCCTGTTTGGCGTCCTCGCCGGCCGGCTCACCGTTCTTGCCCTGCTGATCGCGGCCACGACGCTGGCGGCCACGGCCACGCTGGCCGGAATCCCGGCCCGAATCCTCGGCGCCCTCGGCCGGCTTGTTGTCGGCTCTGCCTTCGGTCTTGGCGCCGGAATCGGTCTCCGCGGCATTGCCTGCGGCACCGTTGGCGGTGGCCGTGCCGTTGGTGGCGGCCCGGGTGGTCTTGCCCTTGTCCGCGGCCGCCGAATCCTTGTTCGCGGCGGTATCCGCGGCGGGTGCTTCCGCGACCGGAGCCGACGCGGCGGCGGGCGCGGCCTCGACGGCAGGCGCCGCGGTCCCGGCCTCGACGGGCTGGTCTGCGATTTTACGTTCTTTGGCAGACTTCGCGCGGGTGCTGCGTTCCGCGGCGGCGGGTCTACCGGCCTGGTTTTCCTTGATGGCGGCGATGAGATCACCCTTGCGCATACCGGAGGTGCCCCGAATTCCGAGTTCCCCTGCCAGTGCGCGCAACTGCGGCAACAACATTCCAGTCAGCCCCGATCCGATGTCGGTATTTTCGCTCATCTTCGAAGAAATCTGTCCGGAGTCACTTTCGCGGTTGCCCGAGGGTTCGGAGTCGGATGCCACCCCGGGTGTCGCGAGCAGGTCCGTATCTGTCACGGAGATCCTTTCCTTCCCTCGATGGCCGTGTGCTGTGTCGAGGGTTCGTTCCGTAGCCCGATCTCGCTGCCGGACTCGGATTTGTAGCCGTATCGCCTGCCCCTCCGGGACCGGGTGCTTCGCCACCGCTGAAAAAGGTGGAAGAGATCATTCCAGTTGAGCGGCTGCGCGGCACCCCCATGGCATGAGGGCTCGAGCCTGGAGCCTGCTGGAGCGATTGCCCTGATGAAGCACCGGCGTCTGATGCGCGCGATGTACGGACTTGCCCAGGATAGCGGGCAAGTACGAAGGTCGGCAAGGCGGACGCGCCCGTCAGCTGATCTGGACGCCCTCGGAGAGCCCCGGCTCCACGACGCGGAGGCCGTCCGCGGCGGCCCGAGCACGCAGTTCCTCGGGAAAAACGCTGGTCACAAGGGCGAGCACAGTGGGTCCGGCACCCGACACCGTTGCCGCGATCCCGTGGCCCCGCAGACGCTCGATCCAGGCGGTGGTGAGCGGCAGCGCCGGGGCGCGCTGGGTCTGGTGCAATCGGTCCGCGGTGGCCGGAAGCAGCAGATCCGGCCGCTGGGTCAGCGCGACCACCGACAGCGCCGCCCGGCTCACATTGAACGCGGCGTCGCGGTGCGGGACCAGGTCGGGCAGCAGGCCGCGCGTCTGCGCGGTGGAGGACCGTTCCTCGGGAATCAGCACCACCGGGCGCAGCGTGGGATGCGGGTCGAGGCGAACGGCTCGGTAGAGACGCTGCGGCGCGGCGATATCGGTATCCGGGCCCGGCCCGGTCTCGGTCCAGGACACGACGATTCCGCCGAGCACACTGGCGGCCGCGTTGTCCGGATGCCCTTCGAATTCCGCGGCGAGCTGTACCAGCCGATCGGAGTCGACGGCCAGGGCCGGATCGAATTGCGCGGCCAGCGCGCAGCCGGCGGCCAGACCGCCGACCGCGGCCGACGCCGAGGACCCCAATCCACGCGAGTGCGGAATCGCGTTACGGCACACCACGTCCAAGCCGTCGGCCCAGATCCCGGCGGCTTCCAGTCCGCGTTCGATCGCGCGGACCACCAGATGCTGTGGCCCCCAGGGCACCTCGTCGGCGCCTTCGCCCTCCACCTCGATGTTCAGCCCGGATTCGGTGCTGCGCACCTCGATCTCGTCGTAGATTCCCAGCGCCATCCCGAGGGAATCGAAACCGGGACCCAGATTCGCGGTGGACGCGGGCACCCGGACCGAAACGGTGAGACCGGCGGGCAGGGTCGGGGACATGAGCCGGCTTTCACGGGTTTCCACTGTCAGGCCAGCTCGAGTCGGGCGGCCACGGCCACCGGGTCGACCGCGATCGCCTGCACCTCGGGCATACCGAGGAGCGCGGTATCGGGGTCTTTGAGGCCGTTGCCGGTAACCGTGCAGACCACGGTCTGCCCGGGTTCGAGCCAGCCCTCGGCATGCGCGGCCAGCACACCGGCGACACTCGCCGCCGACGCGGGCTCGACGAAAACGCCTTCCTCGGCCGCCACCAGGCGGTACGCGTGCAGGATCTCCTCGTCGGTGGCCGCACGGAACGCGCCACCGGATTCCTCCTTGGCCGCCACGGCACCGTTCCAGGAGGCGGGCGCGCCGATCCGGATGGCGGTCGCGATGGTCTCCGGATGGCTGACCGGCGCACCGTTGACCAGCGGTGCCGCTCCGGCGGCCTGGACACCGAGCATGCGCGGCAGCGAATCGGTCACACCGTCGGCGCGGTATTCGCGGTAACCGCGCCAGTAGGCGGTGATATTGCCGGCGTTGCCCACCGGCAGGGCGTGCACATCGGGTGCCCGGCCGAGCACATCGCAGATCTCGAAGGACGCGGTCTTCTGGCCTTCGATCCGGGCCGGGTTCACCGAATTCACCAGACCGATGGACGGGAAATCCGAGGTGACTTTGCGGGCCAGTTCCAGGCAGTCGTCGAAATTGCCCTCGACCTGGATGACCTTGGCGCCGAGCATGACGGCCTGGGCGAGTTTGCCCATCGCGATCTTGCCCTGCGGGATCAGGACCGCGCAGGTCATCCCCGCACGGGTGGCGTAGGCGGCGGCGGAGGCCGAGGTGTTACCGGTGGAGGCGCACAGCACCGCCTCCTGGCCCCGGTATTTGGCGTCGGTCATGGCCATGGTCATACCGCGGTCCTTGAACGAACCCGTCGGGTTGGCGCCCTCGACCTTGAGGTAGACCTCGCAACCGGTGAGTTGCGACAGGTGCGGCGCCGGGACCAGCGGAGTCCCGCCCTCGAAAAGGGTCACCGGCTCCCAGTCGGCGGCACCCGCGAGCCGGTCGCGATAGGCCGCGATGAGCCCGGGCCAGCGGGAGTGGACGCCGGCCTGCGGCGCGACACCGGTGGTGGCCGCCGGGCCCGCGCCCCGCACGGAATCGCTGCGCGATGCTGTCGTCATTCCTCGGTGCCTTCCAATCTCAGGACGCTGGTGACAGATGTGACGGATTCCATATCCGCCAGGGCGGCGACGGTCTCGGCGAGGGCCGCCTCGGTCGCGAGGTGGGTCACGACCACCAGTCGCGCCTTGTCGTCGTGACCTTCCTGCCGGACCGTCGAGATGCTCACTCCGTGCTTGGAGAATTCGCCCGCCACCCGGGCCAGCACGCCGGGACGGTCCTCGACCTTGAGGTTCACGTGATAGCGGGTGGGCGTATCGCCGATCGGCGCGATCGGAAGCTCAGCATAGACCGATTCTCCGGGAGCACGGCCACCGAAGAATTTGTTGCGCGCGGCCATGACCAGGTCACCGAGTACGGCCGAAGCGGTCGGCGCACCACCGGCGCCCTGCCCGTAGAACATGAGGCGGCCGGCGTTCTCGGCCTCCACGACCACGGCGTTGAACGCCCCGTTCACCGCCGCCAGCGGATGTTTGCGCGGGATGAGCGCCGGATACACGCGCACCGACACCCGTTCCTTCCCGCCTTCCTCCGGAGTCGGCTCCCCCGGCCCGGCCGGCACCCGCTCACAGATGGCCAGCAGTTTGACGGTGCAGTCCAGCGCGGACGCCGTTTCCAGATCTTCGGCGGTGATCTCCGCGATGCCCTGCCGGAAAACGTTCGCGGCGGTCACCCGCGTGTGGAATGCCAGCGAGGCCAGGATGGCCGCCTTCGCGGCGGCGTCGTAGCCCCCGACATCGGCGGTCGGATCGGCTTCGGCGTATCCCAGGCGGGTGGCTTCGGCGAGGGTGTCGCCGTAATCGGCACCCGTCTCGTCCATCGCCGAGAGGATGAAATTGGTGGTGCCGTTGACGATGCCGACCACTCGGTTGACGCGGTCACCGGACAGCGATTGGATCAGCGGGCGCACCACCGGGATGGCACCGGCGACCGCGGCCTCGAAGTACAGGTCGGCGCGGCTGCGTTCCGCGGCGGCGGCCAGTTCGCCGGTGTAATCGGCGAGCAGCGCCTTGTTCGCGGTGACCACCGATTTCCCGGCGTTGAGCGCGGCCAGGATGAGTTTGCGGGCCGGATCGATACCGCCCATCACCTCGACCACCACATCGACATCGGGCCGGGCCACCAACTCTTCGGCGTCGGTGGTGAGCAGTTCGGCAGGTACGCCCCGGTCCCGGTCGAGGCTGCGTACCGCGACCCCGCGCAGGGTCAGCGGCGCGCCGACCCGCGACTGCAGATCGTCGGCGTGGTCCCGCAGGATCCGCACGACCTCCCGGCCGACATTGCCCATTCCCAGAACCGCGATACCGATCGGCCGGTCCGGACCCCATCGACCCGGCACCACCTCGGCCCCCTCTGGCATGGTCTCCCCTTTCGTCGCGTCCATCAGACCTCCAGGCCGAGCAGGTCCTCGACCGTTTCCCGGCGCAGGATCAGCCGGGCCGCGCCGTCGCGCACGGCGACGACGGCGGGGCGGGTCAGCATGTTGTACCGGCTGGACATGGAATAGCAGTAGGCACCGGTTCCGGCCACCGCGATCAGGTCGCCGGGGCCGGCATCGGCCGGCATCCACGTGTCGCGGATGATGATATCGCCGCTCTCGCAGTGCTTTCCGACCACGCGGGCGACCACCGGGCCGGCCTCCGATCCGCGCGAGACCAGCTGGCAGTGGTAGTCGGCCTGGTACAGCGCGGGCCGGATATTGTCGCTCATCCCGCCGTCCACGCTCACATAGCGGCGGCGCAGGCCACCGTCGAGCGAGACATCCTTCACCGTGCCGACTTCGTACAGGGTCACGGTGCCGGGGCCGGCGATGGCACGGCCCGGTTCGACCGCGATCCGCGGTACGGGCAGTCCCGCGAGCTCGGCCTCACGCGCGACCAGGACGCGGAGTTTCTCGGCGAAGAGATCCAGCGGCGGCGGATCGTCCGACGGCAGGTAGGAGATACCGAGACCGCCGCCCAGATCGAGCAGCGAGATCTGGGCGGTACGTTCCACGCCGAATTTGTCGACGGCTTCGCGCAACAGTCCGAGCATGCGGTGCGCGGCGATTTCGAATCCGTCGATTTCGAATATCTGCGATCCGATATGACTGTGCAGTCCGACCAATCGGAGATTATCGGCTTCGAATACCCGGGCCAGCGCTTCCATGGCATCGCCGCCGGAAATGGAGAAACCGAATTTCTGGTCCTCGTGCGCGGTGGAGATGTATTCGTGGGTGTGCGCCTCCACACCCACGGTGACGCGGACCAGGACGTCCTGCACCACACCGGCCGCGCCGGCGACGGCTTCCAGCCGTTCGATCTCGATCAGCGAATCGACCACCACATGCCCGACACCGGCCGCGACCGCGGCTTCCAGTTCGGCCACCGATTTGTTGTTGCCGTGCAGCGCGATGCGTTCGGCGGGGAAGCCCGCGTGCAGCGCCACCGCCAGCTCACCGCCGGAGCACACGTCCAGCGAGAGTCCTTCGTCGCGGATCCAGCGGGCGATCTCACCGCAGAGGAAAGCCTTGGAGGCGTAGTGGACTCGCGAATCCGCTCCGAACGCGCGCACCATATCGCGGCAGCGGGACCGGAAATCGTCCTCGTCCACCACGAACAGCGGCGTACCGAACCGCTCGGCGAGTTCGGTGACCGGCACCCCCGCGAGCCGGACCACATCGTCGGCGTCGCGGGTGGCGTTGCGCGGCCACACCTGCGCGGGCAGGTCGATCAGCTGCCGCGGGTCGGCCGGGCGTTCCGGCAGGTTCGGCGCATGCGGTATCTCGGCGTGCCGGGGCCCGGCGGGATGGACACTCATCGGTCTTCCTTCCTCGTCCACTGCCGGAACAGTCGGTCGATACGTTGACAGAGCTCGGTCACATCCGCTCCGGGGCGGTGACACCGAGCAGGGCCAGGCCGTTGGCCAGCACCTGACGGGTGGCGTTCACCAGCACCAGGCGGGCGGCGTTGACCGGCGAGACGGGTTCGTCGCCCAGCGGCAGCACCCGCAGGGCCTTGTTGGTCTGGAACGGGTGATAGGCACCGGCCAGTTCCTCCAGGTACCGGGCGATGCGATGCGGTTCGCGCAGCGTCGCCGCACTCGCCACCACCCGGGGGAACTCACCGATGGTGCGAATGAGGGCGCCCTCGAATTCCGAATCGAGCAGCGCGAAATCCGGTGTCACCGTGTCGTATTCGAATTCCGCGGCATTGCGCGCGATGGACGCGGCGCGGGCGTGGGCGTACTGGACGTAGTACACCGGGTTCACGCTGTCCTGTTTGGCCCACAGGTCCAGGTCGATATCGATACTCGAGTTCACCGAACTGCGCACCAGTGAGTACCGGGCGGCGTCCACTCCGATCGCCTCGACCAGATCGTCGAGGGTGACCACGGTGCCGGCCCGTTTGCTCATCCGGACCGCCACGCCGTCGCGCAGCAGGTTCACCATCTGGCCGATGAGTACCTCGACGCTGTCGGGGTCGTCACCGAACGCGGCGGCGGCGGCCTTCAACCGGCCGATGTAGCCGTGATGGTCGGCGCCGAGCATATAGATGCACAGATCGAATCCGCGCGACCTCTTGTCCTGCAAGTAGGCGATATCGCCGGCGATATAGGCGGCATTGCCGTCGCTCTTGATGACCACGCGGTCCTGATCGTCACCGTATTCGGAGCTCGCGATCCACCAGGCGCCGTCCTCGGAATACAGGTCACCGGAATTCTTCAGTGTTTCCACCGCGCGTTCCACGGCGCCCGAGGCGAACAGCGAACTCTCGTTGAAATACACGTCGAAATCGGTGCCGAATTCGTGCAGGGTCTTCTTGATGTGCGCGAACATCAATTCGACGCCCTCGGCGCGGAACAGTTCCAGCCGCTGCCCGGGTTCGAGTTCGACCGCGCCGGGATGGGCGGCGATGATCCGGTCGGCGATCTCGCCGATATAGGCGCCCGCGTACCCGTTCTCCGGGGTCGGCGCACCGGTGGCCGCGGCGACCAGGGATTCGGCGAACCGGGTGATCTGCCCACCGTGATCGTTGAAGTAGTACTCCCGGGTGACCTCGGCGCCCTGAGCGGCGAGGATCCGGCCCAGGGCGTCACCGACCGCCGCCCAGCGGGTGCCGCCCAGGTGTACCGGGCCGGTCGGGTTGGCGGAGACGAACTCCAGGTTGATCTTGGTTCCGGCGAGCAGATCGGCGGTGCCGTACGCGGCCCCGGCCGCATGGACCTGATCGAGTACCGCACCCTGCGCCGAGGCGGCCACCCGGATGTTCAGGAACCCCGGCCCGGCGACCTCCGCGGACGCCACGGCATCGGTGCCGCTCAACGCCTCGGCGAGCCAGCCGGCCAGCTCCCGCGGGGCGGTACCCGCCTTCTTCGCGACCTTCATCGCTACATTGGTGCTGTAGTCACCGTGCTCCGGGTTCCGCGGACGCTCCACATCGACCGAGTCGGGCAGCACCGAGGCGTCGAGTCCCCGTTCGGCGAGGACCTTCGCCGCGGTGGCGTGAAGGAGATCTGCAAGGTCGGCTGGAGTCACGAGTCTCTATCCTATGGTCCGAGTGGGTGCGCGCCGCGAGTGGGCACCGCAGCTCGGCACTGTTCATCGACGTGGAAAGAACTGGGACCGGTATGCCGAACAGGACGAGCGCCAAATCGGCGAAGGCCGTGAAGGCGGCGGGCAAAGTCGCGGGCGCCCGCACGAGCAGTAACAAGAACAAGGGCAAACCCCCGATTACGCAGCGAATCCCCTGGCTGACCATCGGCGCGGTGGTGTTGCTCGTCGGGTTGGTCGCGGCGCTGGCGGTGAATCTGGTGCCCAAGTACCAGGAGAAGGCGGCGCTGGAGAAGTTCACCCCCTCGGAGCAGAAGCAGGACCCTTCCGACCAGATCGAGGGTGTGGTCAAGAAGGAATATCCGGCGGGTCTGCACCTCGACGCGACCCAGCGGGTGGCCTACGACCAGACCCCGCCGTTCGGCGGTCCGCACGACGCCTCCTGGGCCAACTGCATGGGCACCGTCTACGACAAGGCGCTGCGCGACGAGAACGCGGTGCACTCGCTGGAACACGGCGCAGTGTGGATCACCTACAACCCGGACAAGCTCGACCAGTCGGGGATCGACACGCTGAAGAAGAAGGTCGAGGGTGAGCAGTACATGCTCATGTCGCCCCATCCCGGCCAGGAAGCCCCCGTCTCCCTGCAGTCCTGGGGACATCAGCTCACCGTGAACAGCGCCGACGACGAGCGGGTCGGCCAGTTCATCACCGCGTTGCGCCTGAACAACTTCGCCTACCCCGAGGTCGGCGCCGACTGCGCGACCGTCGCGTTCGACACCCAGAACCCGCCCCCCTACGACCCGAGCGACCCGGGACCCGGCGCGGTGCCGATGGACGGCTCCGGCCTGCAGCCCGACCAGGGCGAGCTGGGCGGTATGGGTGCCCCCGGCGGGGGTCTGCCCGGTGGCCTTCCGGGCGGTCTGCCCGGCGGTATCCCGGCGATTCCGGGAATGCCCGGCACGCTGCCCGACCAGCAGGCGCCCGGGGCGGTTCCCGAGCAACCGGCGCCCGGAGCCGGGCAGTAATGACCGACCCGGACAGCTCCGAGGCCGAGCCTCGACCCGAATCCGGTCTGCGCGCCCAGCTGCGCGGCCAGCGCACTCCTTTGCTGGTCATCGCCGCGATCGCGCTGCTGGTGATCGGATTCGGCGCGGGTGTGCTGCTGTCGCCGGACGATTCCGGTGACAGCGCACCCGGCCCGGTCGATATCGGATTCGCGCAGGACATGTCGGCACACCACACCCAGGCCGTCGAGATGTCCGGGATCGCGCTGCTCGGTTCCACCGATCCGGCGGTCCAGCGGCTGGCCTACGACATCCTGACCACCCAGCAGAGCCAGATCGGCCGGATGCAGGGGTGGTTGCAGATGTGGGGCGCACCCGCTCGCGGCAGCGACGGCTATATGGGCTGGATGCACGACGAGCAGAGCGCGGACGCGCACGGCGGCCACCACGAGCACGGTTCCGGCATGCCGGACTCGGGGGCGATGGCCGCCATGCCGGGTATGGCGAGCACCGAGGATATCCAGCGGTTGCGGACCGCGAAGGGTGACGAACTCGACGTGCTGTTCCTCCAGCTGATGCTGCGCCATCACGGAGGTGGCGTGCCGATGCTCGAATACGGTGCCGAACACGCCGAAACCGGTGAGATCGGCATCCTGGCCGGGCAGATGCTGGCCGCACAACAGGGCGAAGCCCGGTTGATCACCGATATGCTCACCGCCCGCGGCGGGCAACCGCTCCCCCTGAACTGACCCGCCACCACTCGTTTTGGCCGCACCGGCGGTGATGCGATACGCTGTGGTCCGCCCGACAGACCGGCCGACGGTCGAATCGGGTGGATCCCCGCCCTCGTAGCTCAGGGGATAGAGCGTCTGCCTCCGGAGCAGAAGGCCGCAGGTTCGATTCCTGCCGAGGGCACATATGAGGAAGGCCCCCGACCAGCTGGGTTCTGGTCGGGGGCCTTTTTCGTTCCCGGTACCGGGGCCCGGACGCGGACTAGTTGTTCGCGCGCTGGATCGAGCGCCGGACGAGATCCCGGATACCGGGGAGTTGGATGGCGCGAAGCATGAGATCCCCGGCCCAGACGTGCGCCCGGGTGGGTGGAGCGAACCGGCTGATTCCCCTGCGGGCCAGCGCCTGCCGTTTGCGGACCTCCGGGCGCAGCGATTCCGCCCAGGCGTCGAGTGCCGCGGGGAGATCGGCGCCGTGGGCTTCGACGGCGGCACCGAGGCGGTCGGCACCGTCGAGGGCGAGAGCCGCGCCGTAGCCGGCGAACACGGTCACGCACCATGCCGCGTCGCCGAGAAGCACCACCCGCCCACGACTCCACCGGTCCATGACGATCTGACCGACCGAATCGAAGTACGCGCCGGCCGGGTCGGCGGTGAGCTGCCGGAGCGCCTCGGCGACGCCGCCGCCGAGGTCACCGAAGGCGCCGGTGAGCGCGGGTGCGGCACCGCGCGCGGTGTCGGCCGCCGGATCAGGGCTGCGGTAGGTGAAGAACGCCGAGGACCGGCCGGGACCCAGATTCATCACGGCCGCGGTACGCCGGGGGCCGAGAAATGTCGTACCGACGCCTTCGGGAACGTGCGCGGGCACGGTATCGAGCGGGAAAGCGCCCACCATATGGCCCAGGTCGACGAGAAATTCGGCTTCGGGACCGAAAACGAGTTCACGGACCCGGGAGTGGACGCCGTCGGCGCCGATGAGCAGGTCGGCCCGCAGTTGTGTGCCGTCGCCCAGGACGATCTCGACAGCATCGGTTTGCAGGGTCACCGACCGCACTGTCGTACCGAACCGGATATCGGCGTCGCCGGCCACCGCCTCGTACAACACGGCTTCCAGATCGCCGCGGAACAGGCTCAGCGCCCGGTCTCCCACGGCGGCCTGCGCGACGGCGGCCGGCACGGTGAACTTCTCCCGGCCGTCGGCGTGCACCAGTACCGAGGTGAAGAAACCGATATCGCGCGGCGCGAGCGCGGGCAGCAGGCCGAGGCGTTCGGCGGCGTCGTATCCCGGTCCGTGCAGGTTCAGCAGGTAGCCGCTACTACGCCGCGTGGGCGACCGTTCGATCACGACGACGTCCCAGCCCGCCCGGCGCATCCGCAAGGCCGCGGCCAGCCCGGCGATACCGGCACCCACCACCACGGCCCGTTTCCTCCCGGAACCGCCGGGGTGTCGTACCGCGTTCTCGAGATCGTCCACAACCACTCCTGAAGTTCGCCACCGTTCGAATATCGTCAACTAATAGTTGACGATGCCGTCACCGTCAACCTAAAGTTGACGAATGGAACGTCAGGTGGCGGCCGATACCGGATCGCGCATGCTGCATGCCCTCCGCTGCGTCGGTCACGCGAGCGCAGCGCGACTGTCGATGGTGACCAGACCACCTGCCCGTGTGTGCGGACGAGCAGTGATTGCGGCACCTGTGGTGACGACGAACGGCTACACGCCGCACATACGGCCCACCCCTTGCCGATCGAACGACGACACGAAAGACGAAGAGTCCGTACGCTCGAAGCTATGACTGCGGATCTCGGCGACCGCGTCGCCTCCGTTCGTAAGCGTCGCGGGTTGTCGCAAAGAGAGCTGGCCGAGCTGAGCGGTATTTCGCTCTCACTTGTGAAGAAGATCGAACAAGGGCAGCGTGGGACGGTCCGGCTCGAAACCCTTCGCGCGCTGGCCGTCGCACTCGGTGTCCGCACATCCACGCTGCAGGACCAAGGCGATGCCGAGTGGGCGTCGGCGGAGACCGTCGATCTCTGGGGACCGGTACGTCGCGCACTGGCGGCACGGGGCGACGATCTGGAGGAACGTCCCACGATCGAAGGGGTGCGGGCGAGTTATCAGAATCTGCTGCCGGCTCTCGGTAGGCACCTGTACAGCGAGGTGGCCGCCGGCCTCCCCGCACTATTGCGCGATGCCTGCGCACTCGACGAGAGCGAGGGCCGCGCTCTCAGATCCCGCATTCTGGGCATGACCGGTTGGCTACTCGTTCAGAATCGCCAGTTCGACAGCGCCGCCGATGCGTTGGCGCGGGCAATCGACGAGGCACCCGACCGCGGAACCGCTGCCGCGCCCGTGAATGCCCTGGTGTGGAGTCATCTGCGCCAAGGCCAGCTCCGCGCGGCTGCCGACCTCGCGCAACAGTGGGCCGACGATATCGAGCCACGTTTCTCCCGGGCGACACCTGTGCAGCTGGCCCTGTGGGGTCGGTTGTGGTTGTACGTGGCGAACGTAGGAGTACGCGACAACAGCCCCGGAATCACCGAGGACGCACTCTCGCTGGCAAGATCCGCAGCCGATCGAATCGGCCGGGAGATGTCCTACGACCCGGCGCCGCACCGGCCGTACGGACCGGTCACCGTCGCCCAGATAGCGGGCGAATGCGCCGTCATCACCGGTAGACCGGACCGAGTGCTCGCGATAGCGGATTCCATACCGGCAGCCGCCGTGCCGTCGCAGACCGCCGCACCACGGCTGCGCCACCGGCTGGATGTGGCCAATGCCCATGTCGCGCTTCGCAACTACAGCGAGGCCGTGGCCACACTCCAGGATATCCGCGCTCTCGCCCCGGAATGGTTGCCCCAGCAGCGCTACGCTCGCGATATTCTCGGCTCGATCGTGCGGCATCGCCGGACGCTCACGCCCGAAATGCGTGAACTCGCCGACGCGGTCCGCCTGGAATACTGATCCGCACCCGAGCATTCGCTTGTGCTCCTTCGATCAGAACTCGACCGGAATGGACACAGACACAGCAATTTTTAGCTGACAGTCTCTCTCCCGGCCCCGGCGTCGGGTCGATCGGCTTCCGCTCGGTGTCGAGAATTCTCGCTCCTCGGACCTCCCCGGCGCCGGGTGCCTGCCAACACCACTCATCCGGGGAGAGATATGCACGAGCGCAGCCCTGCCGGCCGTCCGCCTTCGAATCCGGCCATGGCCGAAACCATCCGACTTCTGCACGACGACTACCGCACGGACACCGAGACCCTCCGTCGGGTCGCGACGGCGATCCGGGCGCTACCCGGCCGGACCCGGCAGCCCACAGCGGACGATATCGCCCGGCTACGCGGCGAATTCGATCGAGTGATCGCGCGGTTGCGGGCGGCCGACCATCTGGAACTCGACCGTGGCCGGTGACAGCAGGCGCGCGCTCGTCCTGCGGCGGGTCGATGCCGACCCCGGGGATATCGAGCGGCTGGTGCGGCGGTACCACCTCGATGTGGTCTTCACAGCGGTGGTCGATACGACGTCGAAGCTCGCGGTGATCATCGCTGTACAGCATCTGCTCGAGCACGATGCCGAGGTGGTCGTCGTCCCGCATCTCACGGTGGAGGGGCGGACGGGTGCACATTGGCGCGCGGTGACCGTACTGGCGGACCTGGTCACCGCCGGGACCGTGGTCGAGCGGGGCACGTTCGATCGGTCGACGCGGTGAACCGATCCGATCTCCGGCGATCCGTCAGCGCGGCGTGAGCCGGACCACCGGGTATTCGCGGTCGGATTTGCGCTGGTACTTGTCGTACCGGGGCTGTGTGGCCGTGATGTGCTGCCAGGCCCGGGCGCGCGCGTCGCCGTCGAGCCGCTGCGGCGTCACCGGTACGGCGGCGTGCCCGTGCAGTTCCACCGCGACACCGTCGGGATGAGCGATCAGGTTGCTGTACCAGTCCGGGTTGCGGTCGCCGCCGCCGGAGGCGACCAGCAGCCAGGTGTCCTCGCCGTCGGCGAACCAGGTGATCGGGGTTTCGCGGGGTTGTCCGGTGCGGCGGCCGGTGGTGTGCAGGATCAGCATGTCCATGCCCAGGTATCTGCCGCCTTTACGGCGGATCCGGGCGGTCGTACGGGAGTTCATCTTACGCTGGAACCACAGCGACAGCCTCCGCAGCGGACCGTTCGCGGAAGTGCCGGGACTGCCCTGCTCCTGATTCGGTGCCATCTGCCTGCCTCCAGTCGGTCGTCCGGATCGCGATGCCCTCGGTAGGCCGCGTGGGACCGCGCGGCCGGTGTAGAGGCTAGCGCGGGTTTCCGCGTCCGGCGTCCAGCGCCGCCCGGCCGCGACGGAAAACGCCTGGAATGCGGCGCATCCGTTCGCTGTGGGGTGACGAAATGCCCGGGACGGGCGGATCGGAGCACGGTCGGCGACGGACGCATCACCACTGCCGGACTGCCCACCGTGCCGATACACCGCACCGGCCGCGATATCCGGGAGAGACCGCGGGGTGCCGGGAGTGACCCTCAGTCCAGGGAATTCGCCAATCGCGCGTGCAGGTCCAGCAGGTCGGGAATCTGGCCGGCCGGACGACGGCCCATCCCGCATTCGGTGGCGATCCCGAACTCGGATACGAACGCCGACGCGGCCTTGATCCGGCGACGAGCACCCTCGAAACCGTCGGAGGCGTGCACCAGCCCCAGGTAGAGGGTGGTCTCCGGTTCGATGGCGAGGCCCGCCAGCGGCGCGAAATACGCGGGGTCGGCGCGCTCCTTGGGTACGGGCAGATGGACCCAATCCAGCGAGCGGGACAGCGCCACGGCTACTCCGGACGCCACATCGACCAGTTTCGAGGTATCGGCGGGCTCGACGAAATGCTGATGGCCGAAATCGCCATAGCAGAGGTGATAACCCAGCTGCACGCCCGGGGGAACCGCGTCACCGAGACGGGACAGTCGCTCGATGACCCCACCGAGCCGAGCCGGATAGTCCCCGCCGAACCAGCTCGGGAAAACGCCCTCGAACAGCGCGAATTCGACGGCCGCGTCCCATTGGATCGCCAGATCCTCATGGGGAATCGCCGAGGTGATCTGATCCAGTTCGGCCAGAATCGCGGCCTCGTAGCGGGTTTCCAGTTCCGCCTGCGGGCCGGCGACGAACGCGCCGACCACCGCGATCGCAGTCGGCAGGCTCACCTGGAACCGGACACCGGGCCGGATCAATCCCTGATCACGGAGTTGTTCGAATACCCGCCACGATTCGCGCGCCGCCTGCGCGTACCCCAGCGCGCCGAAATCGATACTCGCCGGATCGACGCCGGGAGCCGGCTGCACCCGTTCGCTCGGCCCGTACTCCGGGCTCGGCGGCGGCACGGTGACCAGCGCGGGATGTGCCTGCAATCTGGGCAGCTGCCACACCACCCAGTTGTCCCGGACGCCGGTCTCGCCGTCCGGGATCCGGGATATGTGCCCACCCAGCCGCGTGGCGACCTGCGCGAAAACCGCCGCGGCGTCGGAGAGCGGCACACTGCCGCACAGGTGGACACCACGACCGACCATGACACATACCTCCACGTACTCTCGGGATCCCGCCGCAAGAGTGTATGAGCGCGGGCGCCGTTGCGCGCGCGGAGCACTCGGCTGTCGGCCCCGATACCCACGCCACCCGCCGAACCGGACGGGCATGTGGAGCGTGTCGTAGTGTTCGGGAAAATCCCCCGGGAACGGAGAACGTTTTGACTCAGCCACCGGCAGGCCCGACCGGGCCGCAGCCGTCCGACGGCACTCAGTCCGGCCGACCGGCCCCGGACGGGCACCCGCAGCCACCCCGCAAACGGCGCACCGGTCTCATCATCGGCGTGGTGGTCGCCGTGGTCGTGGTGGTCGCTGCCGTCGCCGCCGGCGTGGTGCTGACCGTACAGGGACGCACTCCGCTGTCTTCCGACGAACAGCAGGTCGAGGCCTCGCTGCGCGAGTTCTACGGCACGCTCAGCGATGACGGTTTCGCGGCGGCCACCCAGCTCGCCTGCAAAGCCGACCGCGACGAATTCGACGCGATGTCGGACACGGAGAAATCCGAGGCCGAGAAGCTCGGTTTCAAGGTCGCCATCGACTCGGTCGACAATATCGCCGTGACCGGCGACCGGGCGAAGGCCGAGATCAAGGGCAAGTTCAGCCTGTCGGCCCCCGGCGGCGAGGACGAGCAGATGGACGACAGCTCCGAAGAGAACCTGGTGAAAGAGGACGGCGAATGGCGGGTCTGCTCGTCGGGTGGCGAGGAGAAGTGAGCCCGGGCGGACACCGATGAGCTGCTGCGGGCCGACGCGGCGCGGCGTACTCGGCGCATTCGGCCTCGCGGCACTGCTGTCCGTCGCCGGACTGTCCGCACCGGGCCGGGCGAAAGCCTCGCCCGGCCGGGTGTCGGCCACCGAACTCGAAGTCGTCACGGTCACCGACACCTCCGCCGTGCTCACCTGGACCACCCGGGACCCCGACAGCGGGATCCCGGTGGACACCCCCGGCGAGGTGCTGCTGGGTCCGGCCGACAGTCCGCTCCCGTTACGCCCGGTGTGGGCCGCCGACGGCGTGACACCCTTCCAC
This sequence comes from Nocardia sp. NPDC001965, assembly GCF_053594175.1. Classification (NCBI taxonomy): domain Bacteria; kingdom Bacillati; phylum Actinomycetota; class Actinomycetes; order Mycobacteriales; family Nocardiaceae; genus Nocardia; species Nocardia sp. NPDC001965. The sequence continues at coordinate 34,154 of NZ_JBSFDZ010000011.1, forward strand.
TACGCCCAGATCGACGGCCTGGAGCCGGGCCGCCCCTATCGGTTCGAAGCCCGTTCGGCCGGGGCACGCGCCACTCCGGCGGTCTCGGTCGCCACCGGGCTGCCGGGGACGCCGGAAACCACCGGTTCGTTCACGACCCTGGTCCCGCCGCCGGGCCGGCTGCTGCGGACCGTCGCGCTGGCCAACGACATCCATTACGGGGAGACCGTCAGCGGTCTGGTGGCCGGCGGTCTGCCACCCGGAATCAGTCAGGAGCCGGGTCTGCCGCCCTACCCGGAGGTCATGTTCGACGCGGTGCTCGACGATCTGCGCCGACCCGACCGCGGCGCGGAGCTGCTGTTGCTGGCCGGAGATCTGACCACGGAGGCCGAGCCCGCGGACCTCCACGCGGTCCGCGACCGGCTGGACCGATGGGGTACGGCGGGCCGGGACTATCTCACTGTCCGCGGTAACCACGACCGCCCGCACACCGGCGCCGAGTACGCGGAGTGTCCCGCCGTACCCGGTGCCCCGGATCACCGTGATTGCTGGAGTACGGTTTTCGGGCCCCGGCAACAGGTGGTCGAACACGAACTCGGTGGGCTGCGCGTACTCGGCCTGGACACCAGCGCGCTGGACGGGGCGGGAGGTGTGCTCGATGCCGGGCAGATCGACCGGATCACCGACCTGCTGCGGGCCGAACCGGACCGACCCACCCTGGTTTTCGGGCATCATCCAGTGACGGTGGAAGCCGGACTGACCAATACGGCGGGCCCGGGATTCGTCCTCGACCGTGCCGCCGGGCTGCGGCTGCAGCAACTGTACGAGCACGCGCCGGGAGTCTTTCTGCAGCACAGCGGACACACCCACCGCACCCGGCGGACCCGGCCGGATACCGCCTGCGCGGTCGAATTCCTGGAGGTCGGCGCAATCAAGGAATATCCCGGCGGATACAGCCTGCTGCGGATCTACGAGGGCGGCTACACGGTGAACTTCTACAAGACGCGGACCCCGGACGCCCGCCGCTGGAGCACACTGACCCGCGCCGAATACTTCGGCCTGCTTCCCGAATACACCCTGGGCACCTTCGCCGACCGCAATCATGTTGTGCTGCGAGATTTCTCGGGACTCGACTGATCCGTGGCGGGTACGCGACCGTCCCCCGCGACCCGGAAGTCGTCGCGGCCGGGCAGCAGACCGGTGCCGGACCTGCCGCGGTCCCGATTACGGACCGCATAACGCAGATTCCGGCACCGATCTCCCGAACCATCGAGCGAGCGGCGGGAATCGAACCCGCGTGAACGGCTTTGCAGACCGTTGCCTGAACCACTCAGCCACGCCCGCGTGACTCGAATGATCATGGCTCGCCGCCGCCCGGGATCCCACAGTTGGGTTCAGCCGGATCACAACCGGTGACAGCGGAGGTTCCGGCGGTGACACCGCGCCGCGTACCGGGTGACACCCCCCACGGGCGGGCGCCCGCGCGGCGGCTCACGGTCGGGGGGCCGTGCAATGATCGAACACATGTCTCGCCCCCGCCCGCTACCTGTCGACCCCATCCAGGAAGCCCACCGCCAATGGGTCGGCCACGGATGGGGCGCGGTCGCCGATGGGATGGCCGCGGTGACCTCGCTGGTCCGTGCCCAGCAGATCGTGATGGCGCGGGTCGACGAAGCCCTGCGGCCGACCGGCTTGACGTTCTCCCGGTACGAGCTCCTGCAACTGCTGAACTTCAGCGCCACCGGCGCGCTGCCGATGGCGGTGGCCAGCGCCCGGTTACAGGTGCACCCGACCAGTGTCACCAATTCGGTGGACCGGCTGGAGGCGGCGGGTCTGGTCGATCGGGTACCGCATCCGAAGGACCGGCGGGCCACGCTGATCGAGATCACCGAGGCCGGACGCGCTCTCGTCGCCGAGGCGACCGGATACCTGAACGAGCGCGTGTTCGCCCGGCCCGAACTTCCGGCCGACCGGTTGCGGACGCTGCTGCAGTTGCTCGCCGAGTTCCGGCACACCGCCGGGGACTTCGATACGGGCGAGGAACCACCCCGCTGGGCCGAATCCGGGCCCGGCACCGACTGACCGGCAACCCGCCCCGGATCCGCGCATACCGAATATTCGCCGGGGCCGACGACCGGCGAACAGATGACGCCCAGGCACCCGTTCAGCAAATTTCTCAATGGTTCGGCTTGGCAACTACCGGCCCGCGGCGCACCATATGTTTATGGTGCTGGTTCTCGGGGTATCAGTAGGCGCTTCCGGAGCGCGCGCGGTACTGACCCATTCCGATCAACCGCACCTGCCTGCGATCGACCGGTGCCATATCCCCCGCCCGGCGCGCACCTCGGTGGCCGACCCGGTTCTCATCGCGATCCGCCGGATGTACAACGCCGCCCACCGGCGTGACGAATACATCACCGGAACTGCCGTGACCTGCCAGAACAGAGAGCAGGCCGAGGTCGTGGGTGATGCCCTCGGCACCGGCCGGGTAACCCTGGTGGACGAGCCGCTGGCGCAGCTCCGCTACCTCAGATTCACCGAGAAACTCCCGGCGTCCGGGGTCGTCTCCCTGTTCGACCTGGGTTCCTCCGGGCTGACCCTCACCCAGATCGACTGCCGGACCGATACGGTGCTGGCCGGAACCCACTGCCCGGGGCTGGGCGGCGACGGCTACAACGAGCTGCTGTGCGACTGGCTCGACGGAGCCGGTGTGTTCACCGACGAGGCGGCGGCCCGACGCTACCGGGAGGCATTGAGCAGCGCCCGGGTGGTGACTGCCGCCGATCCCGAAACCGCCGAACGCGCGGTCATCACCCGCAGCGATCTGGCCGAGCTCTGCGCGGACGCGGTGGAGTCGGCCGCGACCCTCGTGCACCGGGTGGCGGAACAGACGGAGGCGGCGCCGGACGCGGTGGCTCTGCTCGGCGGCTGCGCCCGCAACCCGGCCCTGCGCGCCCGGCTGACCGATCTGCTCGGCCTGCCGCTCGTCTGCGATTCCGAACCCGAATACGTCTCGGCCCGCGGCGCGCTGCTGTTCGCAGCCGAACGCCCCGCCGCCGGTATCCGCACCGCGCATATCCGGGCGGGCGGACAGGTGGTGCACATCGCGCCTCCACCGGTCGGGCGGCGCAAGATCTACGCGGCCGCGGCCGTGACGATCGGACTCGGTGCGACAGTGGCCGGGCTGCTGACGGCCCAGAACGGGTCGGCGCAGCCCACCAGGAACAATTACGTGCCCACCGATATCCAGGATGCGCCGCCGCCCGGCACTGATCCGCACCCGGGCGCGCGAACGGTCAGCGGTTGGTGAACTCCGCGGGCCGCTTGTCCACGAAGGCCGCCATTCCTTCGGACTGGTCCGCGGTCGCGAACAGGGAGTGGAACACCCGGCGCTCGAAGCGCAGCCCCTCACCCAGGGTGGTCTCGAAGGACCGGTTCACGGCTTCCTTGGCGATCATGGCCACCGGCAGCGACATCGACGCGATGGTGGCGCCGACCTCGAGCGCGGTGTCCAGCAGTTCGGCGGCCGGGACGATCCGGGCCACCAGGCCGGCGCGCTCGGCCTCCTCGGCATCCATATTGCGTCCGGTGAGCACCAGATCCATGGCCTTGGCCTTACCGACCGCGCGGGTGAGCCGCTGCGAACCGCCGATACCGGGGATGACACCGAGCTTGATCTCCGGCTGACCGAACTTGGCCGTATCCGCGGCGATCAGGATGTCGCAGATCATGGCCAGTTCACAGCCGCCGCCCAGCGCGTATCCGGCGACCGCGGCGATGGTCGGCTTGCGGAACTGCGCCAGCCGCTCCCAGCGGGCGAAGTAATCGTCCATGAACATGTCCATATAGGACTTCGGCTGCATCTCCTTGATATCCGCCCCGGCAGCGAAGGCCCGGTCGGAACCGGTGATCACGACTGCGCCGATCTCGTCGTCTCGTTCGAGTTCGTCGAGAGCGGCGATCACATCATCGAGGACCTGCGCGTTGAGCGCATTGAGCGCCTTCGGCCGGTTCAGCGTGATGAGGCCGACCTTGTCCTTGCGCTCCAGCAGAATCGTCTCGAAGTCGGTCACAGCACATCCTCTGGTCGAAACGGTTATGAATATCGGTGACGATACCGCGCGGGTCACCGGCCACGGCGATGTGGTTTTGCCCGGGATCACCGCCGGCGGCGAGTGCGGTGGCGGGGTTGCCGAAGACCGGTCCGAAGGCTTCCGCGGTGGTCGCCTGTTCGGCCTGATCGATCTCGACCAGCAGCACGGTGAGCTCTTTCCGCTTGATCCGGCACCGCGGCTGCTGCCACGGTGCCGACTCGGCCGGGTGGTGTGCCGCACACACGACCCGGCCGAAGGGAACTATTCGGCCGAGCTACGCCCGCGGATATCGGTGATGACGGCCGAGAAATCCCGGTCGCCGGAATTCTCGTTGAATTCGCGATAGATCTGCGCCGCGAGCTCGCCGATCCGGCCTTCGACTCCGTTGGCGCGCAAGGCCTCCACCGCGAGGCCGAGATCCTTGTTCATCAGTGCGGTGGCGAACCCCGGCTTGTAGTCGTTGTTCGCCGGGCTGGTCGGCACCGGGCCCGGCACCGGGCAGTAGGTGGTGAGTGCCCAGCTCTGGCCGGATGCCGTGGATACGACATCGAAGAACGCCTGATGGCTGAGGCCGAGCTTCTCACCCAGCACCAGCGCCTCCGACAGTCCGATCATGGAGATGCCGAGCAGCATGTTGTTGCAGATCTTGGCCGCCTGCCCGTTCCCGGCGGCACCGGTGTGCACCACCTTGGCACCCATTACTTCCAGCGCCGGCAGCGCCTCGGCGAAATCGGTGTCCGCGCCGCCCACCATGAAGGTCAGCGTTCCGGCGGCCGCACCCGAGACCCCGCCGGAGACCGGCGCGTCCAGCGCCCGGTGCCCGGCCGCGGCAGCGGCCTCGGCCGCTGCCCGGGCGTCGGCCACATCGATGGTCGAACAGTCGATGAACAGCGTGCCCGGATCCGCGGCCGGCAGCAGTTCGGCGTACACATCGCGCACCAGTTTGCCGTTGGTGAGCATGGTGATCACGATGTCGCGTCCGGTCGCCGCGGCCACCCCGGTATCCACCAGTGCGACCCCGTCGGCGCGGGCCTGCTCCTGCGCCGCGGGCGACGGATCGAACGCGTGCACGTCGTACCCGGCCCGCACCAGGTTGGCCGCCATCGGGCCGCCCATATGGCCGAGGCCGAGGAAGCCGATCGTCTTGCTCATCACTTGTCCTCCGGAATCGTCAAACCCAGCTCCCGCGCACCGAGTTCGGCGAAATATCCGTCGACCTGCGCGGTGGTCACATCGGACAGGGTGGCGGGCGACCACTGCGGGTTGCGGTCCTTGTCGACCACCTGCGCACGGATGCCCTCGACCAGATCGTGCGAGGCCAGCGAGGCGATCGATACCCGGTACTCCTCGTTCAGCACCGCTTCCAGGCTGCCGGCGCCCCGCGCCGAACGCAGCGACCGCAGCGTCACCTGCAGTGCGACCGGCGATTTGCCCAGCACGTCGGCCGCGGCCTTGTTCGCGTCCGCGGCCGCGTGGGCCTGTAATGCGGTGACGATCTCGGCGACGGTATCGGCGCTGTAGCAGGAATCTATCCAGTCGCGTTGCGCGAGGAGGGTCGATTCCGGTGCCTCGGTGGCGAATTTCGCGATGGCGATATCCGCGGCTTCGGTCTCCAGTGTGGTCAGCAGTGCCGGGATCTGTTCGGCCGGAACGTAATAGTCGGCGAAACCGGTCGCGACGGCATCGCCGGCGCCGAGGCGCGCGGTGGTGAGCGCGATATGTGTACCCAGTTCGCCCGGCGCCCGGGAGAGCAGATAGGTTCCGCCGACATCGGGGATGAAGCCGATACCGACCTCGGGCATGCCGACCTTCGACCGTTCGGTGACGATCCGGTGACTGCCGTGCGCGGAGAGCCCGACCCCGCCGCCCATCACGATGCCGTCCATCACCGCGACATACGGTTTCGGATAGCGTCCGATCAGCGCGTTGAGGATGTACTCGTCACGCCAGAACTTCCCGGTCGCCGAATCCGCCGCGGCGCCGATATGGCCCGCCGCCTGCTGTTCCTTGGCGTCGTGGTGGATGGCGACGATATCGCCGCCCGCGCACAGGCCTCGCTCCCCGGCACCGGTGATCGCCACTGTCCGCACCGAATCATCGGTGGCCCAGGCACGCAACTGCTCGGTGATGGTGAGTGTCATCGCGTGATTGAGGGCGTTGATGGCCCGGGGCCGGTTCAGGGTGATCAGGCCCAGGCCGCCGCGCTGGGCGACCAGGACTTCGGGTTCGTCGCTCATCTATTTCCTTTCGCGCTCGCCGCGGGACGGCCGCCGGTCACGGCACACCCGCCACAGACGCTGTCATCGACCGGGCGACCACCATCCGCATGATCTCGTTGGTGCCCTCCAGGATCTGGTGCACCCGCAGATCGCGGACGATCTTCTCCAGGCCGTATTCGGCCAGGTAACCGTATCCGCCGTGCAGTTGCAGAGCAGCGTTGGCGACATCGAAACCGGCATCGGTGGCGAAACGTTTGGCCATGGCGCAGAGTTCGACCTTGTCCGGTGCGTCCGCGTCCAGTGCGGCCGCGGCCCGCCACAGCAGCGTCCGGGCCGCTTCCAGATCGGTACGCATATCGGCCAGCTGGAACTGCAGTGCCGGATTGTCCAGCAGCGGGCCGCCGAACGCGGTGCGCTGGGCCAGGTAGGGCACCGTTTTCTCCAGTGCGGCCTGTGCACCGCCCACCGAGCAGGCGGCGATATTGAGCCGCCCGCCGTTGAGCCCGTTCATCGCGATCCGGAACCCGTCGCCCTCGGCGCCGAGCCGGTTGGCGACCGGCACCCGGGCATCGGTGAGGATCACCTGCCGGGTGGGCTGGGCATTCCAGCCCATCTTCTTCTCGTTGGGCCCGACCTCGAGGCCGGGGGTGTCGGCCGGGACGACCAGTGTAGAGATACCCCGCGCCCCGGTGTCCTGGGTGCGGACCATCATGACGTACAGATCGTTGCTACCCGCACCCGAGATGAACTGTTTGGACCCGTTGAGCACATAGTCCTCGCCGTCGCGCACGGCCCGGGTGGTGATGGCGGCGGCATCGGAGCCCACGCCGGGTTCGGTGAGCGCATAACTGGCCAGCTTCTCCATGGCGGTCAGCCCGGGCAGCCACTGCCGACGCTGGTCGTCGTCACCGTAGGCGTCGATCATCCACGCCGCCATATTGTGGATCGAGATGTAGGCCGCCACCGCCGGGCACCCGGTGGCGAGCTGTTCGAAAATCCGCACCGCGTCCAGCCGGCGCAGCCCGGATCCGCCGAACTCCTCGTCCACATAGATACCGCCGAGCCCGACCGCACCCGATTTCCGCAGCACATCCACCGGGAAATGCTTTTCCTGGTCCCATTCCACGGCGTGCGGCGCGAGATATTCGTCGGCGAACTCCCGGGCGGTATCGCGGATGGCCCGCTCGTCGGAATCGAGAGTGAACACGTTCGTCATTCCATCGTCGGGATGACGAAGCTGTTGCTCTCCTTCAGTCCCGCGGGCCAGCGCTGAGTGACCGTCTTGGTCTTGGTGTAGAAGCGGATCGAATCCGGGCCGTGCTGGTTCAAGTCGCCGAATCCGGAGCGCTTCCAGCCACCGAAGGTGTAGTACGCGATCGGCACCGGGATCGGGACATTGATACCGACCATGCCGACCTGCACCCGGGCCGCGAAATCACGGGCGGTGTCACCGTCGCGGGTGAAGATCGCCACGCCGTTGCCGTACTCGTGGTCGTCGGCCAGCCGCAGGGCTTCCTCGTAGTCCGCGGCGCGGACGACGCTGAGCACCGGACCGAAGATCTCGTCGGTGTAGATCGACATCTCCTTGCCGACCCGGTCGAAAAGGGTCGCGCCGACGAAGTAGCCGTTCTCCGCGCCCTCTACCGTCAGGCCGCGGCCGTCCACCACCAGTTCGGCGCCCTCGTCGATGCCCTGCTGGATGTACTTCTTCACCCGGTCCACGCCGTCGAGCCCGACCAGCGGCCCGTAGTCGGCGCCCGGGTCGTCGGATTTGCCGATATTGAGCTTGTGCACCCGTTCGGTGAGCTTCTCGACCAGCCGGTCCGCGGTCTCCTCCCCTACCGGCACGGCCACCGAGATGGCCATACAGCGCTCACCGGCCGAACCGTAACCGGCTCCGATGAGCTGATCGGCGACATCGTCGAGATCGGCGTCGGGCATGACGATGGCGTGGTTCTTCGCCCCGCCGAAGCACTGAGCGCGTTTACCGTTCGCGGTGGCGGTCTCGTAGATGTACTGCGCGATCGGGGTGGACCCGACGAACCCGACGGCCTTGATCCGGGGATCGTGCAGGATCGTGTCAACGGCTTCCTTGTCACCGTTGACGACGTTGAACACACCCGCGGGCAGTCCGGCCTCCAGGAACAGCTCGGCGAGCCGCAGCGGAACCGACGGGTCGCGTTCGGAGGGCTTGAGCACGAAGGCATTTCCGGTGGCCAGTGCGGGCCCGGCCTTCCACAGCGGGATCATGGCCGGGAAGTTGAACGGGGTGATCCCGGCGACCACGCCCAGCGGCTGGCGCATGGAGTACACATCGATTCCGGTGCCCGCGCTCTCGGTGTACTCGCCCTTGAGCAGATGCGGGATGCCGACCGCGAATTCGATGACCTCGAGGCCGCGCTGGATATCACCCTTGGCGTCGGCGATGGTCTTGCCGTGCTCACTCGACAGCAACGCGGCCAGGGAGTCGATCTCGTCGTTGACGAGGGTCAAGAACTTCATCAGCACCCGGGCCCGGCGCTGCGGGTTGGTCGCGGCCCAGGCCGGCTGCGCCGCCTCGGCGTTCGCGATGACCGCCTCGACCTCGGCGCGGGTGGCCAGCGGTACCCGGGCCTGTACCTCGCCGAGGTTCGGGTCGTAGACATCACCGAACCGGCCGGAGGTGCCGGGGACGTGCTGCCCACCGATGAAATGTGTGAGTTCTCGAGCCATGCGATTCCTGCCTCGTGTCGGGGTGGCGGGCGCGGCGCTGCGGCTGGCCGTCACACGAAGATCTTTTGCGGGCTTCCAATAGTTGGACGTCCAAGCAAAACGATACACCGGGCTCCGGACCGAAACCAGAGCTGTCCACAAATGTCGCGCGCGGACCGGCGAGTCGTGCTTCCCGGCTCGCTAACCGGCGGTTCTCGTGGACCGGGACAGCAGATAGCTGCCGATCCCGAGCACTACCGCGCCGATCACCAGAATCGCTCCGGACGCACCCGCGGAGTCCCCGGTCCAGTCCGCGACCGCCTCCACCGCCGCCAGGGTCAGCGCGGCAGCCCCACCCAGGACCAGCACCCAGGACCGGTCCGTGGCGTAGACCCCGAAGCACACCACCGCGACCACCGCGGTGAGCGTGTAGGCCGGCCACATCCCGTCGAACGCGTCGACGGTCTGCGCTCCCGATACCGCCAGCGCCGCACCCGCCGAATACCCGGCCCACACTTCGAACACCACGCGGGCCCGCGTGAGACCGAGCCAGGCGATACCCAGCACCAGCACCCCGCCGCCGACCCAGCTGTCGTCGAGTTCGAAGACCTCGTCCAGCAGACCCACGACCAGCGCCACGCTGAACCCCACACACACCAGCAGACCGAGCAGCGACGGCAGCGCCGCGTAACCCGCGGCGGCGGCCAGCAGACCCGCACCCGCGGCATACACCCAGGTGGTATCGCCACCGGCGTCCCCGCTGTCGAAAGCCGAACCCGCGGCCGCGGCCACGCTCGCCGCGGCGAGCGCGAACAACACCACCGCGAGCCGGGTGCGGGCAGTGTGCCCGGTATCGGGTACCGACCGCCAGGCCGCCCGCAGCAGAACCGAAGGCCCGCCCGCGGTCGCCACCCCGGCCACGATCAACCCGAGGGCGACCAGCGCGAACAGCGCGAACCGGCCGAGTTTCGCCATATCGTCCCAGGATTCGACCAGGATCAGCACCAGCCCGCTCAGCAGGAGTCCCGCACCGGCGTAGGCCGCGATCTCGGCCAGTAACCGGGCCGGGGTGGGCCGCGGCCGATCGTGCTTCAGCGCCGTGACCACCGCGGTCAGCTGGGTTTCGTCGAGCACACCTTGTTCGACCAGCTCACGCAACGCGGCGGGCGCCCGCTCCGGTTCCGCCGGCACCGTGAGCGCCCCGCCTGCCCGGGCCGGCACCGGATCGGCGGCCGGGCGCGCCGCGGAAGCCGGGGCGGATTTCTCCGGCCCGACCCGATCGGGAACCGTATCGGCCCCCGATACCGGCGCCCGCGGCGCCGAATCCTGTTCGGCCACAGTCCCAGTATGCCGCCCTCGCCGCCGACCACGCCCGGCGCGCGCCCGATCCGGCCCGTCGACGCCGGTCACGCGCTACGCTCGGCGACCAGACCGCAGACGATCGCAGGAGGTGGCGCACCGAAATGGACATCGGCGATATCCGGATCATCGACGCGCACATCCACCAGTGGGACCCGTTCGGTAATCCACGCGAATTCAGCCGCACAGCGAAATTACTGCGAGCCGTACCGGTCCCGCTCTCGCTCGCCGTGCGCCTCGCACCGCGTAGAGACCGCGAATTCATCGGCGAACCGTCGGCCTACCTCGCGCCCTACCTGCCCGCCGACTACCGGGCCGACGTCGGCGACCTACCGGTCGAATCGGTGGTACACATCGAGGTCGAATGGACCGGGCCGAAGGTCGAAGAGACCCGATGGGTCACCGCGCTGCCCTTCGGCGTGGACACCCCGGCTCTCGCCGCCGTCAGCGCGAGCGCGTTCCCGGGAGCCGCCGGATTCGCCGAACTGCTCGACGCCCACCTGTCGGCCTCCCCGTTGGTCCGCGGTATCCGCAGTATGGTCGCTCACCATCCCGATCCGGGTATCCGCGGTTTCACCAGCGATCCGGGCGCGCTGCGCAGTGCCTCGTTCCTGGACGGATTCGCCGATCTCGTCGCCCGCGATCTGCTCTTCGAGGCATGGGTGTACTCCCACCAGATACCCGACGTCACCGCCCTGGCCCGGCGCTACCCCGAAGCGAAGATCGTGCTGAACCACCTCGGCACCCCGGCCGGGATCTTCGGGCCGATCGGCGAGAACACCGGCAACGACGCCGAACAGCGGGCCGCGATATTCGAGCGCTGGCGCACCGATATCGCCGCACTGGCCGAATCTCCGAACGTGGTGGCCAAGGTCAGCGGTCTGATGATGCCGATCCTGGGACATCCGGTCCCACGCCCCGGAGAACCCACCCCGCTACCCCGCCTCGTCGAACGGATCGGACCGCTGCTGCGGCACGCGGCCGACGTCTTCGGAACCGAACGCCTCGTCTGGGGATCGAATTTCCCGGTCGACCGGCCGATCACCTCCATCACCGGCAGCGCCACCGCGGTGGCGACCGTGCTGAGCGAACATCTGGGTGGTTCGGAACCCCTGGAGAAGGTGTTCCGGACCAACGCCCAGCGGGTGTACGGGCTGGAGTGACCGGGCCGCGGCTACGTGAGGTGGAAGGTGCAGGTCTCGAGCAACCCACCGCCCTGCCCGAAATGGATGGGGTCGGTTCCGTTCTCCTCGGCGTCGCAACACCGCCCATTACCACGTATCCCGCTGGATACGTCATGGCCGCCGGGCGAATTCCGGGGGATCTAGCCGCCGGTGAGGGTCGAGTACACGACCACCAGGGCCCGTCCGGCCGCGGCGGCGGTCGACTCGTCCTCGGACAGCATCCGCAGGGCCCGGCGCAGCAGCGCGGGGTCCAGTTCGTCGGGTGCGGGCCGGATCGGCGGCGCCGGTAGTGCGGGCAGTTCCAGACTCTCACCGTACGGGTCGGTGAACTCGTCCCCGTCCGGGCCGGTGGACTCGACCCCGCCGATCAACGTGTCCAGGCTCAGCCCGCGCAGGGTCAGCAGATCGCGTGGATGTTCGTCGAGTCGTTCGGCCAGCAGACAGGCCACGGCGACCGCGTGCTTACACGGCCAGCCGGGATCCGGGCAGGTACAGCCGAAGTCGATATCCGCGGCGGTCTCGGGAAGCAGGTGGGGCGCGAGTTCCCGGGGAAGATCACCGGAGACCACGCGCGCCAGCATCCCCGGCGACGCCCGGATCACCTCGATGAGCAGATCCACTTCCTCGTCACGCAACCGGCGGATATCGCAGGTCGTGCGGAACGGGCGCGGCTGACTGCCCTGTACCTCGGCGATCACCGCACCGGGCTCGATCCGGTAGCTCACCACCTGGCCCGCCCGGGCGTAGGTCCGACCGCGGGACAACCGGCCGGAATCGGCCAGTCGTTCCACCACCTCGGTGAATGCCTTTCCCCAGAAGGTCCGTGCGAACGCACCACGCCGGCTGCGTGCGCTCACACCACCGGAAACCGCTCGGCGCCTACCGAATTCACCGAAATCGGCCACTACTCGCCCACCGCCTCGGCGCCGAGGGTGAACAGCCGGGCCAGATCGTCGTCACCCAGCTCGGTGATCCAGTTCTCGCCGACCCCCACCGCCAGATCGGCGAGTTCACTCTTCCCGGTGATCATCTCGTCGATCCGTTCCTCGATGGTGTCGACGCAGACCAGTTTGCGCACCTGCACGGCACGCTGCTGCCCGATCCGGAAAGCGCGGTCGGTGGCCTGGTTCTCCACCGCCGGATTCCACCAGCGGTCCAGGTGCACCACATGATTGGCGGCGGTCAGGTTCAGTCCGGTCCCGCCGGCCTTGAGCGAGAGCAGCATGATCGGCGGTCCCCCGGCCTCCTGGAACGCGGCGACCATCGTATCGCGGCGCTTCTTGGTGACACCGCCGTGCAGGAACGGGATCTCGCTGCCGAACCGTTCGACCAGATAAGGCGCGATGAGCTCGCCGAATTCCCGGAACTGGGTGAAAAGCAGCGCCTTCTCCCCCTCCGCCAGGACCGCGTCGAGGACGTCCTCGACCAGCGCGAGTTTGCCGGAGCGGTGCGCTCCGCGCCGCAATACCGCTGAGGAATCGCCGAGGAAATGGGCCGGATGATTGCAGACCTGCTTCAACCGGGTGAGCGCGCCGAGCACCGCGCCCTTGCGCGCCATTCCCTTGGCGTCACGCAGTTTTTCGAGCATGTCCTGCACGACCGCCTGATACAGCGCCGCCTGCTCGACGGTGAGATTCGCCCGGACCGTCATCTCGAGTTTGTCCGGCAGGTCGCTGATGACGGTGGGGTCGGTCTTCACCCGGCGCAGCAGGAACGGGGAGGTCACCGTACGCAGCCGGGCCACCGCGTTCTCGTCGTTCTCGCGTTCGATCGGCACCGCGAAACGGGCGCGGAAACTCTGCGGACTGCCCAGCAATCGCGGTACTGCGAAATCGAAGATCGAGCGGAGTTCCTCGAGGCGGTTCTCCACCGGAGTGCCGGTGAGTGCCAGCCGATGCCGCGCGGGCAGCGCGCGGGCGGCGCGCGCCTGCCGGGTCGCCGCGTTCTTGATGTGCTGGGCCTCGTCGAGCACCACCCGCTCCCACTGCTGCCGGGACAGGTCGGCGATATCGCGAGCGAGCAACGCGTAGGTGGTGACCACCAGATCGGCTCCGGCCACCGCCGCGTCCAGGTCGCGCCCCTGTGCCCGCCCGGTGCCGTGATGCACGAGCACCCGCAGATCCGGGGTGAACCGTTCGGCTTCGCGCTGCCAGTTGCCGACCACCGACATCGGGCAGACCAGCACTGTCGGGCCGGGCGCGGTGTCCCGCTCGCGTTCGTGCAGCAACAAAGCCAGCACCTGCACCGTCTTACCCAGCCCCATATCGTCGGCGAGGACGGCGCCGCAGCCGAGCCGGTTCATGGTGGCGAGCCAGGACAGACCTCGTTCCTGGTAGGGCCGCAACTGGGCTTTCAGCCGGCCGGGCACGGTCACCGGATCCACCGGGCGCTCAGGATCGAAGAGCGCGGCGGGCCAGCCGGTCGCCGTGACCTCGGTGAGCGGCACCCCACCGGCCCGGTTCTCGCTGATCTCGCCGATCAGATCGGACAGGGTGATCTCGTTGTCGCCGTGATGCATCGCCACGAATTTCGCGGCGGCGGCGAGCGCGGTGTGATCGGCCTGAACCCATTCCCCCCGCAGCCGGACCAGATCGGACTGGGCGGTGACGAGCCGCTGCATATCGTCCGGGGACAGCACGGTATCGCCGAGAGCGAGTTCCCAGCGGTAGCCGACCAGGCCGTCCAGCCCGACCGTGCTCTCGGCGGCGGGTACCGCGGCGCCCTCGACCCGGAGCCGCAGGCTGGGCTCGGCGATGTTCCAGGCCCGCGGCAGCAACAGCGGAATACCCGCGGCCGACAGCGCCTGCGCCCCGTGGGCGACCAGATCGGCCACCACCTCGGTGGGCAGCAACAGATCGAGACTGTGCGGGTCGCCGGGGACATCGCGCAGCCGGGGATAGGCGCGCTGCGCCCGGCCCAGCCATTCCAGGCCGGTCCGGACCTCATCGGTCCGACCGGGGACCGGTACGGTCCGCGGTGCCGTCCCGTCCGCCCGCAGGCAGACCTCGAGCCGCCACAGCGCGGACGCGTCCGGGGCGTCGGCGAACTCTCCTTCGGGTTCGCACAGCCGCAAGACCAGACCGGTTTCCTCGGCGGCCCGGGTATCGCGCCATTGCCGCAGCACCTCCGCGGCCTGATGACTCCCGGTCTCCACCGGTACATCGGTCCGCAGACCGTGCACCAGCGGATGCGGATGCGGATCCGCGGCGATCAGTTCCCGGACCATCGGGTCGGTGAGCTCGGTGACCATATCCTCGAGCACGTCGGCGGCCGGACCGGCCACCCGCAACGCCGGGGGCAGTAGGGCGGCGAGTTCGGCGAGCCAGGCCCGCTGCCCCGCGCCGCCGGACAGCGTCCAGCGCGCCCACCATTCACCGTCCTCGCGTCGCAGCTCCGGGACCACCATCCCGGCCCGCACCCAGCGTTCGAGGCCCTGGGCGATATGCCCCAGGAACCGCAGATCCCCGGCCACGGCGCCGGCCGGTAACCGCTGCCGCAGGGCGGCGGCGGCGGGTCCCGGTGCGAGCGCGTGCGCGCGTACGGTCTCCCGCCGGGTGCCCGCGTCGTCGGCCACGAGCACTTCGGCCCGGTGCCGGAACCTCGATTCGCCCACCACCGACCCGAGCAGACCGGGTACCGGCTCGGCCGCGTCGCCGGTACGCGGGGCACGCCACAGCAGCAGCCCGGAACCGGGCGACCACAGTCCGTGCAACATGGCCCCCATCAAATCAGCCGGGTGCGACAGGCCGCGGCAGGGTCCCCCACCCGGGCCCGCCGGTGGGCGCGATACGAGACCGGCTCACCCACCGTTGTGTCTGGATTTATCCCCCGCGACGGCACATACTGGGAAATATCCGCTGGTCATCGCTGATATCCATACCCGCCGAGCGCAGCCCCGCCGGGCACATGGCGCTGCCTCCGGCGGCCGGGCGCGGCCCCCGGCGAATCCCGGCCCGCGAGCAGCGGTCCCATCACACAGCGGCGTCTCGGCACCGTGGTGCCATCGAAAAGCGGAGGGCAGCAGTATGACGATCCTGCTCCAGGTTCTCGAGCAGAGCTACACGCCGACCACCCCGTGGGAGCGGCGCAAGTTCACCTTCGTGAATGCCGACAAGATCGTCGGTATGCGGCTGGACGGGCAGTGCGGGGTCTGGCTGGATCTGTCCCGGCCCGGGGAATCGCAGCGGCTGGCCCATACCGCGATGCCCGAGGAGGCGGTCACCTTTCTGCTCACGGCCTTCGCCAAGATCGCCGAATGCACCGACAGCGGCGGATCCTGGGTGATCGGCCACGACGGGGTGCATATCGATTCCCTGGTCGCCACTCGTTTCCCGCCCCGCAGCAACCGGGTCGACAACGATGAACTGCTGGCCCGCGCCTGGCTGTAGATCCGCCCGCATCGCCGGAAGCTGTCGGAGCGGTCCGGTATACCGGTAGCCGTGATGACACGGGGGATGATTCACGCGCTCGCCGCTCTGTGTGCGGCCTTTCTACTGCTGGCCACCGGGGCGGGCTGCGCCGTCACCGGGCAGCGGCCCGCGCCGGGGAGCCCCGGGCGGGTTCAGCTCGAGGAGTTGCTCGCCGCGGTCCGGGTGATCGCGGACCGTCCGCATCCGGGCGGATACGAGCGCGGTTGCGGCGCGGGGCAGGGTTGCGTCTTCGGGCCGGCCTGGTCCGACGACCACGACGGTCCGGGCGGCCGGGACGGCTGCGATACCCGCAACAATGTGCTGGCCCGCCAGCTCACCGGCGTCGGGTACCGGCCCGGCAGCGGGCGATGTGTCGTACAGTCCGGCACACTCGCCGACCCGTACACGGGGACCCTGCTCGTATTCAGCAAGGAGACCGCCCGGCGGATACCGATCGACCATATCTATCCGCTGGCCGCCGCCTGGGATCTCGGCGCGGCCCGATGGCCGGCGGCGCAGCGTATCCGCTTCGCCAACGATATCGATTACAACCTGCAGGCCACCGATGATGCGGCGAATACCGACAAGAGCGACAGCACCCCCGGGGACTGGTTGCCACCGGCTCGATCCGGCCACTGCTACTACGCGGGCCGCTACCTCACGGTCGCGCTGCGCTACGGGCTCCCGGTGACCACGGCCGATCACGCGGCACTACGCCGCATCGCCGGTGGTTGTGGATGAGTTCGCCGGCGATAGCCGGCGGCCGCCGCCGGATCATCCGGCGTGCGCACCCGTCGCGACCGGCCGTTTCGGATCATGTGCCCACTGCGACCAGGACCCCGGATACAGCGCGGCCTGTACGCCCACCACCGCGAGCGCGGCGATCGCGTGTGCGGCCGTGACCCCCGATCCGCAGTACACCGCGACCGGGGCCGCGCCGATCTCCCCGAACCGTTCACGCAGCAGTTCGGCGGGCAGGAAGTAGCCGTCCGGGTCGAGATTCTCGCTGGTCGGCGCACTGATCGCCCCCGGTATATGCCCGGCGCGCGGATCGAACTGCTCCTGCTCGCCGCGGTACCCCTCGGCCGCGCGCGCGTCCAGCAGCACGCCCTGCCACCGGGCGACGGCGTCCGCGTCGATCACCGGCAACCGGCCGGGTTCGCATTCGATATCGCCCGGCGCCGGATCGGGCTCCACACCGGCGGCCAGCTCGCCGCCGGCTCGGATCCAGGCAGGTAGCCCGCCGTCCAGGATCCGGACATCGGCGATCCCGGCCCAGCGCAGCAGCCACCACGCGCGGGCCGCGGACATACCGCCGATCGCGTCGTAGACGACCACCGGATCGCCCGTGCACAGACCCCAGCTGCGGGCGCATCGCTGCAACTGGCTCGGCTTCGGCAGCGGATGTCGGCCGTGGGCCGGTGAGGGCAGGGCGGCGAGTTCGGTATCGAGATCGACGAACACCGCGCCGGGAATATGACCGTCCTGATAATGCTGCGGTCCGTCGGGATCGCCCAGTTGCCAGCGCACATCGAGCAGGCGCAGATTCTTCTCTGTTGATTCCCGGAGATCTTCAGCCGAGATCAATACCGCGTTCAACGCAGCTCCTCGTCCAAGCGTCTGGAACAGATTGCGTCACCGTACGCGGGGACAGTCGGCGAAGTCCATGCGTACACGGATATCGGCGGTCGATTTCGCGGTATCAGATACGGGCGAGCAGGGTGAGCGGGTCCTCGAGCAGCCCGGCGACCGATGCCAGGAAACGCGCCGCGGCTTCGCCGTCGATCATCCGGTGGTCGAAGCTCAGGGTCAGTGTGGCCACCGAGCGAATCGCCAGCTCGTCACGGAAGACCCAGGGGCGTTTCACCACCGCACCCAGACAGAGAATTGCCGCCTCACCGGGATTGACCAGCGGCATACCGGATTCCACACCGAAGACACCCACATTGGAGATGGTGAACGTGCCACCACGGAGATCGGCCGGGCCCGACCGGCCGTCCCGGGCGGTCCGGGCCAGCCACCCGATCTCCCGGCACAGTTCGCGCAGGCTCAGGGTCTGCGCCTCCTTGATATTCGGCACCAACAGCCCGCGCGGGGTGGCCACCGCGATACCCAGGTTGACGTAGTGCCGGGTGACGATCTCCGCATTCGCCTCGTCCCAGAATGTATTCAGGACAGGATATTCGGCCAGTGCGGCGAGCACCGATTTCGCCACCAGCGCAAGCGGGGTGGGGGTGATTCCCTCGAACGCCCGGGTGGCCCGGAGATGTTCCAGGAGTTCGAGCGAGGCGGTGACATCGACGGTGATCGAAGTGGCGGCCTGCGGGATCGTCCGCGCGCTGAGCACCATGGCAGCGGCGGTCCGCTTCCGGACCCCCGCGATGGGTGTGCGTTCCTCGCGGGCGGCCCCGGCGGCCGGCTCGGCTGCCGCCCCGTCTCCGGGCCGGCTCTCCCGGGTATCCGGCTCCGAAACCGGTACCGCACCACGGACATCCGCTACGGTGACCGCGCCGTCCGGCCCCGACCCGGCCACATGCCAGAGGTCGATACCCAATTCCCGGGCCAGCTTCCGTGCGCCCGGCGTCGCGGCGACCCGCTGCGATTCCGCCGCCGCGCGGCCCGGTTCGCCGCCGCGTTCCGCGGGTCGGTCCACCGGCTGCCGCACCGACTCGTTCGACCCGCCGACGATGACCCCGTCCTCGTACGACATCCCGTTACCCGCGGTCGATTCGGTGGGCGGCGCCGTCGCGCCGCCGGGATGCTGCCGGCCACGACGGCGGGTGACCCGCTCCTCCGAGGGCCCGTACCCGACGAGTACCGAGCGGCGGCCGCCGGATCTCGGTTCCGCTGCGGCCGTGCGGATCCGGATCAGCGGCGCGCCCACCTCCACGGTCGCCCCGGGTTCGGCGAGCAGTTCCACCACCGTGCCCGCGAACGGAGACGGCAGTGCGACAACCGCTTTGGCGGTTTCGACCTCGGCGATGGTCTGGTTGAGCGCGACCTCGTCGCCCACCGCCACCGTCCAGTTCTGGAATTCGGCATCGGTGAGCCCTTCGCCGAGATCGGGGAGACAGAACTCCAGGATCTCGCCGGTCGCTGCGGCACGATCTTCGTCGGCGCGGGCGTCTTCGTCCACGGTTTCGGGCACCTCCGGCTGGCGTCAGGGTGGGATCACGCTTCAGGCGGCAAGCGTTCGATCGACCGCCTCCAGGATCCGATCCGGGTCGGGCAGATGATGCTTCTCGAGCTTAGCCGGAGGGTAGGGGATATCGAACCCGGCGACCCGCAGTACCGGCGCCTCGAGCCGGTAGAAACACCGTTCGGTGATCCGGGTGGCGATCTCGGCACCGATACCGCCGGTGCGCTGGGCTTCGTGGACCACGATCAGCCGGCCCGTCCGCTCCACCGATGCCGCCACGGTGTCCACGTCCAGTGGTGCCAGACTCCGCAGATCCACCACCTCCAGCGAGATCCCCTCCTCGGCACCCGTCTTCGCCGCGGCCAGTGCGGTGGCGACGGTGCCGCCGTAGGCGACCACGGTGGCATCGGTACCGCGAACGCACACCCGGGCCCGGTCCAGCGGTAGGTCCGGTTCGGCCGCCGGATCGAATTCGGCCTTGTCCCAGTACCGGCGTTTGGGTTCGAAGAAGATCACCGGATCGTCGAGCGCGATGGCTTGGCGGATCATGGTGAAGGCGTCGGCCGGATTGCTCGGCGCCACCACCCGCAGACCGGCCGTATGGGCGAAATACGCCTCGGGTGATTCGGAGTGATGTTCCACCGAGCCGATACCGCCGCCGAACGGGATCCGGATGGTCAGCGGCGCCCGTACCGCGCCCCGGGTGCGGTAGTGGATCTTGGCGACCTGGGAGACGATCTGGTCGAAGGCCGGATAGACGAATCCGTCGAACTGGATCTCGCATACCGGGCGGTAGCCGCGCAGCGCCATCCCGAAGGCGGTGCCGATGATGCCCGATTCGGCCAGCGGGGTGTCGATGACCCGGCGCTCGCCGAAATCCTTCTGCAGCGCGTCGGTGACCCGGAAGACGCCGCCGAGCCGGCCGATGTCCTCACCCATCAGCACCACTTTCGGATCGTCCTCCAGTGCGGTGCGCAGCCCTGCGTTGAGTGCCGCGGCGAAGGTGGTGATCATGAGCGGACTCCTTCCTCGCGCGCGGTCGGCGCGACGGTGGCGAGTGCGGCGGCCGGGTCGTCGGCCAGATACGCGGCATACTCGGCGCGCTGTTCGTCCAGACCCCGGTGTGGAGTCGCGTAGACGTGGGCGAACAGTTCCGACGGCTCGGGGTCGGCCATCGTGAGGGTTTCGGTGCGCATCAGGTGCGCCACCTCGTCGGCCCGTTCGTCCACTCGCTGCCGGAACTCGTCGTCGAGCAGTCCTTCCCGTTCCAGCAGCAGTCGCATCCGCAGGATCGGATCCCGCCGGGCCCATTCCTCGGTTTCGGCGGCGGTGCGGTAGCGGGTGGGGTCGTCGGCGGTCGTATGCGGGCCCATTCGGTAGGTGACAGCCTCGATGAACGAGGGCCCACCGCCGCTGCGGGCGCGTGCCGCGGCCTGCCGGGTGACGGCCAGCACGGCCAGTACGTCGTTCCCGTCCACTCGGGCCGCGGGGATTCCGTATCCGATCGCGCGACGCGCGATCGGGGTGGCGCTCTGCAACTGGACGGGCTCGCTGATAGCCCAGTGGTTGTTCGTGCAGAAGAACACCACGGGCGCGCTCCAGCTCGCGGCGAAGGTCAGCGCTTCGGCGATATCGCCCTGGCTGGTGGCACCGTCGCCGAAATAGGCGACTGTCGCGATCTCGGCGCCGTCGAGGTGGGCGGCGTAGGCGTAACCGGTGGCGTGCAATCCCTGGGCTCCGACGACGATCGCCGGGTTTGCCATATTGGCGATCGCCGGATCCCCCGAGGAGTGCGAGACGCCCCGCCACATCGCGGCCATCGCACTGGGCCGCACCCCCCGGCAGTAGGCGACGGCACTTTCGCGGTAGCTACCGAAGACATAGTCGTCGGGACGCAGCGCGTGGGCCGAGCCCACCTGGGCGGCTTCCTGCCCCTGGTACGGCGCCCAGAGCCCGAGCTGCCCCTGCCGGGCCAGCGCGACGGCCTCGGTGTCGATCCGCCGGGTGACCACCAGGTCTTCGTAGAGCTGCCGGAGTTCGCCGGGTCCGATATCGGCGACCAGGGCCTGATATTCGGGGTGGTGCACCCGAGCGCCGTCGGGCTGGATCAACTGCACCGGATACTCGGTTGTGCCGGGCATCTGCATCGCCTCCTCACGCGGGTCACGCGCTGATGTGGCCTGTACCACATAGCATCCACGATTAAGCGATATGCGCAAGTGCCTATTCGGAAACTGATCAGAATGCACGGTTTCGAACCGACCGATGCTGTCATACTGCGTCATATGACCAGTCCGGAGAAAACCGAAGCAGTAGCCGACGCCACCGACGCCCGACTGCTCTTGGAACTCATCGCCAACCCCCGGGCCACCGGTGTCGAACTGGCCGCCCGGCTCGGCCTGTCCCGCAACACCGTGCAGGCGCGGCTCACCCGCTGGGAGGCCACCGGCGTGCTGGGCAGTTTCGAACGCCGGGTCGAACCGCGCGCCCTCGGCTACCGCCTGTCCGCCTTCGTCGCGGTGGTCGTGGACCAGCACCGACTGGAGGCGGTGGTCGATGAATTGGCCGAGATACCGGAAGTGACCGAGGTGTGCGGGATGACCGGACCCACCGACCTGACCGTCCGGGTGGTGGCGCGCGATGCCGACGATCTGTACCGGATCACCGGGCAGATCCTCAAGATTCCGGGGGTTGTCCGCACGAATATGGCCCTGGTGATGCAGGAATCGGTGGGGCCACGGACCGCTCCACTACTGCGCCGCCTGGCCGAGTCGTATCGGCCGTCGGGCAATCCCCGCCCGCCGGCCGATACGGGTCGAACCGCCGCGGATACGCCACCCGGCCGGGGGCCGGACACCGGCCCGGAAGTCGATTAAGCGACATATAAAGGTGAATGTCGCAAAGAACGGCTAAGGTGCCAGCATGGAGCTCTCAGGCACAGTATCGGACACCTACTCCGGCCGGACCGCCATCGTCACCGGCGGCGGATCCGGAATCGGCGAAGCGCTGGCCCGGCGGCTGGCCGACCACGGCGCGAAGGTCGTAGTGGCCGATCTCGATCCGGCCGGCGCACAGCGAGTGGCCGGCGAGATCGGCCCGGCCGCGGTCTCCGCCGCCGGCGATGCCGCCGATCCCGAGGTGATCCAGCGGCTGATCGATACCGCGGAATCCGCCTTCGGTCCGGTCGACCTGTACTTCGCCAATGCCGGTATCGGCGGCGGCGCCGGACTCGACAGCACCGACGCCCAGTGGGCGGCGGCACTGGAGATCAACACCATGGCCCATGTGCGCGCCGCCCGGCTGCTGGTCCCGGGCTGGCTGGCGCGCGGGACCGGCTGGTTCGTGAGCACCGCATCGGCGGCCGGGCTGCTCACCCAGCTCGGGTCGGCGCCGTACGCCGTCTCCAAACACGCCGCGGTCGGGTTCGCCGAATGGCTGTCGGTCACCTACGGCGACAAAGGCGTTCGCGTCAGCTGTGTATGCCCCATGGGCGTCGACACCGCGCTGCTGCGCGAGGGGATGATCCCGCCGGACAACGAGGAAGCCGGGCGGCTGGCGATCAACGCCGTGAAGTCCGCGGGCGCCGTGCTCACTCCGGAGGAGGTCGCCGATACCGTACTCGCCGGGGTGGCCGGCGGACAGTTCCTGATCCTGCCGCACCCCGAGGTCCTGACGATGTTCCAGCACAAGGGGTCGGACTACGACCGCTGGATCCGCGGTATGCGCCGCTTCCAGCACGCGCTGGAAAACCCCGGCTCTCCGCAGTGACCGGACGCGGCCGCGCGCGGGACCGGTACCGTTGTCCCGCAACGGGTTCGGCCACGCGCCGCCGCTCCACCGGATACGATCGCGCCGTCGAAGGCAGGTAGCGGCGCGACCCCCACGAGCGGCGAGAGATGCGCACCGGTCTCCCGAAATACCGGGTTACCATAACCCGGTGAATGGGTCCGTTGAGGTGGACACCGCAGCGCGGATTCTCGATTCCGTGGTCGAGATCATCGAATCCGACGGTTACGACGCGGTGCAGTTGCGTACTGTCGCGAAACAGGCCCGGGTATCGCTCACCACCATCTACGGCCTGCACAGCAGCCGCGACGAACTGATAGTGGCGGCGGTGGAGGCGTGGATGGCCAGCCACTCCTACGTCGAGCTGGCCTCCCATCCGCAGTCCGAACCACTCGCCGACGGGTTGATGCGGCTGATCCGGCGAGTGTTCGAGCCCTGGGAGCAGAGTCCGCGGATGGCCCAGGCGTTCTTCCGTGCCCGCGCCACCCCGAGCGGACACCGGCTGGACCGCCAGGGATTCGAGGCGGTCCTGCCCGCGGCCGCCCACCTGTTGGGCGGCCTGGACCGTGATTACGTCACCGATATCGCGCTGGTCATGATCAATCTGTGCTATGCGATGGTCGGCCGGCTGGTCGACGGAACGGCCGACGTACCCACCATCCTGACATCCCTGGACCGGGTGATGCACCGGCTGACCAGCGACAACACCCGGCTGGCCGAACAGAGACCGGCCACGGGCGATCGATCGGCCGCGCCGACGCTGGATTTCTCCCTTTTCTCCCTGTTCGGCCCCGGTGTCGGAAGCCCCGCCGACGGACACGAAGCGAACCGGGCCGGCGGCCGGCGTAGCCACTAGACCACGGACAACCGGCGCCGGACCCCGGAAAATCGGCTAGTGCTGCCCGTGTGCCGTCCAGAGCACCTCGGCGACCGGCTGCCCATGGTGCGCGATGCCGACCGCGTCCAGGGCCGCACGCTTGAAAGCCTGCCCGGCCAGGCTCACACGATGGGGTGTGACCACGGCGAATCCCGCGCCGATCTCGATATCCGGGCCCCGGCCCCAGAGGTAGCTCTGCTGCGCCGTCCGCTCACGCCGCACCCGGAAGATTTCGCGCACCCGCGCGTCGGCCAGGTAGATATCCGTGGCGGCGGCCAGTACATCCAGATCATCGGCCCATTCCGCATCGGCGGGCACATCCACCCGAGCCGACGCTTTCGCGCCCAGGATCTCCAGCGCTCGCGTATCCCCGGGATCCGCCGTCAGCACGATGGTTTCGCAACCCGCGGTGGTCCGATCGAATATCCAACCGCCCAGGGAGTTCACGACCTCTGCCACTGTGGACGCCACCACCGCACCACGGTTGCGCATCGGCCGGCCCCCAGGATGGCCGGCCACCCGGCCGGCTTCACTTCCGAGATCGCCGGAAACAGCGAATTGCACTGCCATAACTGACTTTCCGTTCTATCGAACTACACCGCCGACGACCGCGGCGCCGCGTACACGCGGAGGCCACGGATACGCAACGGGATCCATCTCGCACGGCGAACCGGAACCCGGGGGCCGGACGCACCGGCCCGGGAAGTGCGGGCGGCCGGATCGGCCGCTCGCCGTGCCGACACCCACCGCGGCCGGAGCGGCAAGGCCGCCCGACCCGGTACGCGACGACCGCGCGGGCACCGACGATCACATGCACAGGTACCGCCCTTCCGTGCGACCGAGGAGATACCCCGGCCACCATGCCGCGCTGAATTCGACGCTGTGATCAGCACTCGGCGGCACCGACAGTAACACGGTTATCGCCTGTTCATGAGTGAATTCGATGGTTCTCGACGGTCGGCCCGCCGGAGCCGCGGGAGCGTCGCCGGGGTTGCGGAACTTCCGCGCGCAACCGGCGTGGGACCGCCGCACCCGCTTCGGGACTTCCCGGGCGCGGCCGTAGATCGGCGCGTTCCGCGATCTAGGCTTCCGTTTCGGTGACCAGCGCCGCGGCCGCCTCACGGATCACCTCGGGGATCTCCACCGGTTTCCGTGTCTCGGAATCCACGTAGACGTGCACGAAGGTCCCGGTCGCCGCCAGTTCCAGCTCGCTACCGGCCTCTCGGAAGATCGCGAGGTCGTAGGTGATGCTGGACCGGCCGAGCCGGGCGATCCGCAGACCCACCCGCAGCAGGTCGGGGAAACTCAGCGAAGCGTGGAAACGGCACGAGGTCTCGGCCACGATCCCGATGGCGGGCAGATCCCGGATATCGGTGCCCGTGGCGTCGATGAGCCACGCGTTGACGGCCGTATCGAAGTAGGCGTAGTAGGTCACGTTGTTCACATGGCCGTAGTGGTCGTTGTCGGCCCATCGGGTGGGCACCGGCCAGAGCACCGGATACTGCTGGGTCACCCGGCCGACGATACCGGGGTCAGCCGGCGGCGGGCACCGCGGCGGCCGCGGCGCCGAGCCGGTGATCACGGGGGCTCACCCCGAACTGTCGTTTGAAGGCGGTGCTCAACGCGAAAGCGCTGCCGTACCCGACCCGGCGGGCGATGGACTCCACCGTGTCCTCGCTGCCCTGTAACAGGTCGGCGGCCAGATCCAACCGCCATTCGGTGAGGAAGGACATCGGCGGTTCGCCGACCAGTTCGGTGAACCGCCTGGCCAGCGCCGCCCGCGAAACCCCCACCTCGCGAGCCAGGTCGGCAACCGTCCAGCCGTGCGCGGGATTGTGCTGGAGCAGCCGCAGCGCCTTGCCGACCAGCGGATCACTGTAGGCGTGGTACCACGGCGGGGCCTCGTTTCCGGCGAACCAGGTGCGCAGGGTCGCGATCAGCAGCAGGTCCAGCAACCGGTCCAGTACCGCACTCTGCGCGGGCTGGTCCTTGACCGTTTCCTCCACCAGCAGACTCAGCACCCGATCGTCGGAACGGCCACGGGGCACCACCAGCGTCCGGGGCAGCGCGCGCAGCAGACGCCGGCTCACCGCTCCCGCCTGCTCATAGGAACCCGTGACCAGTACCGTTTCCCCATCGGGGTCGTTACCCCACTGCCGCACTCCGAGACTCATCGTCTCGCAGAGCACCTCGCCGTCGACCGTGGTGGTGACCTGGCCGGGATTGATCAGGATCTGTGGCTCGGTGGCGGGGTCGTCGGCGACGGTATACGGACTCGGGCCCCGGAACACCGCCACATCACCGGCACCGAGCCGGTGGCGGCCGCCGTCCTCGGCCAGGATCCACGCATGGCCCCGGATCACGGCCGCGACGGTCAGCGGGGATTCATCCTGGATGCGTAGCGACCACGGCGGGCTCAGCAGCGACCGCAACACGAACGCGCCCCGCGCCCTCGGGCCCTCCAGCAGTGCCGCCAATGCATCCACTCCGCCAACGATAGCGGCGCCCTCTCTCTGGGAATACCCGTGACGACGGCATACCCGGCCAGGCGTACCGGGCCTGCCCGCGCACGGCGGATCTCCGCGCGGAGCCCGGGCGGGAGCAGCGGGCGGAACAGACCGTCGCGGCCGGCGCCACCGCACACCGACCGGCCCGACCCGGCCCAGGCGAGCGTCCAGACCGTCAGCGCGAGAAGCGCGATCAGATAGGCGTAACCACCGAATCGCCCCACCGCCACGAGCCGGTCCGCGCGCGAACTGTGCACGGACAGACCCGGACAGCCGGTCCGCAGCGTCATCCAGGGGAATTGATATTCCGGGTTGTCCCCCATGTCGGGCAGAGTGAGGGCGCTGGTCAGGAGCAGGATATCGGCGATCAGGAGTAACGGGTACGCCTCGGCCGGCGCAACGAACCCGAAGAGCACGAGCGGGCCGGTGAGCAGGATCGGGACGATACCGAGGGTCAGCATCGCGAAGATCAAGAACCAACCGGCCGCGAGGAATCGGGTACCGATCGCCAGCACCGCAACCCCACACTGCACAAGCCCCATCGACACCGTCCGCTCCTCCCGCCGCTCAGGTGATGCCCACAAGGTAACGGCAGGCACCGACAACCGTGGCGGGCCGGCGCGTGCTACAGATACATCCCGGTGTCCGGCGCCGCGTCGTGGACCGCGATGCTGCCGGTTCCATCGCGCAGTGCGACCAGTTCGGCGAGCGTCGCGCCCGCCGCCGGCGCGGACCCGCCCCGGTCACCCAGCCAGCGACGCGCCTCGGCGGCGGACAACCGGCCGATCTCCAACTGCGCGAGGCAACGGCCGGGCCGGGTCACCGCGGGGTGCAACCGGGAGAGATCCTCGTTCGTGCTGATCGCGACCAGGACGTCGCGACCCTGCCCCAGCATGCCGTCGGTGAGATTGAGCAGCCGGGAAAGCCCCTGCCCCGACGAGGACTTCGCCTCACTGTGGATCAGTTCGTCGCAGTCCTCGAGGATCAGCAGCCGCCAGCGGTCGGCCTCCTCGTCCTCCCCTTCGGCGCCCATGGCGGCCCGCATCAGATAACCGGGTTTGGCGAACAGCATCTCCGGATCGAGAACACAATCGGCCTGGCACCAGTCCGACCATGCGCGCGCCAGGGCTCGCAACGCGGTCGTCTTACCGGTGCCGGGCGGACCGTGCAGCAGCAGCAACCGGCCGCGGATATCGTCCGGGCGCAAGGCCATGAGCCGGTCCAGCGCGGTGGCCACCGGATCGCTGTAGTTGTCCCGGATCTCCGTCCACTCCGGAGTGGTGACGGCCAGCGCGCGCCGATGCGCCCCGTGCTCACCCTGGTGCCAGAAGCCCATCTTGACCGTCGCCCGCTCGTCACCGACCGGTTCTTCGGCATCGCGGACCGATTCGGTCACCACACGTTCGGCGAGCTCGTCGCTGACCGCGGTGACCTCTACCTGAGCAGATCGGTCCGGCCAGCGGTCGGCCCGCAGCGTCCAGCCGTCACCGAGCACCAGGATCGACCGCGAATCGGAATCGACCACCGAACGCGCGATCCGCGATCCGGCGGGACGCAGTTCCGCTTCCGGGCGGATCCGGTCCAGCCGGCGTTTCCGGTAATAGGGCTGTGTCCCACGGCCGAAGAACCCCAGCGTGAGCATGTCCAGCAGATCGCGGGCGGTGGAGTAGGAATCGAGTACGGCGTTCCACGCCAGCAGTTCGGCGGGATCCGCGGCGGGGGTGTCGGGACCGATCAGGCGCAATGGTTCGTGGTGTTCCAGCATTGCCGACAATCATCGACCCGGGCCCGGGCAGCGTCCACCTGTTTTTCACCACGGCACCCGCCGCGCCGAGACCCTGGGCAGTGAGCGTCGATTCGACCAGCGAAACGGTCTCGATCCCCTGCCCGGTCGCCTCCTCGATGATTCCGCTCAACCCGAACAGGAATCCCAGCCGGGCCCGGAACAACCAGATCGGCGACCGGACGAACCAGCGGACTGCAACAGTTTCGCTCCGGGACTCGCCATCGACCGACGGTACAACAGCAGCACGGCCCGGGCGCGGTCGTCGACCGCGGAACCCGGGACCGTGCTGCTCCCGTGACTACAGCGCTTTCAACTCCTCGGTCACCGCGCCGACGGATTTCTTCGCGTCGCCGAACAGCATCGAGGTGTGGTCGGAGTAGAACAGCGGATTGTCGATACCGGCGAAACCGCTGTTCATCGAACGCTTCAGTACGATCACCGATTTGGCCTGGTCGACATTGAGGACCGGCATCCCGTAGATCGGGCTGGCGGAATCCTCGCGGGCCGCCGGGTTGGTGACGTCGTTGGCGCCGATGACCAGGGCGACATCGGTACGGCCGAATTCGCCGTTGATATCGTCCATTTCCTTCATGGCGTCGTAGGACACCTCGGCCTCGGCCAGCAGGACGTTCATATGACCGGGCATCCGGCCCGCGACCGGATGGATCGCGTACTTGACCTCGACGCCCTTGGCCTCGAGCAGTCCCGCCATTTCCTTGACCGCGTGCTGCGCCTGAGCGACGGCCATACCGTAGCCGGGCACCACGATCACCTGGTTGGCATAGGCCATCTGGATCGCGGCGTCGGCCGCCGAGGTGGCCTTGGCCTGCTTCTGTTCGCCGCCACCGGAACCGGCGACCGCACCGCCGCCGCCACCGAAACCGCCTGCCACGATCGCCGGGATGGACCGGTTCATGGCCTTGGCCATCAGGTTGGTCAGGATGGTGCCGGACGCGCCGACGATCATGCCGGCCACGATCATGGCGGTGTTGTTCAGCGCCAGACCGGCCGCCGCCGCCGACAGCCCGGTGAGCGCGTTGAGCAGCGAGATCACCACCGGCATGTCCGCGCCACCGATGGGCAGCACCACCATCAGCCCCAGCACCCCGGCGGCCACGAGCAGACCGACCATCCACAGCTGCGAGACACCGCCGTCGGCGGCACCGAGCCCGATGACCACCGCGGCCGCGACCGCGATCACCAGCAGCAGCAGGTTCACCACCTGCTGCAATTTGCCGAGGCCGATCGGGCGGCCGGGCAGGATCTCCTGCAGTTTGCCGAACGCGATCAGCGAACCCCAGAAGGAGATCGAGCCGATGATCGCGGCGAACAACGAGCCGACGATGATGTGCACCGTCGGTTCCTCGCCGTGCTGGAAGGCCGAGAAGCCGGTGGTATCGATGAATTCGGCCCAGGCGATGAGGGCGACCGTACCGCCGCCGACACCGTTGAACGCCGCCACCAGCTGGGGCATCGCGGTCATCTTGGTGTAGCGCGCCGGTGGAACACCCAGCGCCACACCGACGATCAGGCCCGCCACGATCAGGATCCAGTTGGTGCTGTCCCGCACCGCGATCAGCGTGGCGACCACCGCGATCGCCATACCGGCCGCCGCGATCCAGTTGCCCCGGACCGCGGTCTTCGGACCGGTCAGCCCCATCAGACCGTAGATGAACAGGGCGAAGGACAGGATGTAGAGAATATCGACCAGATTGTCCATGGGTCACTTACCTGCCTTCTCGGCACCCGCGGCGGGCTTCTTGCCCTTGAACATGCCCAGCATCCGGTCGGTGACCACGAAACCACCGATCACGTTGAGCGTTCCGAAGACCACGGCCACGAACAGAATGGCCTGCACCCCGATCGAGGGATCCTCGACCCGCCCGAGGGTGACCAGCGCACCGAGCACCACGATGCCGTGGATGGCGTTGGTGCCCGACATGAGCGGGGTGTGCAGAGTATTGGGGACCTTGGAGATCACGGCGAAACCCACGAATCCGGACAGCACCAGAATCGCGATATTCGCCAGCAGCTCGGTGTACATCACTGCGCCTTCGTTGTCGGTTCGGCGTCACGGGTGACGCAGGAATCGGCCAGCACCTGGTCGGCGAAGTCCGGTTTCAGTTCGCCGTCGGCGAGCATCAGTTCCAGCAGCGCGGCGATGTTCTTCGAGTACAGCTCACTGGCGTGCTCGGGCATCGTGGCCGGCAGGTTCAGCGGCGAGCAGATCGTGACATCGTGCTTGACCGCGGTCTGCCCGGGCTCGGTGAGTTCGCAGTTGCCGCCGGTCTCGCCGGCGAGATCCACGATGACGCTGCCCGGTTTCATCCCGGCCACCGCGGCGGCGGTCACCAATCGCGGTGCCGGACGGCCGGGAACCAGCGCGGTCGTGATCACCACGTCGAAACCCTTGATGGCGTCCTCGAGTGCCTGCTGCTGCTTGTCCTTCTCCTCATCGGTGAGTTCGCGGGCGTAACCGCCCTCACCGGCGGCGTCGATACCGAGATCGAGCCACTGGGCGCCCACCGAACGCACCTGGTCGGCGACCTCGGGACGTACGTCGTAGCCGGTGGTGCGGCCGCCGAGGCGTTTCGCGGTGGCCAGCGCCTGCAACCCGGCCACGCCGACACCGAGTACCAGCACGGTCGCCGGTTTCACGGTTCCGGCCGCGGTGGTGAGCATCGGGAAGAAACGGGTCGATTCCGACGCCGCCAGCAGTACAGCCTTGTACCCGGCCACGTTGGCCTGCGAGGACAGTGCGTCCATCACCTGGGCGCGCGAGATCCGCGGAATGGACTCCACCGCGAACGCCTGCACACCGGCCTTCTGCAGCGCGTCGATCTGGTTGTCGGCGTTGCGCGGGGCGAGGAATCCGATGAGCGTCTGTCCCGAGGACAGTTTGCCCACTTCGGCATCGCTGGGCGGGGCCACCTTGACGACCACATCGGCCGACCACGGATCCCCGATCCTGGCACCGGCTTCCTCGTAGGCGGTATCGGGAATGAGCGCGCCCGCTCCGGCTCCGGCTTCGACCACCACTTCCACGCCCTGCTTCAGCAGGGTGGGGATGATCTTCGGAACCAAGGCGACCCGCCGCTCGCCCGCGGCGGATTCGCGAACGACACCGACACGCGCCCCGCGCGACGACGAATCGCCTACGGCCTGCGTTGTCTCCACTAGTCTGCTTCCCTCTCCTGCTATTCGGCCGCCGATCAACGGCGCGGGCGGAGGTGTCCTGGGACACCACCGCCCGAAATCCTGGCAACCGTACATCGGCCGAAGTGAGATTAGCTGAGATGCCCGTCACATTCCGCAGCGGCGTGCGGTTGTCTTCGCATCGGTAAATCCTGATCACGGGCCATATCCGCAGAAGCGTGCCCGAGAGTTTGAAAAGTTTGCCAAGCCGATCGGCGGACAGCGGGACCGATTCGCCCTTACGCCGTAGAGTGCGGCAGGTGAGCGACTGCGTTTTCTGCCGGATCGTGGCCGGCGCCGCGCCGGCCCACCGGGTCTACGAGGACGACACCGTGACCGCGTTCCTCGATATCCGGCCGATCACCCGCGGGCACACCCTGGTGATCCCGAAACGGCATGCCACCGACCTGTCCGAACTCGACGCCGAGACCGGAGCCGAGTTGTTCCGCGTCGGCCACCGGATCGCCAGGGCCGTACAGGGTCCCGGGTTCGCCGCCGACGGCGCGAACCTGTTGATCAACGACGGCAGAGCCGCGTTCCAGACGGTCGCGCACGTCCACCTGCACGTGATTCCCCGCAGCCACGGCGACAAATTCCGGTTGGCGACCGGCCTCGTCCTGCGCCGCTCGCACGAACCGGAGCGCGTCGCCGCCGCACTGCGCGCGGATCTGGCCGCCCTGGAACCGGAGACCGGAGCCGGGGGCGACCCCGCCGCCTGACCGGCAGCGTCCGCCCGGTTTCCGACCGGTGCACGGAGGACACTGCCGATCGATGCGAGGCCCCGGCCTGCACTGCGGCTCCACAGATCGCCTGTACCACCTCGAAGGAGGACCCGATGACCGACACTCCCGACCGGACCGAGCTCACCACGCTGTTGTCCGAACAGCTCGCCGCCCTCGCCGCCCTGGTCGACGATCTCGACGAGGACCGCTGGCGCACCCCGTCACCGTTGCCGGGGTGGACCGTCTTCGACGTAGTGAGCCATGTGATCGGCACCGAATCGCTGCTGCTCGGCGACAAACCCCCGGCTCGTGATCCGCAGGCCCCCGAAATCGATGTGAAGACTCTGCCGCACGTCCGCAACGATATCGGCGCGCTCAACGAGATCTGGGTCCAACGCTTGCGGCCGCGGCCGGGCACCGAACTGCTCGACCTGTACCGCGAGGTGACCGACCGCCGCCGCGCGGCACTAGCCGCCATGGACGATGCGGCATGGACCGCACCGTCCCCCTCACCCATCGGCGAGGTCCCCTACGCGCGGTTCATGCGGGTGCGGTTGTTCGACTGCTGGATGCACGAACTCGATATCGCCGACGCCCTCGGCAGCGAGGTGGACGAGGGCGGCGCCCGGGGTGAACTCGCCTTCGCCGAATTCGCGTATTCGCTACCCCGGGTGGTCGCGAAACGTGGAAAAGCACCGGCGGGTTCGCTGATCTCCCTGGAGCTCACCGGACCACTCGCCCGCACGCTGTATATCGAGGTCGCCGATCGGGCCGGCTATGTGGACACACCGGCCGGGGAACCCACCGTGACCCTCGGGCTGGACTCCGGTCTGCTGGTCCGGCTCGGCGGCGGCCGGGTGGACGCCGAAGCGGCGCTGGCCCGGATCACCTTCCGCGGTGACGCGGAACTGGGCCGCCGGGTGGTTCGCAATCTCGCGTTCACCATCTGAGATGCGATTGTTCCTGGCGAGCTACCGATTCGGCGCGCACTACGATGCATTCACCGCACTGGCCGGAAAACCGGGTCCGATCGCGGTGATCGCCAACGCCTGTGATGCCTGGGGCCGGGCGCGTGCGGCCGCCCTGACCAGCGAACTGATACCGCTGCGGAAACTCGGTTTCCGACCCGAAGAGGTCGACCTGCGCGAATATGCCGGGCGCACTGCCGAATTGAGCCGTCGGTTGGCGCAGTTCCCTGCGGTCTGGGTGCGCGGTGGGAACACCTTCGTGCTGCGTGCCCAATTCGCGCGCAGTGGCGCCGACCGGATCATCCCGGAGCTGCTGGCCGCGGACACACTGCTCTACGCGGGTTACAGCGCGGGTGCCTGTGTGCTGAGCCCGGACCTGACCGGCCTGGAGACCGCCGACGATCCGGCGGAGGTGCTGCCGGCCTGCGGGATCGAACCGATCTGGGACGGCCTCGGCGTGATCGACCGCCCGATAGTCCCGCATCTGGGTTCGCCCACCGATCCCGAGGGCGCCGGGGACGAGTTCGCCGCCCGCCTGCGCGCGGCCGGCACCCCGCATTGGCCGCTCACCGACAGTGATGTGGTGGTCCGCGACCGTAGCGGAACCCACTTGTACACAGGCTGATCCGGCACCGGGCCGGCTCCCGGCGCAACCGCCGAACCGATCGGGCCGGTTCAGTTTCGCCGGAATACCACCCAGCGCATGGCCGAGTACATGTACCCCGCCTCGCAGGCCCCGGCCAGTAGGCGGGACAGGTGGTACTGCACACCGAGCGCGGCCAGGCCGGCCCCGACGCCCAGGACGAAGACCAGGTAGTTGATCAGTACGACGAAAACGTAGACCACCGCCTGCCTACCGGCCGGCGCGTGGGAGCGGAAGTTCAGCCGCCGGTTCAGGTAGAACGCCAGCGCGAAGGCGCAGATGTAGCCCACCGATACCGACAGCCAGCCCGGCAGGCCGAATCCGCTGCGCATGGCGGTGAGGATGAGCAGATCGACGCCGAAGGTGAAGCCGTTGATCAGCGCGAAGCCGAGGAACGTGGGGGCGACGATCCGGCTGAGCCCCCACGGTAGGCGCGCGACCAGCTTCGCGCACCATCGGGCGAACCGGATCTCCCCCATATCAGCGTTCGTCACCAGATCCTGCACGGCGCCAGCCTCGCAGGATCAGGTGACCGGCAGATGAGCGTCCGGCAAACCCACAGTTCGGGCGCGGCTTCCGGGCTACCCCGCCTTGTTCGGATCTCAACTAATTGCCGATACAGCAAATTTATTTGCCAGTTTCCTCGATGAACCGGATAGTCGGCGACGAGGAGGTGGTCACGGTGACCGAGCAACTGGAGAACGACTACGACGTGGTGGTGGCCGGCGGCGGCGCGGCCGGGCTGAACGGGGCACTCATGCTGGCCCGCTCGCGGCGCACGGTGGTGGTGATCGACGCGGGACGACAACGCAACGCGCCCGCCGACGCTGTGCACGGGCTACTGGCCCGCGACGGGATAGCGCCGGCGGAACTACTGGAAACCGGCCGTGCCGAGGTGCGCCGCTACGGCGGGCACGTGGTGTCCGGCGAGATCACCGCCGCGGCCCGCGACGGGGCAGGTTTCGTGATCACTCTGGCCGACGGACGAACGGTCCGGGCCCGGCGGCTGCTGGTGACCACCGGACTGACCGACGAACTCCCCGATATCCCCGGCCTGCGGGAACGCTGGGGCCGCGATGTGGTGCACTGCCCGTACTGCCACGGCTGGGAGGTACGCGACCGGGCGATCGCGGTGCTGAGTCGCGGGCCGATATCCATGCATCAGGTGCAGTTGTTCCGGCAATTGAGCGATGACGTCGTGTACTTCACCCACGACCAGCCCGACCCCACCCCGGAAGCCGCCGAACGCCTCGCCGCCCGCGGTGTGCGGGTGGTACCGGGCAAGATCACCGGGATCGAGATCACCGACGACCGGATCACCGGGATCCGACTCGCGGACGGCACCGTGATCGCCCGCGAGGTCGTCGCCGTCGGCACCCATATGGTGGCCAGGTCCGGATTCCTGGACGGTCTCGGGCTGACCGCGGTCGACCACCCCGCCGGGTTCGGCCGCTACCTCACCACCGACGCCACCGGCCGCACCGAGGTGCCGGGGGTCTGGGCCGCGGGCAATGTCACCGATGTGGCCGCCCAGGTCGGGGCGGCCGCCGCCGCGGGCGCGACGGCCGGAGCGCAGATCAATG
This sequence comes from Nocardia sp. NPDC001965, assembly GCF_053594175.1. Classification (NCBI taxonomy): domain Bacteria; kingdom Bacillati; phylum Actinomycetota; class Actinomycetes; order Mycobacteriales; family Nocardiaceae; genus Nocardia; species Nocardia sp. NPDC001965. Next base: position 69,295 of record NZ_JBSFDZ010000011.1, read on the forward strand.
CCGATCTGGTGGAAGCCGAATTCGAGCACGCCGTCGCCGTGCGACGGGCCGGTTTCGGCACCGCCGGGGAGGCCGAGCTCGCGGAGTCGGTGAACGCTTCGCGCGGGCACGGCCTGTGACATCGCGGGGTCCCGTCCGCGCGGACGGGACCCCGCCCCGGCCCCGGAACGGTTAGCGTTGGGGCGTGGACCTGCGTGAACTGATCGACCGCCTCCCCGCCGGCGCGGTACTCACCGACCCCGATGTCCTCGCCGGATACCGGCAGGACTGGGCCAAGGACCCGGCGGCGGGCACACCTGTGGCCGTGGTCCGCGCGAACACGACCGCGGACGTGTCCGCCACGCTGCGCTGGGCCGACGAACACCGGGTCCCGGTGGTGCCACGCGGCGCGGGCTCCGGACTCTCCGGCGGGGCGACGGCGGTGGACGGCGGGATCGTGCTGAGCACCGAGCGGATGCGCGAGATCAGCGTCGACCCGGTCACCCGGACCGCCGTTGTCGGCCCCGGGTTGCTCAATGCCGAGGTCAAACGAACGGTCGCCGAGCACGGCCTGTGGTATCCACCGGATCCCTCGTCGTTCGAGATCTGCTCGATCGGTGGTAACGCCGCCACCAACGCCGGTGGACTGTGCTGCGTGAAATACGGCGTGACCACCGACTATGTGCTCGGGATGGAAGTCGTACTGGCCGACGGCACGGCGGTCCGGCTGGGCGGTCCCCGGCTGAAGGATTCGGCCGGACTGTCGCTCACCAAGATGTTCGTCGGCAGTGAGGGCACACTCGGCATCATCACCGAAGTCACCCTGCGCCTGCTCCCCGCCCAGCCGGCGCAGAGCACCGTGGTCGCCTCGTTCGCGACACTCACCGCCGCCACCGAGGCGATCCTCGCCGTCACCGGCGCATTGCGCCCGGCCATGCTCGAATTCATGGACACCGTCGCCATCAACGCGGTGGAGGACGAACTACGAATGGGCCTGGATCGTGGCGCCGCCGCGCTGCTGGTCGCCCGGTCCGACGCACCCGGCGACCATGCTGCCCAGGAGGCCCGCGTCATACTGGAAGCCTGCCGGGCCGCCGGGGCCACCGAGGCGTTCCACACCGCCGACGCGGACGAGGGCGAGGCGTTCACCGCGGCCCGCCGCTACGCGATCCCCGCCGTCGAACGGCTCGGCCCGCTCCTGCTCGAGGATGTGGGGGTACCGCTGCCCCGCCTGGGCGATCTGGTCACCGGTATCGCCGAGATCGCCGAGCGGAACAAGGTCACCGTCTCGGTGATCGCGCATGCCGGGGACGGCAACACCCATCCACTCATCGTGCACGATCCGGCCGATCCCGACGAGACCGAACGCGCGCACCGCGCGTTCGGCGAGATCATGGATCTGGCGATCGCGCTCGGTGGCACCATCACCGGCGAACACGGTGTGGGCCGTCTCAAGAAGGCCTGGCTGCCGGATCAGCTGGGACCCGAGGTGATGGACCTGACCAGGCGGATCAAACATGCTCTGGACCCGCACGGCATCCTCAACCCCGGCGCCGTCCTCTGATACCGGAACAAACCACCCCCGGCCCGGGGTTCCATCGGAGGTGAGTACCGAACTGCGGCACAACGCCGACGACACCCGCTTCGAGATCTACCTCGACGGAGACCTCGCGGGCTACGCCGACTACGCGGAGACCGAGTCGCCGAAGGTCCGCAATTTCCACCACACCATCACCTTTCCGGAGTTCCGGGGACGGGGTGTGGCGGCGCAGGTGGTGAAGTACGCACTCGACGAGACCCGCGCCGCCGGCTTCGCGGTCGCGGCCACCTGCTGGTACGTCGACGACTACATCGGCGCGCATCCGGAATACGCCGATCTGGTCCATCGCTGACATACGACCGTTCACCGAACCCGGATCACCTGGCCGGGCCTGCGTAGCGGACCCGAGCCACCCGGCCGGATATGGGAACGTTGGCGTTCAGCTCGCGGTCTCGTCCAGGATCCACTGCCCGTAGGCGGGGTTCACATCCGCAACCGGTACCGCGACGACCTGCGGAACCTCGTCGGGGTGCTCGGAATTGGCCCGTTCGACGATCGCGGCGACGAGCGACGCCCGGGTGTGCAGTACGACGACCGCCTCGGACGCGTCTTCCACCGCACCTTCCCACCGGTAGATGGACCGCACATCCGGAAAGATGTTCCCGCAGGCCGCCAGCCGATCCGTGACGAGCCGGTGGGTGAACTCGGCCAGCCATTCCTCGTCGGGTCCGCTTATGGTCACATCCACAAGATCGTTATCGCTCACGGCCTACATGATCCACGAGGTCGGCGAGATACGCCGAGGCGGCCTGCGACCAGAACACCGTGCTCGTGACCGCCTACCCGAAGCGGGTGCCTGTCGTCGCGCCGCCGCGACCAGAGCTCTGAATGCTCGCGGCGGCCACAACTCGGGAACAGGGCAGTGGCAGCGCGACACAGTAGACTTCGTGCAGCGGGACAGAGCCCGCCCGACAGGTGTCCGGGAGGAGCGTCATGAGCGCCGAGACGATAGCCCCCGCGTGGATGCACGAGCAGATCACACCAGCGGAGTACGACTCCTGGTCCGAGGAGCAGTGTGCGGGGATCGAGATCGTGGACGGAATGGTCGTCGTGAGCCCCAGCGCGTCGAAACGGCACAACCGTCTTGCGAGGATCCTGGCGAACGCGCTGGACGCAGCGGCCGGAGCGGACTGGAACGCCGATACGGATTTCGATGTCCGGCTCCAGGATGTTCCGCTCAACAACCGGCGGCCGGACGTGGTGGTGTATCGCGCGGATACGATCGACATCACGCCGACCCGCCCCGAGCACGTGCTGCTGGTCGCCGAAGTCGTCTCGCCGGGCTCGGAGACCACCGACCGGCTGGTGAAAGTCGAGCAGTACGCGAGGGCAGGTATCGCGTTCTATTGGCGAATCGAACACGCCGCGACCGGAGTTCCGCTGATCTACACCTACATCCTCGACCCGGCGACCGGGTCCTATCGGACCGGAGAGATGTTCACCGGGATCGTCCGGGTTTCCGCCCCGTTCACCGTCGAGATCGATCTCGGCCGGATCTGACCCCGCACCTGGAATCGCGGGAGTGCCTCTGACGAGGGCACTGGATCCACAGGATCAGCGCATTCGACATCGGCCCGCCCGGGGTCACAGACCGAACGCACGCCCTATCCGATCGGTCGTTTCGCCGATCGTCAGTGATCCGTCGACTTCGAGTATCGGCAGACTCAGATCATGGGCCCGCGCGCGTACGCGGTCGGTGAACATCTCGTCACGTCGCAGCAGATTTCGCCGCGCGCGAGCCGGATCGCCGGTACGGCAGGCAATCTCCCAGCCGCGGTCGGCGAACACGGTCCGGCGGAATGCCGGTCCGGGCAATAGCCAGATCGCCCGGGTCGAGTCGGCGAGCAGGGGCGCCACCAGTTCCGGCAGCAGGCGGAACCCCTCGGCGACAGTACGATCGGATATCCCCAGCAGATCGTCGATGATCGCCCCGAAACACTCACCCCGGAACCAGTGGAAAGTCTCGAGCATCTGCTCCGGAGTGCGGTTCACCCAGCGCTCGTCCATGCTCATGCTCATGAACTCGGAAAGACGCGGAGCGTCGCCGGGTGTACTGCGCCGAGCGTGGTCGGCCATGGTGGCATCGGTCGAATACACCCGCAGGTCGTGCCGGGCCGCGATACGCGCCGCTACAGCCGACTTCCTGGCGCCGCTTCCACCACCGATCCAGTAGATGTGCCGTAGCCGCGCCCGGAGTTCGCCCGGATCGCCGAGCCGCGCATACACATCGGATGTCATTCGGTCCATTGTCCGCCCATCCGGCAACGCCGGCACACCGAACCACACCGCATGCCTCAACCAGCTGGTTCCGACTGCGCTTGCCTGCTCGAGCCCTGGATCCATATCGGGATGCTCGTCACCAAGACCGCCACCGGCCTGTACCGATGCCCGGAGACACTGCACTGCCTGCACGGGACGACCGTGGTGGGCGGCCGGGTGGCCGAGCACTGGCGCAATGTGCCCGGCGAATGCCCCTGGGTCGGAATAAAAGTCACCGAGAGCGCCGTCTGCCGGCGCGGACACACGCCGTGGATCAGTTCACGTCAGCTGCGCAGTCCGGTCCACCGCGACCGTGCCGGTTCGATTACCGGTATCGGCTGCCCCGGGTTGTGTCCCGCCCGCAATGTCACCATCGTGGACGGGCGCGTCGGCGAGCATCTGCGCGACAGCCGCACGATATGTCCGTGGTCCGGTACGCGGATCGTCTCCAGGGATTTCCCCCCGCCGCTGCTCTTCCGGAGGTCCGGTTCCGGCGAGCCCCGGGCCGGGGGCGGGGAAGCGAACTGAACATCACCCGGCCGTGGACCCGGCGGCGAACTGCTCGGCGTACTCGGCAGCCGGTGGTATCTCGGTGATGACATCGATCAGGACACCGCTCGGATCCGCGATGATGAAGTGCCGCTGCCCGAAATCCTCCGAGCGGATGTCGAGTTCGGCCGGCAGCCCACCTCGGACGACCAGACGCTCCCATTCGGCATCGACATCGTCGACCTCGAAATTCAGCAGCAGACCCTGGACGGGCCTGCGGTAGTTCTCGGGCACGGTCGCGTGTGTGGGATCGAGCAGGGCCAGTTCGTACTGCCGCTCGCCCTCGGTCCGCCGCAGGCTGACGTACCAGTCGGCGTCGAAGACGATCTCGAATCCGAACCAGCGGGTGTAGAAATCACGCGCCTGCGCGATCCGGGTGGTGCCGATGACCGGGTAGAAGCTGCTGAGTGCCATGGGGACCTCTTTCGCACGAGTTTTCACATACCGACGGTATGCGAACTACGCTAGGTCGCATACCGTCGGTATGTCAACGGAAGGTTCGCGATGATCGGGCGCGCCCAGCAGCGGGAACAGACCCGCCACACTCTGCTGCACGAGAGCCGGCAGCTCTTCGCCACCAAGGGTTATGCCGCCGTGGGTCTTTCGGAGATAGTCGCCGCGGCCGGGGTCACCAAGGGCGCGCTCTATCACAGCTTCGACAGCAAACTCGCCCTCTTCCGCGCCGTCCTGGCGGATGTCCAGAACGAGGTCGGCGTCCGGGTCGCCGCCGCCGCTGATGCCGAACCCGATCCGTGGACCCAGCTCGTCACCGGCTGCGAAACCTTCCTGACCACCTGCACCACCCCCGAGATCCAGCGCATCATGCTGATCGACGGCCCCGCGGTCCTGGGCTGGCAGGAGTGGCGGGCCATGGACGAAACCGCCTCCGCCCGCCATCTCGAGGAAGCCCTCACCGCCCTGGTCGCCGACGGGGTCATCCCGCCCCAGCCCATACCGCCGCTCACCCATCTGCTGTCCGGTGCCATGAACGAAGCCGCCCTCTGGCTCGCCACCGCTCCCGGTCCCGACGCCCTCCCGGACACTCTGGCCACGCTGCGCCGGATCCTCGAAACGGTCCGCACCGATCGATGACCCGATCCGCGGCCACCGCTGTCGCCGCCCCGGGATATCCGGCGAGACGAAGAGACCGAGCACCGTTCGCCTCTTCGGCGAATGCCGCCGGCCCAGTAGTCGCCGACCCGCGGGTCATCGGCTCGACGAGTCTTCCCGCGCAGCGATCTCGCGGACGGCGTCGGCGACGGCACGGAAATCCTTGCGAAGGACAGCACCGTGATCACTGGCCACCTTCGCGCTGATCTCGATATTCGAGTTACGGGCCAGCGCGGAGTCCAGGCCGGCCCGGATCTTCTCCTGCTCGTCACCGCGACTGCCGAAGGACGTCCCCGAGGCGACCACATACCGCGCCGGAACGGTGATGGCGTCCAGCACCGGGCCCAGCTCACGCTCGCGCGAGATCCGGCCGACCTCGATATTGCTCTCGGCCTGCTGTTCGGCGGTCATCCGCGGCGCCAGACCCGTCGGACGCAGCAGCGGCAGAAACCAGCTCAGCCGTTTGAACAGTTTGCGGATCCGCCGTTCCATGGCCTCGTCGAGCCAGTCGTAAGGGAACGCGCCGTCGACCAGGACCGCGCCCGTCGTGCGCTCCGGATTGCGGCTCGCCCAGTGCGCCCCGACGAACGCACCGTAGGACCAGCCCACCAGCAGAACCGGTCCGTCCACGCCCCGGGCCGCGAGCACCGCGTCCACATCCCGGACGGCGACCTCGAAGGAATAGTCCGCGGAACGCTTCGACTTACCACGAGCTCGCTCGTCATAGGTGATGTGCCGGAACTCCGGCCCCAGTTCGGCGATCACCTTCTTCCAGTAACCCTGGGTGGCGAACTGGCCGTTGAGATAGACCACGGGGATCCCGGAGCCGCCGGTATCGGTGACCGCCAGGGCCGTATCGTCGACCGCCACCATGCCGGTCCACCCGGTCGGGGAATTGCTGTTCTTCGTCATGACAACGACTATCGGCACCCGCCCTGACACTCCGCTGATGCTGCGCTGACACTGCCCCTGGCACAATATTCGGCCGGCTCACCCGGGGGTTTCGTCGCCTCCACGCCGCCGCGCTTTGTCGAGATCCAGATAGAACCGCCCACACTTGTACACCGCCTTGTTCGGCGCATCGTCGTCATCCGGGTCGCCGCCATCCGGGTCGTCGTCATCCGGGTCGCCGGAGTCTCCGGGATCAGGCAGTTCGGCGATCTCCTCGATGACGATCTGTGCTCGCGCCGCGCCGGGATCGAACATCTCCTGAAACGGCCCGACGAACGCCCCCGAGGCCGCGGTGCTTCGCCCGAACAGCCGCCCACCCGAACAGCACCAGCGGGCCGATGGTGACGATCAGCACCCATGAATCCCCACCCATACCGCGAGCGTACCGACGAAATCCCTTGCTCCCGCTGTGTACCGTCGGCGGAAGGTTTCGACCGGCCGCCGTCACCCGGGCCGGGTGACGGCATGTCCGGGCTGCCCGGCGGCGGCCCGGACACGACTCCGGGCCGCCTGCCGGACAGTTCGATCCGGAGAACTAGCCCTTGAGCAGAGCGCGGGACATGACCACCCGCTGGATCTGGTTGGTGCCCTCGTAGATCTGGGTGATCTTGGCGTCGCGCATCATCCGCTCCACCGGGAAATCGGTGGTGTAGCCGGCGCCACCGAAGAGTTGCACCGCGTTCGTGGTGACCTCCATCGCCACATCGGAGGCGAAGCATTTCGCGGCGGCCGAGATGAAACCCAGGTTGGATTCACCGCGTTCGGCACGGGCGGCCGAGGTGTACACCATCAGCCGGGCCGCTTCGATCTTCATGGCCATATCGGCCAGCATGAACTGGGTGTTCTGGAAGTCGGCGATGGATTTGCCGAACTGTTTGCGGTCCTTGGTATAGGCCAGCGCGGCGTCCAGGGCACCCTGGGCCAGGCCGACGGCCTGCGCGCCGATGGTGGGACGGGTGTGGTCGAGGGTCTGCAGGGCGGTCTTGAAACCGGTGCCGGGTTCGCCGACGATGCGGTCGCCGGGAACCTTGCAGTTCTCGAAGTACAGTTCGGCGGTCGGGGAACCCTTGATGCCGAGCTTGTGCTCGAGCGGGCCGACCACGAAACCCTCGTCGTCCTTGTGCACCAGGAACGCCGAGATCCCGTTGGCACCCTTGTCCGCGTCGGTCACGGCCATGACCGTGTACCAGGAGGACTTGCCGCCGTTGGTGATCCAGCACTTGGAGCCGCTGAGGATCCAGTCGTCGCCCTCCTGCCGGGCACGGGTGCGCATACTGCCCGCGTCGGAGCCGGCTTCGCGCTCGGAGAGCGCGTAGGAGGCCATCTCACCGTTGACGATATCGGCGAGCACCTTCTGCTTGAGCTCCTCGGAACCGTTGAGGATCATGCCCATGGTGCCGAGTTTGTTCACGGCCGGGATCAGCGAAGAGGAACCGCAGACGCGGGCCACCTCTTCGATGACGATGCAGGTCGCCACCGAATCAGCGCCCTGGCCGCCGTAGGCCTCGGGGACGTGGACGGCATTGAAACCGGCGGCGTTGAGGGCGCTGAGGGCTTCCTCGGGGAAACGGGCGTGCTCGTCGACGTCCTTGGCGTGCGGGGCGATCTCCTTCTCGCACAGGGCGCGGATGGCCGAACGCAGCTCATCGTGGAAGTCCGCCAGCTTGAACAGATCGAAATCCGGGTTTCCCGCCATTGGGTTCACTCCTGTTGCGTACGGGGCGGTGCCAATATTCGGCACTCAGTGTCAAGTCTTCGGCCCAGTATACCGCGTGCTGATCCGTGGTCGCTCGTCGCATCTTGGCACTCAGTGTCAGTCGGTGGGTGCTTCTGCCAAACTACCCAGGCGCTGCCGCAGCAGTTCGGCGACATGCCGGGCGGGCAGGTCACGGCGGAACACGGCGAGCACCAGATCATCCTCGCCGCCGGGACGGCGGCCACCCCGGGGGATCTCGCTCAGCGCGGTCCGCAGATCGGCGGGGCCGGCGGCCGATTCGCCGCGGATCATCCGGCGCAGCAGGTAGTTGTGCGTCGCGGTCACCGCGGCCGCGAACTGGACCCGCGCCAGATCGGGAGAATCGGGCAGCCGCTCACGCAGGTAATCGGTGAACAGGCGCTCGTAACGGAAGACGGTGACGATCTCCCGGTCGCGCAGCGCCGGAACCCGGCGCACCACGCGGTACCGCCGATCGGCGATATCGCGCCAGCGGGTGAACCGCTCGAAGACGCCGACCGCGGCCTCGCAGACCGCATCCCACGGGTCGATCTGCGCCTGCTGCAGATATTCCTGCGCGGCAGCCAGCTGAGCCTCGTGGTCAGCGAAGATCACATCTTCCTTGGACCGGAACTGCCGGAAGAACGTCCGCCGCGATATCCCGGCCGCCTCGGCTATCTCGTCCACCGAGGTCGCCTCGTAGCCCTGGTCCGCGAACAAGCGCAACGCCTCGTCCACGACACCGAGCCGGAAACGGACGAGCTCGGCGCCGCCGACTCGGCGGACGGTTTCCTCGTTGTCCATGGCGCCACCGTAGCGAGTGGGGCCGCGCCGCCCTCAGAGCCGTCCGTCGAGCGCGATATGGAGATCGGCTCCGCTGAACAGCAGGTCGGCACGGCGACGCGGCGGCGGGCCGACCTCGACGGGCCGCGTCCCGGGAGCGAGCAGGTACAGCTGGTGCAGAAAAACCTCGACCGCGAGCGTGGCGAGTTGTTTGCCGGGGCAGATATGCGCGCCGAAACCGAATGTCAGCGGTAGCTTTCCGCCCCGACGCAGACTCAGGCAGTCCGGGAAAGCCGCCGGATCGCGATTGGCCGCCGCGAACATGACGAGCACCGGTCCCACCGGGAGCTCGGTCCCACTGGTCAGTGTGAGCGGCCGCCGGATCCGTCGTTTCCAGGCCACCAGCCCCGGGTCCAGCTGCAGCACTTTGACAGCCACCTCGGTCGCGGTCCGCGGTTCGGCCAGCAGCCGCCACCATTCCCGGTCGGGGTCGTGCAGGAGCCGGGCGACGCCCTGCTGGATACTGCCGCTCACCGTGTGTACCCCGGCCGCCAGCGAATTCGCCACCGCCGACACCGCCACCCGGCGCGGGATCCCCGCATCGCGCAGGCGGGCAGCGAAACCGACCGCATCGCTGCGCAGACCGTGATCGACGGCACGACCGCTCACCGTGAACAACTGTCCCAGCGCGGCGACCGCGCCGGCCAGCTCCCGGCCCCGCATCGACCGACCCAGTAGTCCCGACTGCGCACCGCTCCACACCGCGACCCGCGACCACTCGCCGGCGGGCAACCCCACCGCGGAACCGGTCACCCGGGTGGCATAGGCGATGGACAGCGCCGTGACATCCAGCTCCGGGCCGGACGGTGCGATGGTGGCGAGGGCGGCGTGGAAATGCTCTGTCAGTGCCGCGATATGCCGCGGCCGGTCGGTGGCCCGGATCGTGAAATGGCCGGACGGCCCGGCCATGGTGTTCCACACCCGGTCGTGCAGGGGCTCATCGGTCAGATCGGCGGTCGCCTTCGCGGGCAACGGGACCAGATGCCGGAACAGATGCGGAAGCGCTCGTGGAGTCGCGGCGATCCGTGGATAGCCGACCAGCGGGTCCAGTGAATTGTCTCGGGATATCTCCGGATCACCGGCGGCGAGCACCTCCCGCACATCGTCGTATTTCCAGATCATCCGCAGACCCGACCGGTGTGGGCAGGAGCGCTGCGGCCATTCGTGCAACAGCCGGTAGCGCTCGTCGCGTTCGGTGAAGGACATCTCGTTCGCGGTCACCCGGTCGAACGGGAACTCCGCCATCGGCACCGCCTGACTGTCGAGCCTGTACACCGACAGGATCGTAGGCCGCGCAGGTGTACCCCACTTCCCGGGAACGGTGAGGCAGCGGCCGTCCCCGGGAAGCGTGATCAGCCGAGCAGACGCGCGCGCAGCGCCTCGTCCTTCGCCAGCACCATCGTCTCCAGACCCGCCTGGAACTGTTCCATCCGTTCGCGCAGCGCCGGGTTCTGCGCACCCAGGATCCGGGCGGCCAGCAGGCCCGCGTTCCGGGCACCGCCGATCGACACCGTCGCCACCGGCACCCCGGCGGGCATCTGGACGATCGAGAGCAGCGAATCCATCCCGTCGAGGTACTTCAGCGGTACCGGTACCCCGATCACCGGCAGCGGGGTCGCCGAGGCGACCATGCCGGGCAGGTGCGCGGCACCACCGGCACCCGCGATGAGCACCTGGATGCCGCGCCCGGCGGCGGCGCGGGCGTAGTCGAGCATGCGCTGCGGAGTCCGATGCGCAGACACCACACCCACCTCGAACCGGATCCCGAACTCGGCCAGCGCCTCGGCGGCCGCCTCCATGGTGGGCCAGTCCGAATCACTGCCCATGATCACCCCGACCGCCGGGGAGCCCGGAACACTGCCTTCCACCACGTCACTCATGCGGGTCCCATCCATCGGTCCATACCGCGTGCGACATCCAATACGCCGCCCGCTCGGCTCGTTCCCGTACCACCGCGACCTCGTCACCGAGCACGTTCACATGCCCGATCTTGCGGTCCGGGCGTTCGCCCTTGCCGTACAGGTGCACCTTGGCGTCCGGCATCCGGGCGAACAGATGATGCAGTCGCTCGTCCATCGACATGGCGGGCGCTTCGGGCGCACCGAGAATATTCGCCATCACCGTCACCGGTGCGAGCGGGCGGGTGTCGCCGAGCGGATAGTCGAGCACCGCACGCAGATGCTGCTCGAACTGCCCGGTGCGGGCACCGTCCATCCCCCAGTGACCGGAGTTGTGCGGGCGCATCGCCAGCTCGTTGATCAGCAGGGTTCCGTCGGTGGTCTCGAACAGTTCGACTGCCATCGCTCCCACCACGCCGAGATCGGCCGCCAGGCGCAACGCGAGCTCCTCGGCCTCGGCCGCCAGTTCCTCGGGAAGATCGGGCGCCGGCGCGATCACCACGGCGCACTGACCGCGCCGCTGCACCGTCTCCACCACCGGCCAGGTCGCGGCCTGACCGTACGGGGAGCGCGCGACCATGGCCGACAGTTCGCGTTTCAGCGGGACCCGCACCTCGGCCAGCAGTTGCACACCCGCGGCGAGCTGCCCGGCGGTGATCTTCGCCGCCTCGTCGGCGGTCTCGGGCATCCACACCCCGCGGCCGTCGTATCCGCCGCGGATCGCCTTCAGCACGATCGGCCAGCCGTGTTCCTCCCCGAAGCCCACCGCCTCGGCCTCCGACTCCACGACGGTGAAGGCCGGCACCGGCAGCCCGCGCGCGGACAGCTCCCGGCGCATGGCCAGCTTGTCCTGCGCGAAGCGCAGCGCCTGCGGCGGCGGGAGGACGTTCACCCCCTCCGCGACCAATGCCTCCAGATGTTCGGTGGGCACATGCTCGTGGTCGAAGGTGAGCGCGTGCGCGCCGGTCGCGGCCCGGCGCAACGCGCCGAGGTCGGAATGGCTGCCGATCACCACATCGGGGCTCACCTGAGCCGCCGGGTCGTCCGGCCGTTCGGCGAGCACCCGGAGCCGCTGCCCCAGCTCGATGGCCGCCTGATGCGTCATCCGCGCCAGCTGGCCGCCACCGATCATGGCGACGGTCGGCATCGCGGCAGGGTCGAAACTACGTGCGTTCACGTCGGTAAATACTGTCACGTCCTGCGCGAACACCGGCTGGCGGTATGCTCCGGTCTTGTGTCATTCGTCGACGACGTGGTTCGCGTCCTCCCGCAGCCCCTCCAGGAGATCGCCTTCCGCCAACGCGAGCTCATCAAGTTCGCCATTGTCGGAGCGACCACGTTCGTCATCGACGGCGGAATCTTCTACGCCCTGAAATGGACGGTTCTGGAGGAGAAACCGGTCACCGCGAAGATCATCTCGGGCGTGATCGCGGTGATCGCCTCCTACATCCTGAACCGAGAGTGGTCGTTCAAGAACCGCGGCGGCCGCGAACGCCATCACGAGGCACTGCTGTTCTTCGCGGTCAGCGGGGTGGGTGTGGTGCTCAGCATGCTCCCGCTCTACATCTCCCGCTACGCGTTCCAGCTCCACCAGCCCACGGTCAGTTTCATGGTGGAGAACATCGCCGATTTCATCAGCGCCTACATCATCGGCAACCTGTTGCAGATGGCATTCCGGTACTGGGCGATGCGACGCTGGGTCTTCCCCGACGAGGTGGACCAGATGCTGGAGAAGCTCGAGGAGTACGTCGAAGAGGAACACGACCGGCGCCGGCTCGGCAGCTGAGCCCCGAGCTGCCCATCCCCTATCGAGGCTCTCCCACCACCCGGTTCTCTACCCGCGTGGCCAATGGTTTCCCGAGGAATACGGCGAACAGCGCGGGCCGGCGGCGTTGTAGTTCCAACCGGCCTCCGTCGGCCTCGATCAATGCCCGCGCGAGCGCCAGGCCCACACCCGTGGATCCCGCGCCGGAGAAACCGCGGTCGAAGATATGCGGCGCCAGATCGTCGCTGACCCCCTCGCCCTCGTCGGCCACCTGCACACACACCAGCGGTTCCCGGTCCTGCCCCGGCCGCACCGTGCGCACCGACACCGTGCAGGTACCGCCGCCGTGCATCAGCGCATTGTCGACCAGCACCGTCACCGCCTCCCGCAACCGGGAACCGGAGATCGGGGCGCGCAGCGATTCGTCCCCGGTGAGGTGCAACGTGCGGCCGGCCTCCCGGAACGGGTGCGTCCACTCGGTGACGATGCCGCGCAGTTCGTCCATCACCGGTACCGGATCGCGGTCGGTGGCGTCCTCGTCGCGCGAGGCCCGGACCAGATCGTCGATGGCCTCGGTCAGCCGGTCCACCTGAGCCATGGCTTCCTCGGCCTCGTGCACCACATCCGGATCGGTATGGGCGGACAGTTCGTCCAAGCGCAGCCGCACCGCGGTCAGGCGGCTGCGCAACTGATGCGAGACATCGGCGACCAGGGCATGTTCGCGTTGCAGGCGGCCGGCGATCTCGACGGTCGCCGAATCGAGCACATCGGAGACCCGGTCCAGTTCGGCGATACCGTGCCGGCGCGGATCCGGGCGGAAATCGCCCATCGCGAGCCGGGCCGCCCGCGCGGCGACATCCCGGATCGGGTCGGCGACCCGGCGTGCCGTGACGATGGCGACCGTGATCGCCGCCGCCAGCGAGATGGCCACGGCCAACGCCACCCCGGCCACCGCCTGCCGCTGCCGGGCCTCCATGGGAGTGGCCGGCACCTCCAGCCGCAGCGACACATCGGTGCCCATCGACAGCGACTCCACCAGTGGGTCGTCCACTGTCGACGATCCGACCTCGACCTTCACCGCCGTATCCTCCGGCGCCGGATAGACGACCGTGAGCCGGCCACCTTCGGGCACCAGCGGCTGCACCGTGTGCAGATCCAACCCGCCACTGATCACCCCGCTGCCGTGCTCCTGGCCGATCACCTCCGCGGAGATCAGTTCGAGCCGGCTGCGCAGATCGTTGCGGGTGATGTCCTCCACCCACAGCCAGGCCGTGTACGTCAATGGCAGGCCGAGCACGACCGTGGTCAACATCAGCACGGTCAGCATCGACCGCAGAATCCGCCGCCGCACGTCAGTCGGTGTTCAACCGGAAACCGACACCGCGCACAGTGACGATCCGGCGCTCCGCCATCGGGCCCTCGTCGCCGATCTTGCGGCGCAGCCACGACATGTGCATATCCAGCGTCTTGGATCCGCGCAGCTCCGCGTCACCCCACACTTCACGCAGGATCGTCTCCCGGGGCACCACCTGACCGGCCCGGTCGATCAACACTTTGAGCAGTTCGTACTCCTTGTTCGCCAACCCCACTTCCACCCCGTTGACCAGCACTCGCCGCGCCGCCGGTTCCAGCCGGATCCCCCCGACCTCGACGGTGTCGTCACCGATCCCGCTACGTCGCAGCAGCGCCCGGACCCGGGCCAGTAGTTCGGCCAGCCGGAACGGTTTACCGACGTAGTCGTCCGCGCCGGCGTCCAGCCCGACCACGAAATCCACCTCGTCGGTGCGGGCGGTGAGCATGAGTACCGCCATCTCGGCGCCCCGGGCCCGTACCTGACGGCATACCTCCAGCCCGTCCATTCCCGGCAGCCCGAGATCGAGGATCAGCAGATCATGGTGTCCTTCCAGTGCGCGGTCCAATACCGCGGGACCGAAACTCTCCACGGTCACCGAATACCCTTCGCGGCCCAGCGCCCGGGACAGCGGCGCCGCGATGGCCTCGTCGTCTTCGCCCAGCAATACGGCGGTCATGCGACAAGATTACGGTCCGCGGCCGCGGAGCCCGGCGCCTCACGCCCGGCACACCGTCCGGCGGTGCTCGGATCAGAAGCCGCCGTACCGGGGCGCGGCCTCGAAGACCTGGTGATAGAGCAGTGCGTGCACCTGCTCCACATCCGGGATATCGCTGTATTCGAGGGGTTCCTCGGACGAGGATCCGATGATCAGCTCCCCGGTCCCGAACATCCGATCGACCAGCCCGTGCCGGAACTGGACACTCGAGATCCGGGTCATCGGGATATCGATACCGGTGTGGGTCATCACACCCTCACGGACCAGCACCCGGCGATCGGTCACGATGAAATGAGTCGATTTCCAGCTGACGATCGGCGCGATACTCCGCCACGCCAGGATCAGCAGCCATACGACCAGAACAGCCAGCAGCGCGATCGACCGCCACGACTCGTCGGCGGTACGCCACACCAGTCCGCCCAGGAACCCGGCCACCGCCGTCACCACGATCAGCGTGGCGACGGGCCAGAACAGCATCTTCCAATGCGGGTGGGTGTGCAGGATCAACTCTTCGTCGGGCGCCAGCGCATCCTCCGGATAACCCATGGCCGCACATTACCCCCAAAAAACCCCGAAACGCCCGACCCGGGCCGGTCACCGACCCTCAGAACACCGCCCCTTCCAAAAGAGACCACCCTGCCCCCGAACCCGACGCAACCACCGGAGTCGAGTTTTACGAGACACCTGAAAGGTTGAGGCCCGTCTCGCCGTTCAGGCCTCGAAGCGCATGCGCGAAGCGCGAGTCTCGAGGCCTGAACGGCGAGACCGAGGGGGCCTCAACCCCGCGCCGCCGCAGGCGGCGCCGAAAAGCACAGCAACCCGCCCCACATAACGTGGGACGGGTTGCCGACAGGTTCTACAGCCGGTTCACACCGGCCCGGAACCTACTTGCGCAGCGAAGCCGGGACCTCGAAGCGCTTGCCGTACTTCTTCGCCAGTTCGTCGGCCCGGGCCACGAAGCCCGCCTGGCCGCCGGGGTAGCCGACGATGAACTGGTGGACACCACCGGTCCAGGCCGGGAATCCGATGCCGAAGATGGAGCCGATGTTGGCGTCCGCGGTGGACTCCAGAACACCTTCGTCGAAACACTTCTGGGTTTCGATGGCCTCGGCGAACAGCATGCGGTCGATCAGGTCCTGCAGCGGCACGTTGAACCCGGAGGTGGTCTTGAAGTGCTCGCGCAGCTGCGGCCAGATATTGAGGCGCTTGCCGTTCTCGTCGTACTCGTAGAAGCCGGCCTTCTCGAGGCGGCCCGGACGGCCCTGTTCGACCATGTAGTCGACCACGTCGATGGCCGGGTGCCGTTCGGTGCCCATGGCGGCGTCGCCGGCCTTGGCGGCTTCCTCGGTCTCCTTGGCGATCTTCTGCATGAGCTTCATGTTCAGCTCGTCGGTCAGCTGCAGCGGCGGCGCCGGGTAGCCCGCCTGCGAACCGGCCTGCTCGATGGTCGCGGGTTCGATGCCCTCGCCCAGCATGGCGATCGCCTCGTTGACGAAGGTGCCGATCACGCGGGAGGTGAAGAACCCGCGGCTGTCGTTGACGACGATCGGGGTCTTCTTGATGGCGAGGGTGTAGTCGAACACCCGGGCCAGGGCCTCGTCGGAGGTGCGCTCACCCTTGATGATCTCCACCAGCGGCATCTTGTCGACCGGCGAGAAGAAGTGGATGCCGATGAAGTCTTCCTGGCGCTTCACACCTTCGGCCAGGCCGGTGATCGGCAGGGTCGAGGTGTTGGAGCCGAGGAGCGCGTCGGGGGTGACGATGTCCTCGATCTCCTGGAAGACCTTGTGCTTGAGCTCGGTGCTCTCGAACACTGCCTCGATCACGAAGTCGACGCCTTCGAAATCGGCGACATCGGCGGACGGCTTGATCCGGTCGAGCAGTTCCTTGGACTTCTCTTCGGTGGTCTTGCCCCGGGAGAGTGCCTTGGCCTCGATCTTCTCCGAGTAGTTCTTGCCCCGCTCGGCCGCCTCGATGGTGACGTCCTTGAGGACGACCTCGTAGCCGGCCTTGGCCGATACGTAGGCGATACCGGCGCCCATCATGCCCGCGCCCAGGACGCCGACCTTCTTGATCTCTTTCTTCGGCACGTCCTTGGGACGCGAGCCACCGTTGTTGATGGTCTGCAGGTCGAAGAAGAAGGCCTGGATCATGTTCTTGGCGACCGGCCCGGTGAGCAGGTGCACGAAATAACGCGATTCGATCAGCGAGGCGTCGTCGATCCCGACCTGCGAGCCTTCGACCGCGGCGGCCATGATGGCACGCGGAGCCGGCATGTTCGCGCCCTTGATCTGCTTGCGCAGGTTGGCCGGGAAGGCCGGCAGGGTCGCCGCGAAGGACGGGCTGGCGGGGGTGCCGCCGGGGATCTTGAAGCCCTTCTTGTCCCACGGCTGGACGCCGCCTTCGGGGTTGGCCTTGATCCACGCCTTGGCGGCGGGGACCAGTTCCTCGATCGAACCGACCAGCTCGTCGACCAGGCCGATCTCCTTGGCCTTGGCCGGCTTGTTGCGCTGGCCCTGCAGCAGCACGCCCATGAGCGCGTTCTGCAGGCCGAGCATGCGCACGGTGCGGATGATGCCGCCGCCGGCGGGCAGCAGGCCCAGAGTGGCTTCGGGGAGGCCGATCTGGGAGCCGCGGACATCGGCCGCGATCCGGTGATGGGTCGCCAGCGCGATCTCCAGGCCACCGCCGAGGGCGGCGCCGTTGATGGCGGCCACGACCGGCTTGCCGAGGGTCTCCAGGCGGCGCAGCGCCGACTTGATCTCGGACAGTTCGGCCATCAGCTCGGGGCCGTTGTCCGGTCCGACCTGCATCATGTTCTTCAGGTCACCGCCGGCGAAGAAGGTCTTCTTCGCGGAGGTCAGCACGACACCGGTGATGTCGTCCTTCTCGGCCTCGAGCCGCTCGACCGTCGCGGTCATCGACTTTTTGTAGAGGTCGTTCATGGTGTTGGCGCCCTGGTTCGGGTCGTCCATCGTCAGTACGACGATGCCGTCCGAATCCTTCTCCCAACCGATCATGTTGGCTTCGCTCACGGTTTTCTGATCTCCTGAGGAATAGGCGATGTTCGAAGGCCCTGCGTGGTTACGCAAGCTGCCGCCTCCGGGCCTGATCCGAACATCGCGCGGGAAAAATTGAGAATTCGGATCGGCGTCAGACGCGCTCGATGATGGTGGCGACACCCATACCGCCACCGATGCACAGAGTGACCAGGGCGTACCGGGCGTTGCGACGCTCCAGTTCGTCGACCATGGTGCCGGTGATCATGGCGCCGGTGGCACCCAGCGGGTGGCCCATGGCGATGGCGCCACCGTTGACGTTGAGCTTCTCGTCCGGGATCTGCAGATCCTTCTGGAACTTCAGCACCACCGAGGCGAACGCTTCGTTGATCTCGAACAGGTCGATATCGTCGACCGTCAGACCGGCCTTGGCCAGCACCTTGTGCGCGGCCGGGGTGGGGCCGGTGAGCATGATGGTGCTGTCCGCGCCGCTGGTGGCGGTGGCGACGATGCGGGCGCGCGGAGTCAGGCCCGAGGCCTTACCGGCCTCTTCGGTGCCGACCAGGACCAGCGCGGCACCGTCGACGATGCCGGAGCTGTTGCCGCCGTGGTGGACGTGGTCGATCTTCTCCACGAAGTGGTACTTCTGCAGCGCCACCGCGTCGAAGCCGCCCATTTCACCGATACCGGCGAACGACGGGTTCAGCTTGGCCAGGTCCTCCAGCGTGGTGCCGGGACGCATGTGCTCGTCGGAGTCCAGAACGGTCAGACCGTTGATGTCCTTGACCGGGACGATCGACTTGGCGAAGTAGCCGCCGGTGGTCGCCTTGGCGGCCAGTTCCTGCGAACGCACCGCGTAGGCGTCGACGTCTTCCCGGGAGAAGCCCTCGATGCTGGCGATCAGGTCGGCACTGATGCCCTGCGGGACGACGTAGGTGTCGTAGTTGGTGGCCGGGTCGAGCATCCAGGCGCCGCCGTCGGAACCCATCGGTACGCGGGACATCGATTCGACACCACCGGCCAGCACCAGGTCCTCGAACCCGGAGCGGACCTTCTGGGCGGCCATGTTCACGGCCTCGAGGCCGGAGGCACAGAAGCGGTTGATCTGCACGCCGCCGACGGTCTGCGGCAGTCCGGCGGTCAGCACGGTGGTGCGAGCGATATCGGAGCCCTGGTCGCCGACGGGGGACACGACGCCGAGGATCAGGTCCGAGATCCGGTCCTCATCGAGATTCGGGAAGCGGTTGCGCAGCTCCTGCACCAGCCCGGTGGTCAGATCGATCGGCTTGACCGAGTGCAGCGACCCCTTCTTGTTGCGGCCGCGCGGGGTGCGGATGGCCTCGTAAATGTAGGCCTCTGTGGTCATATCGGAATGTCCCTTCGTAGGAATACGCCCGCCCCCACCTGGCGGGGCAGACGCGAGTTACCTCGCCGACCGGCCGTTCGACCGACCGTCCGTATTCAGTTGGCAGCGCTGACGGGCCGGATCACCCGCGCGGGCATACGCTGTACAAACCACGGCACACGCCGACGAGCGGGTACCGAGCGGCCCGTACCTCACGGCCCACCATAGAACCTCGTCTCGCCGAAGTCCGCAGCCACCCGCCCATACTACCGCCGGATGCGAACTCCGGTTAACTTAACGTGGTCGAGACGGTGCTTGTCAACCATTCAACGGGGTGGCGCCCAGCTCACTGGCCAGCAACCGCAGCGCGACCTCGTCCGGGTCGCGCCGGTCACCCGGGGCGACCGGCTGCGCCGACTCCGCGAGCATCTCCCGTTCCTCCTCCGGAGTGGACGGCGGCACGCTGTTCGGTGTGTAACCGTGATCACCCGGGCCCGGGTCGTCGGGCAGATCCGGATAGTCCGGGGGCGGGATGTCGTCATAGGGGCCGGCCGCGCCGGCAGCCTTGGCCTGGCTCGGCCTGGAGAACCGCGGGGGCCGCCGAACCGGATCACCGTTGCCACCTCGCGTGCCCGCGCTCGGCCGGGCACCGTTGCCGGAGGCGGGGGCACCGCCGTCGGGCGCCGGGGCCGGACCCGCCGGCGGCTCGGTGGTACCGTCCGGCTCGCCACCGGGCCGGACCGGTGCCGGTCGTCGTGGGCCGTCTCGGCGACCGCCGTCGGATTCACCCGACTCCGTATCACCGGATCGGCGCCCGCCCCGCTCCCGGCCGCCGGGTCCCCTGGCGACCTGCTGCCCCGTGACAACCCACCGGACCGGGTGTTCCCGGCCGAGCACCGCGGTCACGGCCGACCGGACCGCCGACAACGGTTGCGGCTGCGAAAGACGCTGGACCAGTGCGGCGTGATGGGCCAGCACGATCTCACCGCCCTCGACACCGGCCACCGACGCACCCGAGGTGAGCATGGCCCCGATCGTCGGCCCGAAGTCCCGGACCTTGAGCTTGATCTCCGGCCACGCGGCCTCCACCGCCGCCAGCAGTTCCGGGTCCGCCGCGGCCGGATCGGAATCCGGCCCGATCGTCGCGGGCGCGGCAGCCGAAGTCGTCTCGTCCACAGCCGGTGAACCGGCAGCGGGTTCGTCCGCAGTCGCCGGCTGCCC
Source organism: Nocardia sp. NPDC001965 (assembly GCF_053594175.1). Lineage (NCBI taxonomy): Bacteria > Bacillati > Actinomycetota > Actinomycetes > Mycobacteriales > Nocardiaceae > Nocardia > Nocardia sp. NPDC001965. The sequence goes on from NZ_JBSFDZ010000011.1 coordinate 89,597, forward strand.
GGCGGGGGCGTCGGAAGGTGCGTCGGAAGGTATGGAGTCCGCCGAGGCGGTCGGCGTCGCCACCACCGGATCCGGCGCGGGAGCGGTGACCGGGGGCGGCGCCACATCCGGCCGATGCGGCCCTGCGGTCTGCGGGGGGCCCGCCGGCGCGGCGGGTGGATCCTCGGCGACAGGACGTTGCGGTCCGGTCGGATCGCCCGTTGTCGGTGACGCCTCGGGAGATCCGGTCGAGGCAGCGGCGATCTCCCGGTCCGGGCGACCGCGATCGTCGTCGGGAACTGCCGGACCCATCTCCGCGGCCTCGACCGGCTCGTCGGCGGTGGAACGTTCCGGAGCCCGCCCGGTCCTGGATTCCCGCAGGGCGGCCAGAGCTTCGGCCCCCCGCCGGCGGGACGGATCGGCTGCCGCCGGCCGCGCGGGTGGCGGCGCGTCCCCGGCGGGCGGACCACCGGCAGGAGCACTCCCCGCCGGCGCGGCGGCAGCGGGGACACCGGAGGCGACCCGCCGCTCGAGCTGTTCCAGGCGCTGTAGCGTCGCGGCATCGGTTCGGTCGGCGGCGGGCAGCAGCATCCGGGAGCAGACGACCTCGAGGAGCAGCCGCGGCGCGGTGGCCCCGCGCATCTCACCCAGCCCGGCATGCAGAAGTTCCGCGTAGCGCGTGAGGGACGCGGGCCCGAGCCGGGCGGCCTGGTCGCGCATCCGGTCCAGCAGATCGGCGGGCGCGGCGACGAGTCCTCGTTCGGTGGCATCGGGTACGGCCTGGATCAGGATCAGATCGCGCAACCGCTCGAGCAGGTCGACCGCGAACCGGCGCGGATCGTGACCGGCCTCCATCACCCGATCGACGGTGCCGAACAGCGCGGCACCGTCGGCAGCGGCGAGCGCGTCGACCGCGTCGTCGATCAGCGCCACGTCGGTTACCCCCAGCAGTGCCACGGCGCGCGGATAGGTGACGCCCTCGGACCCGGCGCCGGCGAGCAACTGGTCCAGCACGCTCAAGCTGTCGCGCGGGGAACCACCGCCCGCGCGGATCACCAACGGGTACACCGCTTCTTCCACGGCTACCTGTTCCTGCTCGCAGATATCGCCGAGCAGCCCTCGCATGGTGGCGGGCGGCAGCAACCGGAACGGGTAGTGATGGGTGCGTGACCGGATCGTCGGCAGCACCTTGTCCGGTTCGGTGGTGGCGAAGACGAAGATCAGATGAGCCGGGGGTTCCTCGACGATCTTCAGCAGGGCGTTGAACCCGGCCGTGGTGACCATATGCGCCTCGTCGACGATGAAGACCCGGTAGCGGGATTCGGCGGGCGCGTAGAAGGCTCGGTCACGCAGTTCGCGGGTGTCGTCGACACCACCGTGGCTGGCCGCGTCCAGTTCGATCACATCGAGGTTGCCGCCACCGCCGGGCGCCAGCGCCGTGCAGGAGGCGCAGGTGCCGCAGGGCGTGGAGGTGGGCCCCTGCACACAGTTCAGCGAACGCGCGAGGATCCGGGCCGACGAGGTCTTACCGCAACCGCGCGGACCCGAGAAGAGATAGGCATGACTGATCCGGCCGGTGTCCAGGGCGGTACACAGCGGTTCGGTGACGTGCTCCTGGCCCACCACGTCAGCGAACGTTGCCGGTCGGTACTTCCGGTACAGAGCCACGGCCAGAGGCTACCGGCGGACCCCGACAGCGCGCACCCGGCGTCGGTTCCGGCTCGCCACGAACTTCGGCCGGCCTCTTCCGTCCCTGAGTTAACAGCGTTACGCTAACGCCACTAACTTACGAGGTCGGGGGCCACGACATGTTGCTACGCATCGCGCAGTTCACCACCAGGTTTCCGCGCGCAATACTCATCGGCGCGCTGGCTGTCGCACTGCTCTGCGGGATCCTCGGCGCCACCGCGGCCGCCGGGCTGAAATCCGGTGGGTTCGTCCCCGAAGACGCCGAATCCATCCGGGCCGCCCAGACGCTCACCGATGATTTCGACGGCGCCGCGCCCAACTACATCCTGCTGGTCGAATCGTCCGACGGAGTCGACGCCGACCGGGTACGCACCCGCGCCCTGCAGATCATCGATGTCCTGAAGGCCCGCCCGGACACCGCCGGGGTCCAGTCGTACTGGACCGCGCCGTCACCGGCGATCGCGAGCGCGTTGCGCAGCACCGACGGTGAATCCGGGCTCATCGCTGTCAATTTCGAGGGCGACGAGACCCAGATCCAGGAAGCCGCCGGCGAGCTCAGCGGTCAGGTCACCGGAAGCGCCGACGGCGTGACCGTGCGGGCCGGCGGTACCGCCGCCACCTTCCACGAGGTCAACAACCAGATCACCCACGACCTCGCGGTGGCCGAGACCGCGGCGATCCCGTTGACCCTGATCGTGCTCGTCCTGGTCTTCGGCAGCCTGATCGCCGCGTCGCTGCCACTACTGGTCGGGCTGTTCGCGATCGCCGCCACCCTGGCGATCCTCAAACTGTTCACCCTGTTCACCGACGTGTCCATCTACGCGATGAACCTGACCACCGCGCTGGGCCTGGCCCTGGCCATCGACTACAGCCTGTTCATCGTCAGCCGGTTCCGCGAAGAGCTCGCGAGCGGTCTCGACCCGCGCGCGGCGACCGTCCGCGCCCTGCAGACGGCCGGGCGAACCGTGCTGTTCTCGGCAGTCACCGTGGCGCTGTCGCTCTCGGCGATGCTCGTGTTCGACCTGTACTTCCTGCGTTCGTTCGCCTACTCCGGGGTCGCGGTGGTGGCGGCGGCCGCTGTCGCGTCGATCGTGGTCCTGCCCGCCGCGCTGGTCCTCCTCGGCGACCGGGTCAACGCGCTCGACCTGCGCGCCCCGATACTGCGCCTGTTCGGCCGCGAACCCACCCCGCTGGGCGCGATGGTCCCGGAGCAGACCGGCTGGTACCGGCTGGTCAAACGGGTCATGCGGGCCGCGGTGCCGGTCGCCGTGGTGATCGTGGCACTGCTGCTCGCACTGGGCTCACCGTTCCTCTCGGTGAAATTCGGCTACCCGGACGAACGAGTGCTGCCGAACTCGGCGGCGAGCCGGCAGGTGGGCAACGAGGTCCGTGCGGAATTCCCGCGCGCCGATCCCGGCAGCAACACCACGATCGTGTTGAACGGCTATCGCGACGATCGCGGAATCGGCGATTACGCGGCCCGGCTCTCCGAGGTCGAGGATGTGACCGCGGTGCTGTCCGCGTCAGGGGTGTACGTATCCGGGAACCGGCTCGCGCCCACCCCGCCCGGGATGCGCAACGACACCGGCACCTACCTGACCGTCACCTCGTCGCTGGACCCGTTCGCACCGGCCGGCGCGAAACAACTCGACGCGTTGCGGGCGGTCGACGCGCCCACCCCGGCGCTGTTCGGCGGTTCGGCCGCGGTGAACGAGGATTCGCTCGACGCATTGGCCGATCGGCTTCCGCTGGCAGCGCTGCTCATCGTATTGTCGACGTTCGTGGTGCTGTTCCTGTTCACCGGCAGCATCGTTCTGCCACTGAAAGCGCTACTGCTGAACACTCTTTCGCTCACCGCCGCGTTCGGCGCCATGGTGTGGATCTTCCAGGAGGGCCACCTGGAGGGGCTGCTCGGCTTCACCGCCGTCGGCTATCTGGTGCCGACCATGCCGATCCTGATGTTCTGCCTGGCTTTCGGCCTTTCCATGGACTACGAAGTGTTCCTGCTGTCGCGTATCAGGGAGGAATGGTTGCGCCGGCGGGCCGGGCGAACAGGTACGGAATTCGCGGAGGAGGACAACACCGAGGCCGTCGCCGTCGGGGTGGCGCGCACCGGCCGGATCTTCACCGCGGCAGCCGTGCTGATGGCGATCGTGATCGGCGCCCTGACCACCTCCAAAGTGTCGTTCATCCAGCTGATGGGTCTGGGGCTGACCCTGACCGTGCTCGCCGATGCCACCCTCATCCGGGCACTGTTGGTCCCGGCGCTCATGCGACTGCTGGGTCCGCTCAACTGGTGGGCGCCGAAACCGCTGGCGCGCCTGCACGACCGGATCGGGTTCGCCGAAGAACCGGCGGCTTCGCCGGCGACCACCGAACCGCCGGTGCGCGTATGACCCGGCGGCCGCGATCTCCGCGTGGCGCCGGCGGCCGGTTACGCGCGGAGATCATCGCCGCCACCCGGGAGTTGCTCGAACGTACGGGCAGTGTCGGAGCGGTATCGATCCGGGCGGTCGCTGGGCTGGTCGGGGTCAGCGCACCCTCGATCTACCGGCACTTCGCGGATAAGGACGCGCTGATCGACGCGGCGGTGGCCGAGGTGTTCGAAGCGCTGAACACCGCCATGCAGGCGGCGGTGGATCCGGCCGATCCGCCGGCGCTGCGCCTGCATCGGCTCGGCCTCGCCTATGTCCGATTCGCCCTGGATCATCCCGAGCAGTACCGGCTGGCGACCATCCCGACCACCCACCAGGGCGCGGTGGACATGGTGCTGACCAGCGGCGCGTTCCGGTATTTCGCCGCGACGGTCGAGGAGGCCATGGCCGACGGGCTGATCGACCGCGCGGACCCGACCCCCCTGGTACTCGAATTATGGGCAGCGGCACACGGTATCGCCTCATTGCTGCTGGCGAAACCGTATCTGCCCTGGGGTGATCCGATGACCGTCGCCGAAAGAGTGCTCGACGCGGCATGTTTCGGTCATATCCTGGGCGAGCTGATGGGACCGGACAAGACCCCGGCCGAGATGACCCAGTGGGTGATGGATCTCCGCGGCCGGCTCCGCGCGCCGGGCCCGGCCGCGGACTGACTCAGTTCACCGCGTCGGCCGAAGCGGTGAAGGTATTGCACTCGGCGGTGAGATTGTGTTCGACGCCCAGCCCGAACCAGCGTCCGCCGTTCGCCGGAGTGCCGTGATCACGCATATCGCCGTGCTGATCGCCGCGATGGTCGGCGTCGGTACGCGCATCGGTCAACTGCCCGCTGGTGAGCGCACCGCCGTCGGCCGAGGACACCAGATACATCCCGTCGAAACAGTTGGCCTGCAACTCCACCCGCCGCGACAGTTCGAGCCCTTCGGTGCTGCGCGCGCCCGCGTCCACCCGGGCACTGTTCGCGGCGAGCAGGATTCCGGACATGTTCTGGATGTGGTGCCCGTACTCGTGGGCGAACACCGACAGATAGACCACCCAGTTGTCCTCGTAGTAATCGGTCTGCAACTGGCTGATCGGCATATAGACGGTCCGATTCGCCGGGCAGTAGAACGCGGCGAAATCACTGGCGGAACCCGTACACGGCGTGGTGATGCCGTCGGTGTTCGCCGAGACCAGCACGGTGGGTGGCTCGAACGGCAGACCCGCGTCCTCGAGTACCGGCTGCCAGGCCGCCTCCAAGCATTTCTCGGCGCTTTCGAAGAACGCCCGCGCCGTGTCCTCGTCGGTCGACCACGGCGAGTAGTCGCAATCCGCGGGAATCAACGTGGCATCGGGATCGGTGAGCAGTGGGTTGGTACCGGTCTGGGCGGGACCGGTCTCGCCGGTGTCGTAACTGTGTTCGGGTTGCGGACCGAGCACTCGCAGGGTGTCGGAGTTCAGCGCTCCCCGAACCAGCGCGCCGACCAGCACGACGATCACGGCGAGCACCACCAGCAGGGTGCTACCACTACTGCGGCGGCTACGCGGCCGCGGCGCGTTGGGTACCCGGTAGGGCACCGGTGGAGGCATGGGCGGTGCGACGATCGGCCGATAGCCGGCCATCGGTCCCGGTGGTGGATAACCTGGCGGCCGGTGCGGATATCCGGGGGCGGGAGGGTATCCCGGGCGAGGCCCTGGGTAGGGCGGCCGCTGCGGCCCACCCGGGCGGGGACCGTACTGGGGCCGGCCACCGGGCGGTATCGGCTGCCTGCCGGGAGGTACCGGTCCGCGTCCGTAAGGTGGTTGTGTCACTCCCCCGGACCCCCTCGCCTTCTCCGATCACCAACAGCCGCTGACGCAGGATAGCAAGCTGTCTAAGGTAACGAGTCATGCTCATATTTCGGGGGGGCGCGCTCGCGCTGCTGCTCGCACTGACCGGACTTCTCGCCGTGCTCGGGCCGGGTACACCGATCGCGCGGGCCCAGGAGCCGGCCGGTTCGATCCTGTACCTGGATATGACGCTGAACCGCGAGGGCGTACTGGAAGTGACCGAGCGCGTGGTGGTTCCGCCCGGTGAACGATTCACCATGACGCTGCCGCTGCGGGTCCGGATCAGCGAGGATTCCGAACGCCGGTTCGCGGTGACCGATATCGAGACCAGCGGGCCGGGCAGCGCGACGATCGCCGACGATCTGTTCACCGTCGACGCCGGTCCCGGGGAGACCACCGTCCGCTATTCGGTACGCAATACGGTGAGCGATGCCGAGGGCAGTCAGGTCTTCCGCTGGTTCGGGGTGCTCAATGTCGATCTCGCCGAAATCCACGCCTCGCTGATCAGCCCCAGTTTCGAAATGGGCATCGTGGAATGCCTGCTGGGCCCGATCGGTGCCACGCGGCCGTGCGCACAGGTGCGGATCGAGCCGGACGGCGTCATGTATCTGGACCAGACGAACCTGCGCAAAGGCGAATCCGTCGATCTGACATTGCAGATACCGCCCGGGACCGTACCGCCGAACGCCGATATCACCGGCCCCGGCGATTCACCGTTCGCGGTGACCGGGCCCGTTCTCATCGCCTTCGGCCTCTTGCTCGTCGCGCTCGCCGTCCTGGCCGCCTACATCGTCTGGGTGCGCCGACAGTCGGTTCCCGCCGAACCGATGGAACCGCTCGTGCGCAGCAACGGGCGGACCCAGTTCAGTTCACCGGCCGGTATCCTGCCGGGCGAGGCCGGAGTCCTGCTGGACGGCCATTCCGATCCCACCGATATCGCCGCCACGGTGGTGGATCTGGCGGTCCGCAACTATCTGTGGATATCGCGGATCGGTGAGACGCAGTGGCGGATGGTCCGGGTCAACCCGGCCGACGACCAGCTCCGCGGCTACGAGCGGACGGTCTACGACGCCCTGTTGCCACCCGGCACCGACGAGGTCACGATGGCCGAACTCGGCGTACCCGGCCGTCTGCCGACCGAACCGCTGCGGCAGGCCATGGTCGCCGACGCCGTCGAGCGCGGCGCCTTCATCGATCCCGTGCGCCGCCGAATTCCGCTGTGGCTGGGCGGCGGCCTGGTCGTACTGGGCGCGGTGGTGACTGTACTCGCAGCGCTACTGGCCGGCCACGCCCTGGTGGGGGTGGCGATCGCGCTGGCCGGTGGCGGACTGCTCGCCGCCCAGCGGTTCCTGCCGGTGCGCACCGCTTTCGGCCGGACACTGACCGCTCAGGTCCGCGGCTTGCAGCAGGGCCTGGAACAGGTGACCAGCCGGCAGATCCCACCCGGCGATCGCGAACTCGTATTCTCCCGCGGTCTGCCCTACATGGTGGTCTGGAGCCGGCCCGACTACTGGGTCCGCACCTTCCGCGATATCGACCCCTCCGCCGACGACGATCCCGGCCTGTACTGGTTCGGCGGTTTCGAAGGCGACCGGGATCTACACCGCTTCGCCGTGCACTTCCCGTATTTCATCACCGCGATCGAATCGCTCTTCCCCGCGAAGTGAACGGACAAAGCCCCGTGCGGCAATCGCCGCACGGGGCTTTGTCAGGGGTTTCAGCGCCTCACGCGGTGACCCGGCGCAGCGCGGCGAGCGGATCGGCGTACAGCGCACTCAGCGAGGTGACGACGGCCGCGAACTCCTGCACCTTCGAGGCATATCCGGTGACCCGGATATCGGTGGGCGGCAACACGGTCGATTCGTTGAAGGCACGGGCCACATGCGCGAGACCGGGCCGGTAGGTTGTGAACGCCTGACCACCGAGCACCACCCGGTCCGGGTTGAGCATATCCCGCACCAGGGCCACCGTCCGGCCGAGCACGGTCGCCCGTTCGGCCAGCAGTTCGCGGGCCGGTTCGGAGCCACGCGCCGCCGCCCGGTAGAGATCGGCGATGGTCGAGCTGGCCTTTCCGTTGTGCGCGGGGATGATTCCGCGGCCGACGGCGCGCGCGTGGAGCCCACGGTCACCGACGGTCGCTTCCAGGCAACCGCGCCGGCCGCACGAGCATTCGACATCGGAACCCGTGGGCAGATGCGCGATGGAACCCGGTCCGTTGCTCGGGGTGTGCACCCGGCCGTCCAGGGTCACCGAGATACCCGCGGTCTCACGGACATAGAAGTAGAGGCTGCTGCCGTGCGCGGCCCGGCTGTGATCGTCGGCCGCCTCCTGACTCACGCCGGGCAGCAACAGCTCCGATGCGGCCATCGCCTCGACGTGCGGAGCGACCGTGACCGGTAGGCCGAGCACCTCGCTGAACACCGCACCCACCGGCGCGGTCTGCCAGCCCAACTTCGGATGATCCACGACCCCGGTACCCGGATCGACCCGGCCGCCGATCGCGACTCCTACCCACAACGGGTTGCGCCGATACCAGCGCTGCAGAAACGATTTCGCGCTGTGCGCGACGGTCTTGACCGCGAACTCCTGCCCCGTCTGCGGGGTGGCGATGGTCAGACCGCCGAGAATCCGCCCACGCAGGTCCGAGACCACGATCCGGGTGGAGGCCGCGCCGATATGAACGCCGAGCGTCCCGAACGTATCGTGATCGACCTCGAACGGCACCCGGGGGCGGCCGACCGCGCCGGAGGCGGTCAGATCGGCACGCTCGCGCAGCAAACCAGCGGTGAGCAGCGAGGAAACCTGCCGATTCACCGTGGCAATACTGAGTCCGGTGGCGCGTGCGGTCTTGTCCCGGAAGACCGGTCCGGTGGTGGCGGCCCGGAGGACGGCCGCGGCGGGATTATCCGATAAGCGCAGATCAGGGGCTACTACCGGACGGGGAACTCGGGTACGGACAGCGGGAGCCTGCGACGCGGTGCGTTCGGCGGTGCGGACGGCCATATGAATTTCCTCGATGAATATTTTCCCGCGAAACGGGATATGCCTACAACTGAAACGAGGCGGCTGGGAGATTCAAATCGCTCAACCGCGGCAGCGGCGGCAACACAACTCGCGGGTGAGGGGCAGACGCAGACCGAGAGCGGCGGTCACATAGGGGACCTTCCGCGAGTCGGCGCTGCTGGTAGACATAACAAATAAATTAACATCTCCCCGGTCGCAACACCAAGGTTTCCGAGATCTTCGCCACCCGGCCTCGGGCATTTCCCCAGCTCCGTCCCAGTATCTCGCCGGCCCACCGGCCATCGGCCGGCACTGCACGGCCATTCTCGACCGTCCCATGATGTGGTATCGGCCTCGCCTCGACCCGTACCGAATTCCCGACGGATCCGAATTCGATTCTCCGCGCCCGCGCGGGAAATACCCACATCGCCCGCCCGTGCTATTTCCCGCGAACTTCCGGGGAATATTTCCCGTCCATTTCCGGAGAATATTCTCCGCGCGCGGGCGGAGAATCCGGCCCGTTCCCCGCGGCCCGCGCGTTCCGGACCGCGAATTTCGGCGCGGCGGGCTCGGCGAGTCGCGAAAGACCCTGGTCCACGGCTTTTTCCGCTGCTATGCTCCGAGCGCACGGTGGGGAGCCGAAGGGGGAGAGAAGATGTCTGTACCCGATCTGGGTCAATCCGCAGCCGTTCGCCTGTACGAGGCGGCGCGCGCCGGGGAGTTCCACATGTCCGAGGATGCGGCCCGCGGCCTCGCGGAATCCTGCGACCGGCTCGCCGAGCGGCTGCGCCGGGCGCGCGCGGACGCCGCGGCCCTGACAGCCGTACGCGGTTTTCCGGACCTCCCGTCCGGGCATGCGCTCACCCGGGGATTCGCCGCGAAGGGCCGGGAGTATCTGGATACACTCAGCGCCTTCGAGCAGACGGCGCTACGCCACAAGGCCGCCTATCTGGCGGCCGCGGCACTTCTTTCGGAAGCCGACGCCGCCAACAGCGCGGCACTCGCCCGGACGGTGGCGGATACCGCATGACATGCGGCATCATATCGAATTACGCAGGGGTGCAGAACAATTGAAACCATGCGGTCCGACGTGCCGTCACCGGCGCGCACCGGATCGACAGACCGAGGGGGCCGACAGTGGCGCAGCAGGGGCAACCGGGCACGACAAAGGCGGGTACGGATCCGGCCTATGTACCCGACCGTGATGTTTTCGACGCGTACACCCATCGACAGATCTGGGACCTGGCACGCACCGTCCTGGACCCGGCCGAATTGAGCCGTATCGCCGGTATCTGGGGCGATACCGCCACGGAGGTGGAATCGGCTTTCGACGAGTTCGCCCGTGATATCGCCCGGTTCTCCGACGACTGGTCGGGAGTGTCGGCCGCTGCCGCGGCCCGGGCGGCGACCACCTACCTCCGCGGCGGTGACGACGCCGTCACGACCTGCCGTGTGGTGGAGCAGCTGCTGTCGGCGGATTCCGCCGCAGCCGAATCGGTACGCGCGGCGATACCACCGCCGCCCGGCCCCTACCTGCCCGATCCCGACCCGGCTGTCGAAGCGGCCACCGGCGCCCAGCGGCGCACGGCCTACAACACGACCGCAGCCGCGCTGACCGCCGCGGCCCAGGACGCCATGACCTTCGGCTACAACCCGACGATCCCGGCCAGCGGCGACAATGTCCCGAGATTCCCCACTCCGGCGGACGAGGATCCGGCGGTCGACCGCCCCACGGCCGCAGCGCCGGGCACGACGGGTCCCCCGGCGGTACCGTCGGCCTCGGACTCCGCGCAGGTCCGTACCCCGGCCGACGGGGAAACCGAACCGCCGCCGGCCGCGGCCCCACCGGGAACCCGCGCGAGCAGATCCGAGGGCGGCCCCGATCGGACTGCCTCCGGCGAGGAGAGCACCGAGCCACCGGCCGCCACCACCCGGCCGGATTCCGGTGCATCCCCCGCCGGACCCGCACCCGGCCCCCCGGGCGACCGGGCCGATACCGACGGCCCCGCACCCGGTCCCGACACCACCGGAACCACGGCACCGGCGGCAGCGGACAGCGACCCCGGCGCAGCGGGCTCCACCACCGGACACGTCACAACCGCCGATACGCCGCGATCGCAGTCCACCGCACCGGCCGGAACGACGCCGCCGGCGGACCGGGCCGATCCGGTCACCGTTCGTACGGCCGAACCGAACCGGACGGCACCGAACGGCCGGGGTCCGGCGGCAACGGGTGGGTCCGATACCGCCGGCGGGCAGCCCGCACCGGCTGCCTCGCCCGGCGGCAGCCGCCCGAGCCCGCTCGGTTCGCCCGCACCCCCACCGGACCGACAGCCCGCGTCCGTGGCAGGTTCCGATTCCGGCGCCGCCCAGCGTCCCGGCCACGGCGAGCAGATCGCACGGCCGGGACCGCCACGCACGGCCACCGAGGCGGCCCGGGATTCACCCGGCCCCGCGAGCACCCGGCCGGATACCGCCGCAGGCGACAGATCCGAACAAACTCCCGGCGCACGTGCGGCCCGCCCGACCGGCCTGCCGCTACCCACCCCCGCGAGACCGGCACCGCCACCCGGGCCCGATCGAGAACGCACCGGCCCGGACTATCTGCGTGCACCGAACGAGCACCTGACCGCCACACCGCCCGCCACTCCACCGGTATTCGGTGAGTACACCGACGACGAGAAACCGGACCGCACCGAACCGGGTGGCGGTAACCGCTGATGGAGTGGGTGTTCACGCCGGACGAGTTCGGTCATATCTGGCAGACCGAGACCGGACTCGACCGGCGGCCCCACCCGATAGATCTCGCCCCGCGCGCAACGGTGACCACCGAAAGTGCCCGGACCGCACTGGAACTGGAACACCGGTTCCCACCCAACAGCGATGCCGATCTCACCGGTACGCTGCGCTTCCTGGCGCGCACCGATGTCACCCGGGTAACCGTGTTCGGCGACGAATTCGACGGCGACCTACGCCGCCCCGACCCGATCCTGGCCCTCGCCGTCGCGTTCGGAAACTGGGGCGCGGTAATCCACGCGCACTCCGGACGAGTGCGCGTGACAGCCTGTCACGCGCGGAACATCGGAAAACATCTCGCGACCGCGCTCGGGCCCGTCGGCCCCGGAACGCTTCCGGCCATGCGGGAGCCACGCGAGGCTGTCCTGTGCCCGGACCCGGGACCGCGGGAATCCGGCCGCCCGGCCGGCCGGGCCGCGCGGCTCCGGGAGATACTGCACCGGCCCATCGATGCGCGCGGGTTCGTCACGGTCACCGTGACCCCGGAAGACCCGATGTCGCCGCCCCCGGCCCATCGCACCTGGCTGGATTTCACCGGCGACGGCCGCTATCTGCTGAGTGCGGGCAGCCACCTGACGCTCACCCCGGTCGGCGAATCCGATCTGGCCGCCGAACTCGTCCGAATGGCCCGAATCCCCTGACCCGAACCACCCCGGCCGCCGATCACTTCTGCTTGGCGGCTGCCTTCATCTGCTTCTTGAACGCCCGCACCTCGAGCAGCGTCTCCCCGTCGACGATATCGGCGGCCGAACGCCGCGACCCCGGTTCGGAGTAATCCCCCGCCGCGGCCTCCCAGCCGGCGGGCCGCACACCCAGCTGTTTACCGAGCAACGCGAGAAATATCCGAGCCTTCTGGTCGCCATACCCCGGCAGTGCCTTCAATCGCTTCAGCACCTCTTTGCCATCGGGATCTCCGGCTGTCCAGATCGCGGCCACGTCCCCGTCGTAGTTCTCGATCACATAGCGCGCCAGATCCTGGATCCGGCGCGCCATGGAGCGACCATAGCGATGGATGGCGGGCGGGGTGGCGGCCATTTCCTCGAACTCGGCCTGATCCGCGGCGGCGATCGCCTGGATATCCAGCCCGCCCATCCGGTCGGCGATCTTCTTGGGTCCACGGAAAGCGTGCTCGAGCGGATACTGCTGGTCCAGAAGCATCCCGATCACCAACGCCAGCGAACTCTCCGACAGCAGTTCGTCGGCGTCCGGTTCCTGCGCCAGACACAACTTGGCCATGCCGTGCTCCTCACTCTGGACTACCAGCGATGATCCCATGAGCGGCGAGCAATCCTCACAAGGCGTACCTCCGCGTTCGCTCCGGCCGTGCGCTCCCTGCGTACCTCCGCGTTCGCTCCGGCCGTGCGCTCCCTGCGTACCTCCGCGTTCGCTCCGGCCGTGCGCTCCCTGCGTACCTCCGCGATCGGCCGGCTGCAACCATTAGGCTCGCCCCCATGCCACACACGGCCACAAAACCACCCACCACACCGGATGGACACGGACCCATGGACAGTTTCGGGTTACGCCCCGACCGTTTCGATGCCGCCGGCCAGGATCAACTGGTCGATATCCGCGATCTACAGGCCACGCTGCCGGGGCTCACCCGGCTGCGTGACTGGGGACACGAGGCCCTCGCACTGCAGCCCGGTGAGCACGCGGTCGATATCGGCTCCGGCAACGGGTCGGAGGTGATCACCTTCGCCGACGCCGTGGGGCCCACCGGCACCGCCGCGGGGGTGGAACCCGACCCGCGCCTGCTCGCCGCAGCCGTTGCGCGCGCCGCCGAGACGCGATCGCCCGCCACCTTCCACTCCGGTGACGCCTACGGGGTGCCGTTCGGACCCGAGACCTTCGATGCCGTGCTGTGCGAGCGGGTCTTCCAGCACCTCACCGCGCCCGCCCGGGCCGCCCGGGAAATCGCCCGCGTACTGCGCCCCGGTGGCCGGGCAGTGGTGATGGACGCCGACTGGGGTTCGGCGATCGTGCACCCCGGCGACCACCGGGTGGTCCGCGAAGTCGTGGACACCCTCGTATCCGCGACCACCAACCCCTACTCGGGGCGGCGGCTGAGCGGTCTGCTCACCGCGGCCGGGCTGGAGGTGGAGAGCACCGGTTCGCAGGCACTGATCCAGGACCGTTCGGTCGGGGCCGGTGCGCTGGTCAGCCGGGTATCGGCCATGGCGGTGGCCCGGCGGGTGATCACCGAGGCCGAACGCGAGAAACTACTCGCCGACCTGGCCAGGGGCGCGGCAGCCGGCGATATCCACCTCTCGGTGACCATGTTCGCCGTGCACGTCCGCAAACCCGCCTGACCCGCCGCCGGGCCGCTACTTCAGCAGTTTCTCGGTCGCTGCCAGCAGCACACAGGTCGCGAGGCCGTCCATGGCCCGCTCCAGCTCCGGCAGCGCCGGGAAACTCGGCGCGATCCGGATGTTCTTGTCGTCCACGTCTTTCTTGTACGGGAAGGCCGAACCCGCGGCGGTCAGCGCTATTCCGGCATCCTTCGCCAGTTCGATCACCCGGGCGGCCGTACCCTCGAGCACGTCGAGACTGATGAAGTATCCGCCCTTGGGCTCGGTCCAGGACGCGACCTTGGAAGCACCCAGGCGCTCCTCCAGGATCCGCAGCACGAGGGCGAACTTCGGTTCGAGGATCGCGCGATGCTTCTGCATATGCGCACGCACCCCGGCGGCATCGGTGAAGAACCGCAGATGCCGCAGCTGATTGACCTTGTCCGGGCCGATACTCTTCTTCCCGGCATGACCCAGGTACCAGTTCAGGTTCTCGGTCGAGGCACCGAAGAAGCTCACCCCGGACCCGGCGAAGGTGATCTTGGAGGTCGAGGCGAAGACCAGCGGCCGGTGCGGATTTCCCGCCGCCGCGGCCATCGAGAGAACATCCAGCACCGGCGCGGCAGTATCGGTGAGCGGGTGCACGGCGTAGGCGTTGTCCCAGAACAACCGGAAATCGGGCGCAGCCGCCGGAAGCGAAACCAGTTCGCGGACCACATCTTCGGAGAAGACGACACCGGTCGGGTTCGAATAGTTCGGAACCGCCCACATACCCTTGATCTGAGGATCGGCGGCCAGCAGTTCGGCGACGACCCGGGTATCGGGTCCGTTGTGCAACATCGGCACGGTGATCATCTCGAAGCCCAGCGATTCGGTGATCGCGAAATGCCGGTCGTAACCGGGGCTGGGACACAAGAATTTCACCGTGGGCTCATCGGCCCAGCGTCGCGGCGAATCGGGCAGCCCGAACAACGTGGCGAACGCGATGGTGTCGTGCATCAACTCCAAACTGGCGTTGTTCCCGGCGATCAGATTGTCGACACCGATACCGAGCAGTTCGCCGAAGATGGCCCGCAGCTCCGGAAGCCCGTGCAACCCACCGTAATTACGGCAATCGGTACCGGTCCCGTCACGGAAGTCACCATCGCCGGGCAGCGACAGCAGCGCCGAGGACAGGGCGAGTTGTTCCGGCGAGGGCTTGCCCCGGGTCAGATCGAGTGTCAGCTGAGCCGCCTGCAGCGTCGCGTAGTTCGCGGACTGGAGTTCGTGCTCGGCGGTGAGTTCCTCGGGACTCATCAAGCCGATCTGCGTTTGCCGGGGCATCGTGGAGCCTTTCCAACTACCTGGTGCGGTTGTATTCGCTTACCGACGGCCGCTGCGTCCGGCCGCCCCGAGCCACGTTACCCGGGCAACCACCGCCACCGGGAAGTGTTGGCTGTGTTTATCTGCCCCGCCTTCGGCGGGGCAGGCGGGGCCCTCGTGACCCCGGTTCTTCACTCCTACGCTCAGTCGCTGCGCTCCTTCGCTTCGTCGCTCCAGAACCGGGGCGGGCCCCGCCTTGGTGGTGGGCCTCGCCTTCGGTGTCGTATCGGGGGGTCGTAGCCCCGGTCCTTCGCTCTGTTGCGCCAGGACCGGGGGTAGGCCCGATCACGGATGCCGACCGTTCAGAGGGGACGAGGAGGTGGATGGGAACAGGTGGCGCGGAGGCGGTATCGGGCTGGGCTCGGTGTTCGTGCGCGCTTCGGACCGTTGCGGGTTCCGGGACGCTGGATCAGGCCGTCCAGTCGAGCGGGTGTCCAGGGGAGCGAGCGGTGGGTGGGAAGCGCCGGCGAACCCTTCCGGAGGTGGAGCTCGGCGTACAACCGGGTCGGCTGCGTTCGTCACTGCGGAACGGGCGGATCTCCGAAGGCCGCCCGTCGGGCACCGTGAGGACAGGGATCGCACCATTTCGACCGCATGATCTCGACCACCCGAGCAGGACTACTACGACACACTATGAGTGCTCGAACAGTCGTCGAAAATCACCGTTTCGACCACCTGAGCGGGATCACGACACTGTAAGTGCTCAATGTTCCCCCACCTATGAACGGCCACCGCACGCGCACGACGCATATCGCCTTGCGGGGCACTCGGTCCGGATTAAGGGGACCCCGCGCACCCGGCAGAGCCCGTTGACCCTTGCTGCCTTCCGGCCCTGGGGGAGTTCACAGGATGCGCGCCGCGCGGGATCCGTCGGCCAGTGTAGCGGCTGCCCACGATTGCATGCCGCAGGGGGCGGTATCGCCTGTACCGGGCCGGGTACGGGCAGGCCCTGTGCTCGCTAACATTCTTCTGAGTCGGCGGGGGATATTCCCTCACCACACGAGGGGATGGCCAGGATGACCAAGGAGAATCCGCCGGAGCACGAGCGCGCGGAACAGACGAAGTGGTGGGAGACGCCGGGCGGCGGGGCCGGCGAAGCGGGACCGGGTGCCGATCCGACAATGGTGAACCCGAACGCGGGCGCGCAGTTCCCCAGCGATCAGAACCCGCACGCGGCGCCCCATGCCGGCGGCGGGCAGCAGCACCCGAGTGGGCAACAGCCGTACCCCAGTGGTCAGCAGTATCCGAGCGGCCAGCAGCACCCCGGAGGGCAACAACAACAGTTCCCGAGCGGACAGCAGCAGTACGGGAGCGGACAGCAGTACGGAGGCGGGCAACCGCAGTATCCGGCTCCCGGTCCCACCTGGCAGGGACAGCCCGGCTTCCCCGGCCCCACCGGGTACGGGGCCACAGCGGCCGCCCGGTCGCGGTCGAAGAACAACACCGCTCTGATCGTGGTGGGTGTGGTGTTGTTCGTGATCCTGCTCATCTGCGGGATCGGGGGTATCGCCCTGGTGAACTCCGATTCGGGGTCGGAGGGGGCGGACGGCGACTACAGCATGGAGGATGTCACCAACTCCTGTGACCTTGTCGACGCCTCGGTTCTGGACCAGTGGGCCACGAACCTGGACGAGACGACCCATCAGGAGAATGCCCCGGAGAGCTACGGCGGCGGATCGCTCAACTGCCAGGTGAGCAAGGAGGGGACCGACTCCAACAGCGCCCGGCTCGCCTTCGACGTCGCCTTCGAAAGCAAATACGGCTCCTACGGCTACGACGACTGGAAGAAATCCGATACCGCCACCACCGGCACCGACTACGCCTCCGGCGCGGTGACCGGGCTGGGCGAGGACGCCTACTACGCGTCCGAGACCACCGATTACTCGTCGTTCCAGACCCTGGACTACACGGTCGCGGCGAAAGCGGACAATGTCTCGGTCAAGGTGAACCTGTACATCACCTACGACGGGACGATCGACCGCTCGACGGTGGACCGGATCTGCCGGGACCAGGTCCGCAAGGCACTGGACGAACTGCGCAAATAGATACAGAAACCGCCGGTGGGAATCCCACCGGCGGTTTCGGCTGCGGAGGATGCGGGATTCGAACCCGCGAGGGCTGTTAACCCAACCCGCGTTCCAGGCGAGCGCCATAGGCCACTAGGCGAATCCTCCGCCGAGCAGCATACCTGCCACCCCGGCGCATCGTGAAAACGCCCGCTCATCCCCGGTCCGGTGACCGGCCCGAGATCGACACCGAGTCGGCTTTCATAGCATGAATCCCGTTACCCTGCAAGATATCCAGTAGTATGCCACGCTGATCACCGAATTGTGACGGCCGTCGCGCCTGCTCGCGCCGACGGTGCCATGATGGGCGCCGTGGATCCCCAGGTGATCGAAGTCGTTCAGAGTTCCCCGGCTTGGTGGCAGTCGTGGCTGCCACTGCTCGGTTCGCTCATCCTCGGCGGAGTGGCCGTGATCGCGGTACTGGCCAACAACCGGACGAACCGGGACGCGATAGTCGCTGCCGACGAGCGCGCCCAGCGAACCCTGTCCGCGGCCGCCCAGCAACAGAACGACAGTGCGAAACGTCAGGTCGATACGACCCGGCTGCAACTCGATGCCGCGCATCACCAGGTGGAGTCCGCGCATGCGGTGGCCCTCGGGCAGGCCGGTGAGAACTGGCGTCGCGGCACGGTGGTCACGGCGATCGCCGATACGCTCAGTATGTCCGGCCGGCTCTGTCAGGCGCTGCGGCGGGACGAAGAATGGACCGATGAGCTCATCGGTGATCTGATCCACGATCTGGAGGACGGTTCGGAGCGGGCCAATGTGCTGCGCCTGGTTGGTTCCGACCAGCACTACAAGCAGTGGCGCCGGCTGGCCGATACGCTCTCCGACGCGCTGCTGGCCGCGCTGACGTTGCAGCGAAAGAAGTTGCAGGACGCCCCGGCCGAGGAGATCCGCGCGGCGCGCGACCACAAGAACCAGTTGCTCGGCGAGGTCCGGGTGGCCGAACGCGAACTCATCGGCGCCACCCGCGAAGAGCTGGATATCGAACCGAACTGACCGATCGAACCAACCGGCGGCGCCACGCTCACCCGGTTCGCCGGATATCACGCACAGCCGCACGCAGCTGATCGGCATAGTCGTCCGGATCCGGAACGACCGCTGGATCGGCGTGCAGCGACAGCGTGACCGTCTCACCCATCCCGTGGATACCGTGCGTGAGATGCATCACCGCGCCGAGAGCGGGGAAACCGGCGGTGAAGCGAACCGGCGCCGCACCGAAGCTCAGATCGGCCGGACCGCGGTTCACGCTGGAGACAACGGTGTGACCGGTGATCTCCGCGGGGACGATATCGATCGGATAGTTCCGGACATCCCGCCGCAGCAGCAGTGGGGGCAGGACCGCAGTCACCGCGTCCTGAGCCGCCAGGAGGGGGTGCAGTGCCCGCGTACGCCGGGTGGCCAGATCGGTGGCGATGTGCGCGGCCCGCCGCGCCGGCTCCTTCTCCCCGATGGCCAGGTCCACCCCGAGGCTGCGGTAGTTGTTGCGCACGCCGGGCCGGGGCGGTATCGCCATGGGCACCTGAGCACCCATCCGGGTCACCTCCGCGCCACGGCCGCGCAGATACCGTTCGAGCGCGAGGGAGATCGCCGTCAGGCCCGCCACGGTGACACTGTGGCCCGGTAACCGGAAATCCGCGGCGGGGAACACCAGCATGCGCGCCGCCCGACCGGTGATCTCCCCGGGCACATTGAGCGGGCCCGGCGGATACCCGTGCGCGGGCGGTGGAACCTGCCCGGCCGCAGTCAGCTCTGCCAGCTCGGTCCGGGCCCGTCCGGCCGCGAAACCACGCCGGAGGGTTCGCACCGTACCCGGCGGCAGCTCCGCCGCTCCGCGCAGCGCGCGCAGCGCGATCCGCGACCGCGGCGCCGGTGCGATCGCGGCGGCCGGGGAGCCGGCACCGTCCTCGTCCGCCGCGGTGAACAGCGCACGGGCGATGCGGGCGGCGCCGCGGCCGTCGACCAGCGCATGCGATATCTGCAGGACCACGACGGTCACCCGCGGATCCGGTGCGGGGCTGTCCCGGATACCGCGGAAGATGTGCAACCGCCAGGGATGTACCGCCGCATCGACTCCGGTGTCCAGCAGCCGGCCGAGGGCGGCGAGCAGTTCGGGCCAGTGCGGCCGGTCGAGGTCGTGCGTCACGACCTGATCGGGATCGAAGCCGGTGGGAACCCACACCGGATAGGAGAGCCCGGTCGGGTCCGGAAGCAACCGGACCTGCAATTCGGGGATCGCGGACCACCGCCGCATCAGCGCGGCGCGTAACCGGGCGGTTTCCCGATCCGATTCCGCGAAGCAGTAGAGGAGGAACTGGTCGTTGCGGGTACGCCGCGACAGCCAGTACATGGTCGCGTCCGGGGGCGCCAGCGGGATCACCGGCCGACCCTAGAGGATGGTTTCGGATCGAGTTCATCCGCGTCCGCGCACGCAAAGACCCCGGGTCGGATCGACCCGGGGCCACCTTGCCTGATATCGGGAAAACCGTCAGGCGCCGCGGCTTTCTCCCGCCGATACTCCGGACAGGAACTCGGCCCAGTCGCCCGGCGCGAAGGCCAGCATCGGCCCACTGCCGTGATCCTTCGTGTCACGGACCGCCACGCTGCCGTCTACGAGAAATGCCACCTCCACGCAGTTCCCGTCCGGGCCACTGTGTGAACTCTTCCGCCACACAGCACCCGTCATATCCACCTTCACGGCACTGCACTCCTTCGCTGCGTCGATAATGATATTCGATTCCTGCACAGTTCCTGACTAGCTGGTATCCGATGGACTACACCGAATACACCGATGCACGCGCAGTAGCGAGCAAATATCCGGTTTGCCAGGATCGGACTCGCACTTCCGCGAACACATCTGACGCGGTGACCAAAACCCCTAGTGAGGGGGCCCCGCAACCCGAACAATAGCAGGTTCACACCAGATTTGCCGCTCTCTTGCCAACTGGGCCAAGGCTTTTGCCAATCCTGCTAAGATGCCGTATTGCTGCGTAATTGCAGACTTATAAGGACGATTTTGCTCAAAAAACCCGCGGGCTCACTAATAGTAAAAATGATTGTTAGGTGATGGACTGTAAAACATTTGTCAATACCCCTACCGCAACGGCGATCGGGCCACGGCGGGATGATGGCGCCATGCCCGAACGCGATCGAGACGAGCTGGGGCGTGCCACCAACGCCAGGCCCCGGGACCGACTGGGGCGCCCGCTGCCGCCGGGAAGTCCCGGCGTACCGCGGATACCCGACGACCTGGACCTGGCCCCCGCCGAGGCCCTCACCTATGCCCAGCAGTTGCTGGATCAGGGGCTGGCCTTCAACGCGCACGAAGTACTGGAGTCGGTCTGGAAGAACGGCCCGAACGCCGAACGCATGCTATGGCAAGGCCTGGCGCAGTACGCAGTCGGCCTCACCCATATCCAACGTGGCAACCCCAAGGGCGCGCGGACACTGCTCGTCCGGGCCGTCGAGCGGCTGCGGACCTTCGATCCGGTCGCCGCGGGGCACGCGGCCGGCGAACTCCCCTACGGGCTCGACGGCCCCGGTCTGATCGCCCATGCCGAAGCACTGCTGTCCGATCTGACCGCGCCACCCGGGCCCGAAACGGATACCGACGACACCGGCGACCGGCGACACGTTCCACCGGATATCGATCCGTCCGAACTCATGCCCCGGCTGCGCCGCGGCCTACCATGAGCCCGATGCCGTCCTCACCTTCCGCGAACCCGGCCGGGCGGTACGCACCCAGCCCGTCGGGAGATCTGCACCTGGGCAACCTGCGTACCGCCCTGCTGGCCTGGCTCTTCGCCCGCGGCAGCGGGCGCCGTTTCGTGCTGCGGATCGACGATCTGGACCGGGTGCGACCGGGCGCCGAGGAACGTCAACTCGCCGACCTCGCCGCCATCGGTCTCGACTGGGACGGTCCGGTGGCCCGTCAGTCCGATCGGCTCCACACCTACGCCGCGGCGGTGGACCGGCTCACCGACGCCGGACTGACCTACGAATGCTTCTGCACCAGAAGGGAGATCCAGCAGGCCGTCACCGCCCCGCACGGACCGCTGGGCGCCTACCCGGGCACCTGCCGCGATCTCACGGCCGGTGAACGCGCACAGCGCCGCGCCGCCGGACGACCCGCAGCCCTGCGACTGCGTTCGGCCCGTACCGATTTCGAGATCGCCGATCGGCTGCACGGGCGGTACCGGGGCCCGGTCGACGATCTGGTCCTGCGGCGCGGCGACGGGATCCCCGCCTACAACCTCACCGTTGTCGTCGACGATGCCGAACAGGGTGTCGACCAGGTGGTTCGCGGTGACGATCTGCTGCCGTCCACGCCCCGGCAGGCCTATCTGGCCACGCTGCTCGACCTACCGATACCCGAGTACGCGCACGTTCCGCTGGTCCTCAATACCGAGGGCAAGCGACTGGCCAAACGTGACGGCGCGGTCACCCTGGCCGACCGGCTCACCCACGGGGAAACAGCGGATCAGGTGGTGGCGCTGCTGGCCGACTCCCTCGGCCTCGCGGGCCGCGGCGCCGGTGAACTGCTCGCCGGTTTCGATCCCGGCCGGCTCCCTCGCGAACCCTGGGTGCTCGATCCCGACAGCTTGGTGGTCGCGGGCCGCTGTCCGTAACCTGGCCTGCGACCAGATCTTCGGATTTCGAGTTCAGGCAGGCGAGATGACCAGTGGCGGGTACGACCCCAGCAACCACCCCCAGGCCGGGCAGCCGTACGGGCAGCCCCCGCAGTACCCGCAGCCCGGGCAGTACGTTCCGCACCAGGAGCAGTACCCGCCGCAGCCGGACCCGTACGCACAGCCCTACCAACAGCCCGGCGCGCCCGCACCGACCTTCGGGCAGCAGGCGCCACCGGCCGAGCCGGTCCCCCGCTACCAGCAGACGGTGTTTCCTCGAGCACAGTACGGAGGTCAGCAGTACGGGCAGTATCAACCCGCGTTCGGGGTCCCCGGCAACCTCTGGCCGCGATTCGCCGCGCGGCTGATCGATAATCTCATCATCGCCCTGCCGCTCGCACTGCTGCTGAACTTCGTCCTCATGCCGAGCCTCACCGGGCTGACCGGGCCGTCGGTGAGCTACGCGATCATCTTCGCGGTCACCCTGGTCTATTACGTGCTCATGGAATGGAAGACCGGCGCCACCCTGGGCAAGAAGATCCTGGGCCTCAAGGTCGTGGCGCCGGACGGAGCACCCACCGTCGCGCCGCTCGTCTCACTGAAGCGCAACATCTATCTGGCGATCCTGATCGTGCCCTGCGTGGGCTGGGTGGCCGGGGCCGCCCTCATGCTCTACACGGCGGCAACCCTGGACAAGGACCCGAACCGGCAGGGCTGGCACGACAAACTCGCGGGCGGCACCCAGGTCCTCGCGGCCTGAGTCACACCCGGCGGCTCACGCTCCGGCGGCACTCGCGACGATCATCACCACGAACCAGATGATCCCCAGCGCGATGAGACCCACTCCGATCCAGATACCGGCGAGCGCCATACCGCGGCCCTCCTGACCACTGTCCTTGATCTGGTTGAGCGAGATCACGCCGAGGATGATGCCGACGATGGAGGTGGCGCCGCAGGTCGCGAAACCGGCCAGCGAAGTGACCAGCGAGGCGATCGCCAGCCCGTTGGTACCGCGGTTGGCGGGGTAACCGTAGGGCTGGTAGTTCGCCGGATAACCGGCCCCCGCGGCACCGTACGGCGAATAGGACGGTGTCGCCGGGTAGGGCGTGGCCGGGGGCGGAGTGCCGTAGGACGGCTGCGCCGGCGGCGGCGTGGGGCCGGCGGCCGGGGTCGAGGGGTACTGCGGCGCCGAAGGATACTGCGGTGCCGACGGATACTGCGGTGCCGACGGATAGCTGGAGGGCCCCGACGGGTGCTGCGCGGCAGCGGGGTCCGACGATACGCCCGACCCCCCGTACTGTTTCCACCACTCGTCGGATTCACCGGGGTTCGTCATGACAACAGCCTATTCGAGAGTTTGATTGGATAGTCGGGTGGAAGAGTCGAACGAAACACCCTTACCCGGCAAGTCTGGACACCCCGCGCCCGCACATGCGGCATACGCACCGGTGGCGCGGGGGTACTACCCACCTATCGTCGCCCTGTTCACCGCAACACTGATCATCTCCAATATCTGCGCGACCAAGGGGGTGCAGTTCTTCTCCGGCAGTTCGCTGACCCTCGGACCTCTGGAGATCCTGCCGATCAGCACCGACGCCGCGTTCTTCCTGTTCCCCCTCGCCTACATCCTCGGTGACGTCCTCAGCGAGGTCTACGGATTCCGTGCCACCCGGCACGCTGTCTTCTATGGTTTCGCCGCACTGCTGCTCACCGTTATCTGTTTCGCCGTAGCGATCCGGTTGCCCGCCGCGGTGTTCTACGAGAACCAGGAGGCCTTCCGAACCGTCATCGGGACCACACCGCAGTTGGTGCTGGCCGGATTGGCCGGCTATGTGGTCGGCCAGCTGCTCAACTCCGCGACCCTGGTCCTGATCAAGGAGCGGACCCGGGAGAAATACCTGTGGGCCCGGTTGATCGGTTCGACGGTGGTCGGCGAACTCGCCGATACGCTGATCTTCTGCTCGATCGCCGCGACAGCCATCGGTATCGACAGCTGGAGCCAGTTCGTCAACTACGTGGTCGTCGGCTTCCTGTGGAAAACGCTGTGCGAGGTACTGGTCCTGCCGGTGACCTACCGGGTCATCGCGTGGTTGAAGAAGAACGAACCGACCTACGCACCGAGCACCGCCGCCCCGCTGCGCTCCTGACCCCAGCCCGTTGTCCCCGGCCACCGCGCCGGGACAGCGGCCGTCCACACCGGTAGAGCCGCGTTCGCCCGGCAACACCTCACGTGATCTGGCGCGCCCACTTCCTCATCGGCGGTCCGCACGGTCGACGACGCCCTGACGCCGGATCGACGGAGCACGGCGATCGAGCGTGTACCGTCGCTCGTCCGTCGCCGGCAATCGTCGCGCATCTACTGTGCCGCCGCCCGACCGGTTCGCCGAGTAGGCCCTCCCGCACACCTTCCCTATGCTCCGGATGGTCCACACCCGCCGGCGGGGCCCGCCCCGGTTCTGGAGCGACGGAGCGAAGGAGCGCAGCGACTGAGCGTAGGAGTGAAGAACCGGGGTCACGAGGGCCCCGCCCCCGCGGCGCCGGAGGCGACGCCGAAACTACGGCGCGGTGATCCGGCCCTGCCAGCGGCCGAGGGTTTCGGCGCGGAACTCGTCGAAGTATCCGCCGTCGATACTCGCCCGGATCTGGTCCACCAGCCTGATGGTGAACCGCTCGTTGTGGATCGTGCACAGCGTCGAGGCCAGCATCTCCTTGGCCTTGAACAGGTGGTGGATATACGCGCGTGTGTAGTTCGCGCAGGTGTAGCAGTCACAGGTCTCGTCGATCGGGGTGAAATCCCGTTTGAACCGCAGGGTGTCGATGTTGAACCGCCCGGCCGCCACATAGATTCCGCCGTTGCGTCCCACCCTGGACGGGTTCACGCAGTCGAAGGTGTCAGCGCCGGCCTCGATCGCGGCGAACATATCCTCCGGTTCGCTGATTCCCAGCATATGGCGGGGTTTGTCCTCCGGAAGTTCGTCGCAACACCAGCCGACGATGGCGCCGAGGTTGTGTTTCTCCAGCGCACCGCCGATTCCGTACCCGTCGAATTCGGTGCCGGCCCCACCCCGGATCTCGGTGAGCTCACGGGATGCCTTGCGTCGCAGATCCTCGTACTGCGCGCCCTGCACCACCGCGAAAAGCGCCTGGTAGGGCCGGTGCGCGCGTTCGGTGGTGAGCCGTTCGTGCTCGTCGATGCAGCGCTGCGCCCACCGGTGGGTGCGCTGTACCGATTTCTCCTGGTATCCACGGGTGTTCATCAGGGTGGTGAGTTCGTCGAACGCGAACATGATGTCCGCGCCCAGCTGATGCTGGATCTCCATCGAGACCTCCGGGGTGAAACGGTGTTTCGACCCGTTCAGATGCGACCGGAAGGTCACCCCGTCGTCGTCCACTTTCGCCAGGCGTTCCTTGCCCTTGGCGATCACATCGTCGCTACGTACATCGACGGTCTCCATCGCCAGGACCTTCTTGAACCCCACGCCGAGCGACATGACCTGGAAACCACCGCTGTCGGTGAAAGTGGGACCCGGCCAGTTCATGAAGGCCGCCAGGCCACCGGCTTCGTCGACGATATCCGGGCCGGGCTGCAGGTACAGGTGGTAGGCGTTGGCCAGCACTGCCTGCGCGCCCAGTTCACGCACCGCCTCCGGAAGCACCGCTTTCACGGTCGCCTTGGTTCCCACCGGAACGAACGCCGGGGTGGCGACGGTTCCGTGCGGGGTCCGCAGCACACCGGTGCGGCCGTGCCGCCCCTCGAGGCGGGTACCGACACTGAACGAGAATCCGACACCATCCGACACGGCCGACATCCTCTCAGGCAGTATCGACAGGGCATGAGCGAGGGCCTGCGATCGGCAAACCAACCGACGCGGAGGCCGGAGCGCAGGCGGAGGTATCGCACTACCGCCTCCGGGCCCGACTCGCTCCCGGGATCAGGCTTCGACCGCGGCCGCCGCGAACTGCGCGTTGTAGAGGCGGTAGTACGCTCCCTGCTGCTCCAGGAGGTTGTCGTGGGTTCCGGTTTCCACGATCCGGCCCGCTTCCATCACCACGATCAGATCCGCGTCCCGGATGGTCGACAGCCGGTGCGCGATGACGAAACTGGTCCGGTCCCGGCGCAGTTCCGCGGTGGCCTGCTGGACCAGCAGTTCGGTGCGGGTATCGACCGAACTCGTGGCCTCGTCCAGCACCAGGATCGCCGGTTTGGACAGGAACGCGCGGGCGATCGTGATGAGCTGCTTCTCACCGGCGCTCACGCCGGTGCCCTCTTCGTCGATCACGGTGTCGTATCCGTCCGGCAGCGCGTGCACGAAACGGTCCACATAGGCCGCGCGCGCGGCGGCGAGGATTCCGTCCTCGTCCACGCTCGGGTCGCCGTAGGAGATGTTCTCCCGGATGGTGCCCTTGAACAGCCAGGTGTCCTGGAGCACCATTCCGATCCGCGACCGCAGCTGTTCCCGGCTCAACCTGGTGATATCGATCCCGTCGATGGTGATGGCACCGGAATCCAGTTCGTAGAACCGCAGCAGCAGGTTGACCAGCGTGGTCTTCCCGGCACCGGTGGGGCCGACGATCGCGACCACATGCCCCGGCTCGGCGACCAGCGAGAGATGCTCGATGATCGGCGTCTCCGGTTCGTAGCGGAAGGACACATCGTCGAATTCCACCCGGCCGCGTTCGGGCGGGCGGGCGATCTGCTCCGCCGGGTCCGGGCTCTGTTCGGGGGCGTCGAGGATCTCGAAGATGCGTTCCGCCGAGGCGACCCCGGACTGCAGGAGGTTGGCCATGGCACCGATCTGGGTCAGTGGCTGGCTGAACTGGCGCGAGTATTGGATGAAGGCCTGCACCTCGCCGAGTGACAGCTGTCCCGAGGCCACCCGCAA
Source organism: Nocardia sp. NPDC001965 (assembly GCF_053594175.1). Lineage (NCBI taxonomy): Bacteria > Bacillati > Actinomycetota > Actinomycetes > Mycobacteriales > Nocardiaceae > Nocardia > Nocardia sp. NPDC001965. Next base: position 116,535 of record NZ_JBSFDZ010000011.1, read on the forward strand.
TCCGCCGATCAGCGCGACCAGTACGTAGTTGACGTTCCCCAGGAACATCGACGCGGGCATGATCAGGCCCGAGATGAACTGCGCCTTGAAACTCGACTTGAACAAATGATCGTTGCGCTCGTCGAACTCGGCGCCGACCTGCTTGCTGCGGCCGAACGCGGTGACGACCTCGTGCCCGGTGTAGGCCTCCTCGACCTGGGCGTTCACCAGGCCGGTGTACTTCCACTGGTCGACGAAATGCGGTTTGGACCGTTTGGCGATCTGCGCGGTCACCACGATCACCGCGGGCACCGTCAGCAGCGCGACCAGGGCCAGCAACCAGGAGATCCAGAACATCATCCCGAGGATGCCGATCACCGAGAGCACGGAGATGAGCAGCTGGCTCATGGTCTGCTGCAGGCTCTGCGAGACATTGTCCACATCGTTGGTGACCCGGCTGAGCACATCACCGCGGGGCGCGGAATCGAAATAACTCAGCGGCAGCCGATGGATCTTGTCCTCGACATCGGAGCGCAGCCGTTTGATGACGCGATTGATCACATCGTTGAGCAGGAAGGCCTGCAACCAGCCGAACACCGCTGCACCCAGGTAGAGCACGAGCACCACGACCAGTACCCGGCCGACCGCGTCGAAGTCGACACCGGCTCCCGGTACGACGTCCATCCCGGACAGCATGTCGGCCATGGTGTTCTGACCCTGGGCACGCAGCCCGGCGATGGCCTCGTCCTTGCTCACGCCCGCGGGCAGCTGCCGGCCGACGACCCCGTTGAAGATCAGGTTCGTGGCCTTGCCGAGCAGATAGGGGCCGGCGATATTGAGGACGACCGAGACGACGCCCAGCGTGATGATCACGCCCACCAGCATCCGTTCCGGCACCAGCCGCCGCACCAGCCGCTTCAGCGACGGTTTGAACGACTTCGGCTTGGCATCCGGAGCCCCGGTCGGCATCCCCGGCCTCATCGGGCCTCCTTCGAGACGATTACATGCGGCCCGCGGAGCCCGTAGCGAAGGCGGAGGTATCGCATCGAGGAGCCTCCCCGGGAATCAGTACATACGGTCCGGCGGAGGCCGTAGCGAAGGCGGAGGGATCGCCTCATCGGGCCTCCTCCACGCTCAGCTGGGATTCGACGATCTCACGGTATTCCGCGCAATCACGCAGCAGTTCCTCATGGGTGCCGACACCGGCCATCTCACCGTCTTCCAGGACGACGATCCGATCCGCGTCGCGGATCGTGGTGATCCGCTGCGCCACGATGATCACCGCGGCGTCGCTGGTCGCCGGGCGCAGGGCCGCGCGCAGCCGCGCGTCGGTGGCCACGTCCAGGGCGGAGAACGAATCGTCGAACAGATAGATCCGCGGTTCCCGTACCAGGGCTCGCGCGATGGCGAGTCGCTGCCGCTGACCGCCCGAAACCGTGGTGCCGCCCTGCGCGACCGGGGTCTCGAGGCCCTGGGGCATGGCCCGTACGAAGTCGGCGGCCTGGGCGATCTCGAGGCAGCGCCACAGTTGCTCGTCGGTGGCGTCCGGATTGCCGTAGCGCAGGTTACTCGCCACGGTGCCGGAGAACAGGTACGCCTTCTGCGGAACCAGGCCGATCTGCGACCGCAGTTCGGCCAGGTCCAGGTCGCGCACATCGGTGCCGCCGATCTCGACCGTGCCCTCGGTGACATCCATGAGACGCGGGATCAGGTTCAGCAGGGTGGTCTTACCGGAACCGGTGGAACCGACGACGGCGGTGGTCTCGCCGGGCCGCACCTCGAAATCGATCCGGCACAGCACCGGTTTTTCGGCGCCCGGGAAGCTGAATGCGACATCGCGGACCCGCACCTCGGCCGGGTCGCCGCGGAACGGTTCCGGTCGCTCCGGCGACCGCACCGAAGCGTCGGTGTCCAGCACCTCGGAGATCCGGTCGGCCGAGACGGCCGCGCGCGGTGCCATCATGGCCAGGAACGACGCCATCATGACGGCCATCAGGATCTGCATGATGTAGGAGAGCAGCGCGGTCAGCGAACCGATCTGCATCTCGCCTGCGTCGATGGCCTTGCCGCCGAACCAGATCACCGCCACCGAGGTGACATTGCTGATCAGCATGACCGTCGGGAACATCAGGGCCATCAGGCGGCCCACCCGCAGCGAGATATCGGTGAGGTCGGTGTTCGCGACACCGAACCGCCAGGTCTCCAGCGGTTCCCGGACGAAGGCGCGGACCACGCGGATACCGGTGATCTGCTCGCGCAGCACCCGGTTCACCTCGTCGAGCCGGGCCTGCATCTGCCGGAAGGCGGGCACCATCCGGGCGATGATGAGGCCCATGCTCAGGGCGAGCGCCGGTACCGCGATCAGCAGCAGCCAGGACAGCCCGAAGTCTTCGCGCAGCGCCATGACGATGCCGCCGACGCACATGATCGGCGCCATCACCGCCACGGTCGAGGCCATGACGATGAGCAGCTGGACCTGCTGGACATCGTTGGTGTTGCGGGTGATCAGCGAGGGCGCGCCGTACATCCCGACCTCACGCGCCGAGAAGGTGCTCACGCGGTGCAGCAGTGCCCCGCGCAGGTCCCGGCCCGCGCTCATCGCGGCCTGCGCGGCCAGGAACACCGAGGACGCGGACGCGAGGATCTGCACCCCGGAGACCAGCAGCATGCGCAGACCGGCTGTCCAGATGTAGCCGATATCGCCCTTGGTGACGCCCTCGTCGATGAGATCGGCGTTCAGGCTCGGCAGGTACAGCATCGCGATCACCGAGATGAGCTGCAGTACCACGATCCCGGTCAACTGTTTCCGGTACGGGACCAGGAAACCACGGAGCAGTCGGATCAACATGATGACCGAACGCTACCGTCCGAACCGGTGGGACGCCCGGTGATTTTCCCCGTGGCCGGGAGGTGCGGCTCGCGGCGGGCCCAGGCACCGGGATCGCTGGTCAGCGTCCCGATGAACTCGGGTAGCCCGTTCGTGGTGATATCGGCCAGGCTCACGTTCTCCAGGACGGCGCGCAGGTTCACCCGCAGCGCGATCCACACCTCTTTCAGTGGTTGCGCCACTCCCGCGTACTCGACTTCTTCCGGTCGTAGGCCGCGGACCGAGGCGAGCGGGCCCTCGATGGCACGGATGATGTCGGCGATCGAGATATCGGCGGCCGGGCGGGCCAGCCGGTATCCGCCGTCGGGGCCGCGCCGGCTGGTCACCAGTCCGGCCCGGCGCAGTTCGGCCAGGACGCTCTCGAGCACTTTGGGTGGTATCCGCTGGGCCGCCGCGATGGATTCCGCCTTCACCGCGACAGCCTGATCGGATGCCGTGATCTCGAGCAGAGTCCGCACGGCATGATCCACCTTGGCGGTGATGTGCACGACTGACCTGACCTTTCGCTGTGCCCGGGCACGATGACCCGACAAACCTAGTCGGCGCCGGGTTGCAGAGCGGCGATCGCCGCGTCGAGCAGCGTCGCCTCCACCACATCATCTCCTGTGTCCTGGACGATCTCGTTCGAAATCAACGCGACGGCCAGGATTTCCATGGCCGCGCTGGCCCGCAGCAGCCGGACCGCGGTGGGATCGGGTCCCGCGAGCCAGTTCCGCAGCACCTTGTTGGCGTCGACTATCACCGGATACTGATCGGCCAGCGCATTGACGATGGGTACAGCGTTGCGCAACATCATCTCGCCGGCGTCGCGGTGCCGGATCATGGTCCGGATGTAGGTCTGCAGGACATTTCGGTGTGCGTCGGGGTCGGGGCTGGTCTGCTCTACTTCGTCGGCGAGCGCACGCAGATCGTCGAGGAGTGGGTTGACGATCGCCACGAGCAGTTCCAGCTTCGAGGCGTAGTGATAGTAGAGCGACGGCTTTGTGATTCCGACCGCATCCGCGATCTCGCGCAGGCTCGTCTCTTCGAAACCCTTGGCCACGAACAGCCGTACGGCTGCGTCCAGGATGGCCCGCTTAGTGTCTCGACCTGCGGTAACGTGATCGCCAGCTCTGCGATTCGCCATGCTCGGCCCCTCTCGTTCTCCCGGATGACCCATCCGCTCGGCACCGGAAGTCGAGCTTGTTCCTCCACTTAACCTACCGGTAGCCTACCTACCGTACGGTAGATACATCTGACGTCCACCGTGTAGGCGGATCCACCGGCTGCGGGCACGCGAAAGCGTCCGGCCGCGCAGCCCGATCCGCGATAGCGACGTCGGCCGTCAGTTCGTCACAGCGCATATGACCAGACCGTCCCGGCCTCGCTAGGAGAAATCCCTCGTGTCCGTATTCCTGTACAGATGGGGAAAGCTTGCTTTCCGCCGGAAATGGATAGTGCTGCCCATCTGGGCACTGATAGTGGTAATCCTCGGTGGCGCGGCCGCCACCCTGGCCAAACCGTTCCAGGACAGCTTCGAGATGCCCGGCCTGCCTTCGGAGAAGGCGACCGCCATCCTCGAGGAACATATGCCGCAGATGGCCGCGATGTTCAGCATCGACGCGATCAACGGCACCTATGTGATCGCCGCACAGAACGGCACTCTGGCCGACGAACCGAACAAGGCCGCGCTCGACGCCATGGTCGGCCGGCTGAACGGGCTCGACATCGTCGACCACTCCGAGAAGATCGTCAACCCCGTGACGGCCACCTCGATGATGCCCGCGAGCCAAGAGGCCGCCAAGGAACAGGCACAGGCCGCCGCCGAACTCGCGCCGGGCGAAACCCCACCGACACCGGAACCCAACTGCCTCGACGGCCGGGACTCCCCCGAGTTCAAAGGGCTGTGCGGCGGCGCCCCGCTGAACGTCCTGAACGAGAACGCGCCGCAGACCGTCGCCGTGATCGACGCGAAATTCACGATGCCGACGTTCTCCGATGTCACCGAGGAGAACCGGCAGGCCGCCGAGGCCATCGCGCAGGAAGGGCGTAATGCGGGCCTGACAGTCGAACTCACCGGGGCCATCGCCCAGACCCAGCCCGAATCCGGCCAGTCCGAGATGATCGGCATCGGGGTCGCCCTGATCGTCATGATCATCGCGTTCGGCGCCATCGTCGCGGCCTTCGTCCCGATCATCACCGGAATCGTCGGCGTCGCCTGTGCGGGCGCGTTGCTGCTGACCGGTACCTCGCTCACCGAAGTGCCGACCTTCACCCCGATTCTCGCCTCGATGATCGGACTGGCGCTTTCCATCGACTACGCCCTCTTCATCGTCTCCCGGTACAAACACGAACTGGTCGTGCAGGATTCACCGGAGGAAGCCGCGGGCGTCGCGGTCGGTACCGCGGGATCGGCCGTCGTATTCGCCGGACTCACCGTTGTGATCGCGCTGCTGGGGCTGTCGGTAGTCGGAATCTCCTTCCTCACCGCGATGGGTATCGGCGGCGCCATCGCCGCCGGGTTCGCGGTACTCGCCGCCATCACCCTGATGCCGGCCCTGCTCGGCGCGCTCGGCCGCTTCCTGTTCAAACCGAAACTGCCGCTGGTCGCCCAGCACGACCCCGAGGACGACGATTCGGTCACCAACGGGATGCGTTTCGCCCGGCTGATCGCCCGGGTACCCGTATTGACGCTGGTCGCCAGCGCACTGGTACTGGGCGCGCTCGCCGCCCCGGCCACGCAGTTGAACCTGGGCCTGCCCGGCGGCGACAGCATGCCCGCGGATTCCTCGGTCCGCAAGGCCTACGAACTGCAGACCGAAGGCTTCGGTGAGGGCAAGAACGGCGCACTCGTGGTGGCGGTCGATCTCTCCGAAACCCCGCAGGACCAGCGGGACGCCGCGCTGACTGCACTGCGGGACACGCTGGCGAGCTATGACGGCGTCGACTATCTCAGCGTCGCGCAGCCCAGTCAGGACGGGACAGCGGCACTGTTCCAGGTGGTCCCCGAGTCCGGTCCGAACAGCGCCGAGACCCAGGATCTGGTCGAACACGCCCGCGATGCCGAAGCCGCGCTGAAAGCGCAGTACGGCATGGAGTACGGCGTCACCGGTCAGACAGCCATCTACGCCGATGTCAACAGTGTGCTGCTGACCAGCATCATTCCGTACCTGGCGATCGTCGCGGCGGCCGCCTTCGTCCTGTTGCTGCTGGTGTTCCGGTCCATCCTGGTACCGCTCACCGCCGCGCTGGGCTTCCTGCTGTCGATGGCGGCAACCTTCGGTGTGACGGTGCTGATCTTCCAGGAGGGCGCTTTCGGCATCGTCGAGGACACGCATCCGATCATCAGCTTCCTGCCCATCGTGCTGATCGGCCTGGTGTTCGGTCTGGCCATGGACTACCAGGTCTTCCTGGTGACCCGGATGCGCGAGGAGTTCGTACACGGCAAGAGCCCGAAGGAGGCGATGGTCAGCGGTTACCACCACGGTGCCCGCGTGGTCACCGCGGCCGCGATCATCATGATCTCGGTCTTCGGCGGCTTCATGCTCTCGCCGGACATCACCTCCAAATCCATGGGCTTCGCCCTGGCCGCGGGCGTGTTCTTCGACGCCTTCCTGGTCCGGATGGTGCTGATCCCGTCGCTGCTGGCGCTGCTGGGCAAATGGGCCTGGTGGATGCCGGCCTGGCTGGACCGGATTCTCCCGGATATCGATGTCGAGGGCACCAAGGTGCGCGAGATCCAGCAGCGGTCCAAGGCCCCTGCGGTCGAATCCGAACCCGCCGGGGTCTGACCCGCGGCAGCCGAACGAAACGGCCGGTGTCCAGTACGGACGCCGGCCGTTTCGTTTCCGGTCCGGGGCTACCTCATCGCCACGCGGGAAGTTCGGGTAGCGGTCGCGGCAGCGCCTCGTCCGCGCCGCGGCCGAGCAACCAGGCCAGCAGCGCCGACGCCGGTCCCGTCACGGTCTGTTCGGGCTCACCCGCGCCGATGATCGCCGTGAAACCCGAATCGGTCGCGTCGATCCCGAAGGGCCGCACTCCGGGACGACCACCCAGATCGACAGCGGCCTCGGCGAGCAGTTCCGCGACGAAATCGCCCGGCCACTGCGCGGGGGTGTAACCGGCGCCCAGATCCACGTGATGGATCAGCACCTCCTGCAACCGCATCCACGGAATCCGGGTCGCCTCGATCGGCGTGCCCTGTCTGGTCCGGATCTCGGCCCGCCACTGTTCGGCGGTGAGCACTCCCGCCATCCCGGACAACCGGTCGGCCGACTCCACCAGATCGGCCCGTTGTTCGGCGAGTGGGCGCGGGGCGCCCGCTTCGATATCGGAATCCCGCAGGGCCGCACTGGCGTACTGCGGGGTCTCCACCCCCGTATGCGCCCAGAGCAGCAAGTTGACCAGGCTGTCGGCATTGCGGGCCAGATGAGTCAGGACATGGCCCCGGGTCCAGCCCGGTAGCGGCGAGGCGGCGGCGACGGCCGCGTCGTCCAGGGTGTCGACAGTGGCGAGGAAGTCGCGGGTGGCGTCGGTTACCGCCTGCATCCGCGAGGTGAGCAGTTCGATGAAATCGCTGGGCACAGAGCCGACCCTACGACGGCGACAGGACTACACCCCAGTATTTTCCGGCCCCGGGCTCAGCGCGGCCTGTACCCGGTCGGCGGCCTGCACCGGGTCCTCGTGTTCCCAGATCCGGATCACCTGCCAGCCCGCCGCGCGTAACGCGGTGTCGGTGGCCCGATCCCGGGAGACATTGCCGGCCAGCTTCTCCGCCCACCACGCGGCATTGTTCTTCGGATCGGTGGCGTGGTCGGGGCAGCGATGCCAGAAGCAGCCGTCCACATACACCGCGACCCGCCGCCGCGGGAACACCACGTCGGCGCGCCGCCGCTGCCCGCGAATGGGCGCGCGATCCACGAAATAGCGCAGACCGCGCCGATGCAGTTCGCGGCGCAGCGCGAGTTCGGGAGCGGTATGCGCGCGCCGCTGCCGCGACATCCGCGCACTGGTCACCGCATCAGTGGTGGGTCGCCGGGAACGCGGCACCGGAGCTTCGCCGGTCATGCCGCCCAGCCGCCCATCCGATCCAGATGGGCCTGCACATCGTCGAGGAAACCGGCCGGGAAACGCAGCGACCCCATAGCGGTCCGCCGGAGGAATCCCGCGGTCGCCCGCGCCGAGAGCAACTGGGTGTCACCGAGGAAGAACCGCAGATCCTCGTACGGGTTGTGCACGGGCCAAGGTGAGAGCGGTACCTCGAACGCCTCGCCCGCCCGGCCCCAGGCCGCACCCGGCCAGGTGCTGCCGGGCGGCAGCGGGATATGTCCCGGTATCGGTTCGCCCGGTTCCCGCAGCCGCGACCCCACCCACGCCGCCATCCGCACGCTCACCGCGTTGCCCACGAGTTTCCAGCGCTGTCCGGGCCGGAACCCCGGGATACCGAGCGCCGGTTCGGTCCATCCCGCGGCGAACCCCTGGAGCCGCTCCCCGTCGGTGATCCCCGGTGTGACGATCTCCCCCGACGGCAACCGGACCGCCGGCGGACTGGCGATCCCCAGCCCCGAACCCCCCTTCAGTGTGGGGACGGCGTTGGCCACCCAGCCCAGCCCCCGGACGCCCTCGGTCCAATAGAACCCGCACGGGTCGTGTTCCGGTGATCCGAGCAGACGCGGCCCGGCCTCGTCGGCGAACAGCACCGGCCGCGGATCCTCGGTACGCGATGCCAGCATCAGCACCCGGTTGCGCCGCTGCGGCAATCCGAAAGCCCGCGCGTCCACCACCCGGTAGGCCCAGGTGTAGCCGAGTTCGTCGAGCACTGTGGTGATATGACGCATGGCCGCGCCCCGTCCGAGCTGCAGCATGAAGGGCACATTCTCGATCAGCAGCCAGCGCGGGCCGCGTTTGCGCCGGACCAACCGGAACACATGATCGACCAGGCTCGACCGGGTACCGGTGATACCCGCGGTCCGACCCGCCTGCGAAAGGTCCTGGCACGGAAATCCCGCCGCGACCAGCTCGGTATCCGGCGGCAGCGCGCGCAACCGGGTGATATCGGTGTGTAGTTCGGCATCGGGAAACCGGGCCGCCAGTACCGCCCGCGCCCCCGGGTCGATCTCACAGAGCAGGGTCGAATGCCAGCCGTGCGCTGCCAAACCGAGTTCCAGTCCTCCGATCCCGGCGAAAAGCCCAACCATCCGCGCGCCCGTCACGAGGTCCTCTCTCCATCCGGTCCGGCTCCCGAAGGGAGGTTACTCCGCGCATCGCGGCGGCCCGACGGGTCACGGTGCCCGCCCACACGACGGGGAACCGGCCCCGCGCCGGTGGCCGGCGGCGAGGGTGAGATACGCCACCGCGCCACCTGCGCCCGGCCCGCGCGTCGAGCACCGGCGATCGAGAGCCTTTCAGCGACAACGGCATAGAAACCGCTGGTCAAGCGGTTTCTCACGAGTGCTGTCAGGTCCGCGGTCCCGGCCCGCGGTTCTGGCAGGATGGGCGCCATGAAGTTTCGCGTCGGTCTGGCCACCGTGGTGTCGGGTGCTTTCGCCCTGTCCGGTGCGCTCCTGCCCGGCGCCGCGATGGCCGCCCCCGGCCCGGTGCACGCCGCGCCGGCGCGGCCCGATACCGGCTCCGCCGAGGATCCGGGTCCGGTGGAGAAAGCCGAGCCGGTCCCGGCGCCGCACGCCGCGATCACCGGCGTCCAGCCCGTGAACGAACGCCTGATGCGGGTGTTCGTGGACTCACCGGCCATGCATCGCACGGTCCAGGTACTGGTGTTGCTGCCCGCCGACCGCGGCACCCCGCGCCCCACCGTCTACATGCTCGACGGCCGCAGCACCCAGCCCGACAGCAACAACTGGCTCGACCGCGGCGGCGCCGCCCAGTTCTACGCGGACAAACAGGTGAACGTGGTGTTCACCGTCGGCGGGCCCGCCAGTTTCTACACCGACTGGCAGCGCCCCGACCCGGTGCTCGGCGTCAACAAATGGGAAACCTTCCTCACCGAGGAGTTGCCCCCGCTGCTGGACGCCGAATTCTCCGGGAACGGCCGCAATGCGGTGATTGGTACCTCGATGGGCGCCGAGGCGGCGATGATGCTCGCCATCCGCAGGCCCGAGCTGTACTCGGCCGTCGGTGCGCACAGTGGATGCTTCTCGACCGGGACCGATCTCGGCCAGGCTCAGGCGCGCGTCGTCGTCTCCACCTACAAGGGCGATCCCGAGAACATGTTCGGTGCGCCCGAGGACCCGGAGTGGCTGGCCCACGACGTGACTCTGCATGCGGCCGCCCTGCGCGGTAAGGCGCTCTATCTGTCGGTCGGCAGCGGCCGACCCGGCATCCACGACACCGTGGACAACCCGGAAACACCGACCAGCGTCGTGATGGGCGGCCCACTGGAGGCCGCCACCGATTTCTGCACTCGTCGCCTGGCCCAGCGTCTCGACACCCTCGGGATCCACTACACGGCCCACTTCCGCCCGGACGGGACCCACTCGTGGCCGTACTGGGCCGACGAACTGGTCACCTCCTGGCCCACCATCGCCGGTGGCCTCGGAATCGACTGAGCCGCCGGTTACGCGCCACCCGCGAACCGCGCCGCGGTCGCCGGATCCGTTGCGAAGTCCAGGAACAGATCGTTCTCGTGCGGATCCCCCGCGGTGACCCGTACGCCCTCGCCGGCGAACGGCCGGATGATCACCCCGGCCGCCGCGCCGGCCTCCGCGAAATCGACTGTCGCGGCCCCCAGGATCATCCACAGGAAGTTCGATTCGCTCATCGGCACCCGGTAGCCGGCTCCGAGCAGCGCGGCGCGCATCCGGTCACGTTCGGCGATCACCGCCTCGGTGCGGTCCAGCAACTCGTGCCGGGCCTCCAGCGAAGCGATCGCCGCTGCCTGCGCCACCCGGCTCACACTGAACGGGATATGCACCTTGAGCAGCGCGGCGATCACGTCCGGGGCCCCCACCGCGTACCCCACCCGGAGCCCGGCCAGACCGTAGGCCTTCGAGAAGGTGCGCAGGACAACCACATTCGGCCGGCTCCGGGCCAGCTCCACCCCGTCGGGATGATCACCGGGCGTCATCCGCAGATATTCGTAGTACGCCTCGTCCAATGCGACCAGCACATCGCCCGGGACCCGGTCGAGGAACCGCTCCAGCTCCGCCCGGCCGACAGCGGTCCCGGTCGGGTTGTTCGGATTGCAGACGAACACCAGCCGCGTCCGGTCGGTGATCGCGGCGGCCAGCGCGTCCAGATCGTGTACCTGATCGGTCAGCGGCACAGTCACCGCGGTCGCGTTACCGACCTGGGTGATGATCGGATACGCCTCGAACGAGCGCCATGCGAAGAGCACCTCGTCGGCCGGATCCGCGCAGGTGATCTGTACCAGTTCCTGGCACAGCGCCACGCTCCCGCAGCCGACGGCGATGTTCGCCGGCTCGACGCCGAGAAACTCCGCGAGCGCCGCCCGCAGTTCGCCGGACTGATTGTCCGGATAGCGGTTGGCCAGGTCCACCGCCTCGGCGACGGCCTTGCTCGCGGCGGGCAGCGGACCGATGGTGGTCTCGTTGCTCGCCAGTTTGACCGCGCCGGGATGGCTGCGGCCGGGAACGTACGCCGGAATGGAATCGAGGTCCGGCCGGATGTGCGCGGTCACGTAACGAGCTTAGTTCCGGTCTCGATCGAGCCACTTTCGGGCTGCTCAACTGCTAATTCTCCCCGCACCCGGGATATCGCCCTACGCTGGGAACATGTCGGGCACTTATGACGATATCGCGCTGCTGCGGCGCGGCGAACCGGAAGCGAACGGACACGACGGAGCGCCGACACAGGCTGCCAACAGCCCGAAAGCCGACGAACATGTGCCCATCACCGTTATCGAACCGGACGGATTCGCGCGCGGCGGCATCGTGCTGTTGCACGAGGCCCGGGAGTTCACCGGATCGTTGCTGGAGTTCATGCGTGCCCTCGCCGGCGAGGGCTGGCTCGTCGTCGCACCGAACCTCTTCCACCGGGCGACGGCCTCGTCGGCCGGGGTGTACGGCGACGAACTCTTCGAGGATTTCGACGCCTGCTTCGACTGGCTCACCCATCGCGGCGTCTTCCCGGACTGCATCGGTGTACTCGGTTTCGACACCGCCGGCACCGCGGCCTTCCTGGTGGCCACCAACCGCCCCGTCGGCGCCGCGGTCAGTGTCGGCGCCCACGGCATCGCCGACCCCATCACCGAGCAGGCCGAAGCGCTCGTGGTCGCCGCACCCCGCCTACAGGCTCCCTGGCTGGGTCTGTTCGGCGCCGAACCCGGCACCCCCGCCGACGACATCGACTCACTGCGCGAGGCCACGGCCCGAGCCGCCGTCGCGAATCTCGTCGTCATCTATCCGGGCCTGCTGCACCGCGCCGACAACCGGGCGAGCGATGAAGACGACGCCGACGATCTGGTCGACTCCCGAACCCGCATTTTCGACTGGTTCGACGCCAACCTACGCTGATCGACCAGCCGTTTTGCAGTTTCTATGTAAGCTCGGGTAGCCTTTCTGCTCGGCGGTTCGAAAGGACCGGTGCCCTCGAAGAGAAGGCTCCAGGAGGCGTGCCAGAGCGGCCGAATGGGACTCACTGCTAATGAGTTGTCCCTTCACGGGGACCGGAGGTTCAAATCCTCTCGCCTCCGCCACGCCCGGGAAACCGGGCGACAACTGAATATGTGCACGCGCCCGTAGCTCAACGGATAGAGCATCTGACTACGGATCAGAAGGTTAGGGGTTCGAATCCCTTCGGGCGCACAACAATCAACCCCCACTCGGCATCGGCCGGGAGGGGGTTGATTCGTCTGGGCAGCCGAATAGAAGGGTCGATGTTCGCACTAGTGGTGAGGTTCGACCTGAAGGACGCCGAGGCCGCCGGAGCTTTCGACCGGTTGGTAGCCGAGACAGCCGAAGGCATTGCCGAGCTCGAACCCGGAACCCTCGTCTATGCCACACACACGGTCGCTGACGCCCCATTGGCTCGGGTGTTCTACGAGGTCTACCGAGACCGCGAAGCGTTCGAAGAGCACGAGCGGCAGCCGCATACGCGCCGATTCCTCGACCGACGCGCCGACTATGTCGCCGACTTCCGGGTCGAGTTCCTCACACCCGCGGCCGCCAAGGGACTTCCTCGCTGACCTGATCACAACGTGCCCGGACTCGCTGCCCTGATCGCACTCCATCACCTGCTGGAATCCGTCTCCGACGTAGTAGTGCTCGCGCACCTCAGAGAACGAGGTGCACAGAAATCGGGCGTGGAACGCGGTGATCGCGTTCGCGGAGCCCTCGTCGCGCTTCACCGCCTACCCGGCCCGGCCGATTCGGCAATTGACGGCCCGACAGAGACCATCGAGATCCACAAGCCGGTATTTACCGACGGCGTCGAAGTCGCACTGCGGTAGCGGCTTCCGGTCCGCAGACATGGGGAGGTGGTCGTCACGGTGCCCCTTGCCCGTTCCGTCCGATCAGGCCGACGGCCGGTTTCCGTTGCGGACCCAGCCCTGGGCGATATCGCCCAGGTTCCACCAGGCGACGTGCCGGCCGTCCACGGATTCGAGCGACCATCCCGCCGCCAGGCGCTCGAAGAAGGCGCCGTCGCCGGTTTTGCCACCCGCGGGTTCGCCGACGTAGATCAGCCGGCGGCCGCCTCTGGCCTCGAACAATTCGAGTGCGGCCGACGCCATCCGGTCGCCCCAGCCCGGCGGCCAGCACAGGAACAGGATGGAGTTCTCGTCCAGTTCGGTCTCGAAACCGTCCACAGTGCCGACCGGGAACCACACCGGCCGGTTCCCGGCACTCCCCGGGAAGGACACGTTCACCGAAGTATCCGGGGGCGCGGAATCGAAGGCTCGCACCGGTACGCCCCGATCGGCGAGCAATCGTGCCCAGTAGCCTCGCCCGGCTCCCAATTCGATCACCGGCCGACCGGCCCCGAACGCCTCGATCCAGTCGAGCGTCTCCGGTGACGGGATCGCATAAGCGTAGGCGGCCTGCAGGATCGTCTGGGCAAACCCCAGCCGGACGCTTCCTTCCGCGTTGCCACCGTGGACGACCCGGCGATCTCCGGCGGTACCGGCGGACGGGCCGACTATCTCCCAGTACGGATTACCCGATTCGGCGTCACCTCCGGTCATGAAGTGCACGAATCGCAGATCGAAGGCCGCATCCGCCTGATCGTCGCCGGTCCCGCCCAGCAGCGGGGCGGTGGACAGATACTCGGCGACCTTCGGGTATTCCGCTCGCAGCCGGGCCTCGTCGTCGAGCAGCGCGGCCAGTTCGGTTCGGCGTTCGGGTGTGAGGACGAGACCGGTCATACCTCGATTCTTCCGGACCGCCGATATCGTCCGCCGATTTCCGCAATCCGTGCCGGTTCGACGGCGTGGGCAATTCACTACCCCGCCGGAACCGGACGGATGCGGACATCGGGGTCCCGCCCGGCCCGGAGCTAGGAGGCCGGGCCGGGCGGCGCGGACAGTTCTCGCATGGCCCGGCAGATCGTGGCATGGACCTCGGATTCCTCGGTCGCCGCGTCGGGATCCCAGGTCGGTTCCGGCGCGCCGTCGATCGCGGGGCCGAACAGCCACCACACATTGCTCCACGGGTCGACGAAGCGGGCCAGCGAGGAACCCCCGTAGAACGGGGTGGTCCCGGTGATCACCCGCGACCCGTGCGCGGCGGCGCGGCGCAGGATCTCGTCGCAGTCGGTCACATTGACCTGGAGGAGGGCCGGGCTGAAGACCCAGTCCGGCTTGGAGTCGACCACCATCAGGCACGAATCTCCGATGCGCACTTCCGCGTGGATCAGCAGTCCGTCGGTATCGACGGCGTGTGCGTCCGGTGTCTCTCGTCCGTCGAACACCGCGGTCAGGAATTCGATGAAGGCCCGGGCACCGCCGGGGCCTTTGACAGCGGCGAACGCGTTGAGACTTCCGTACCCGTTGCCGAGGTCCGTGGTGCGGCTGATCAGGGGTGATGTCGTCATGCCGCGAGCATGGCACCAGAACAGGACAGAACGCGGCCGCAATTCGGCGGCGCGTCCCGGAAATCCGGTCTCAGTGCTCCAGGGTGACTATGGGAACCACATAGTGGCGGGCGAATTCGTCCAACTGCTCGTCCGATTCCAGGGGCACCAGGCCGGTCGGGCACAGGATGAACGAATGCACCAGTCGGCATGCGACTTCGGCGCGGGTCAGCAGATCGGCGGGTTCGGCGAACATCCCGGCGTCCGCGGCGCGGCACAGCGCGGTATGTGCGGCGGCCACCGACATGGCGAACACCGGGCCGCCTTCTACGGTCAATTTTTCCAGGATGCGTTCCGGTTCGACGGTCAGCATCCGTTTGACCAGTGGATGACTCCGCCATCGTGTGACTACTGTCACAAAGATATCGGCGACGAGGTCGGCCAGAGTCGAGTGCCGGGTGGAGATGGCATCGACCTCGATGAGGACCGCGGCTACCTCCCGGCTCACCACCGCCTGCACCACGTCGTCGCGTGATCCGATGCGGCGGTATACGGTGACGCGGTCGACACCGGCCTGCCTGGCGATGTCTTCGATGGTCGTCTTCTTGACGCCGAACTCGCTGAATCTGATCAACGCCGCGTCCAGAATGCGAGCCTCGATACCATCCTGCAGCCCGGGTGACGATGTGTGCGCGGCGGACATGCAGTTAACGCTAGCAAGTACCGCGTGAGCGCAAACACCTATCGGGCACTCGCAATATTGCAACATTGCTATTAATTATGTTGTGATGTACATTCGCCGAATGGTGCAGACCAGCCAAGCAGCCGCTTGTTTCTATCTGGTGCGTCGTCGTCCGACCCGACTATCGGGAGGTAGCTGATGGGCACCCAGGTACCGGCTCGTGGGTTCCAGATGATCGGGACAGCCGTGGATGTCTGCCGTTCGATATTTGTCGCACACCGCCCCGCCTCGTTTCTACCGCAGTCGAAAGTACTGTGGAACAACGGATTCAACAGGCAACTCGTGGTCGCCGCCATCCAGCGCGAAGCGGCGGATGTGGTCGGAGTGGTACTCGTCGACCCGGAGGGCGAACCACTGCCCGCCTGGCTCCCCGGCGCCCATCTGGACGTATTCCTACCCTCCGGCCGCCGCCGGCAGTATTCGCTGTGTGGAGACCCACGGGACCGGTCGTCCTACCGGATAGCCGTCCGGCTCATGCCGCACGGTGACGGCGGGTCCATCGAGATCCACGAGAATCTGCGCAGCGGCGATGCGCTGCGGGTGCACGGGCCGCGGCACACCTACCCCTTTCTGGACGCCCCCGACTATCTGTTCATCGCGGGCGGTATGGGCATCACCGCGATCCTGCCCATGGCGCAGGCGGCCGGTCGGCGCGGCACCCTGATCTACACCGGACGCAGCCGGGATTCGATGCCGTTCCTCGACCGGGTGCCCGGCGCCCTGATCCGCCCCGACGACGAATTCGGGCCCCCCGACATGGCCGAACTCCTCACTCGCGCGGAACCCGGGACGGCGGTATACGTGTGCGGCCCCCCGGCCATGCTCGAAGCCGCGATCCACGCCGTACCGCGCGTCGCTCCGACGAGTTCGCTTCATCTGGAACGGTTTCCGGCCGCCCGGGCAGCCAGGGCCCGAGCGCACGACGACCCGGATCGTGGCCGCCCCTGCGGGCCACCGCACTGAACCCTCCATCCACACAGGCAGAGGGAGGGTTCAGTGCGGTGGCGCAGGATCGACCTGCCACCCGGCTACGGGTTCCCGTCCATCAGAAAGCCTGCTGATCGACGGCGGCGGCCATGACCGCGTACCCGGCGGCATTGGGGTGTTTGTGATCACCGGAGTCGTACGCTCCGTTCATCCGCTCCGGATCGGTGGGATCGGCCATCACCGCGTTGAGATCGACGACCGCGTCGTATTCACCGCTGGTTCGGATCCAGTTGTTGACGGCCCGGATCTTCGCCGCGGAGGTGTCGGTGTAGTACTCGGCACCCTTCATCGGTAACAGCGTGGCGCCGACGACGGTCACTCCGGCCCGGTGCGCGCGGGCGATCAGGTCGCGGTACCCGGCGATGAGCTCGTCCACCGACACATCGGCATCGGGTTTGTAGGTCGGCAGATCGACCTCGGAGAAACCGATATCGTTCAGGCCGCCGAGCACGATCACCGTATCCACGCCGGGCGTGCCGAGCACATCACGGTCGAAACGGCGCAATCCGCTCTCGCCGTACCACTTCGAATCGCGCAGGATCATATTCCCGCCGATACCGGCGTTGAGCACTGTTCGCTCCGGCCCGTCCCCGGCGAGCGATTCGGCGAGCACGTCGGGATAGCGATTGTCGCCGTCGTTGTCCGATCCGAAGCCGTCGGTGATCGAATCACCGAACGCGACGACGGTCTCGACATCTTCGGGACCACCGGAGACCTCGAGGTCGGACAGGTAGTACCAGGAGTGCGTCGCTTCGGTGAAAGCGGTTCCCGCGGCGTCCGAGACATGATCACCCGTGGCGCGATAGGTACTGGCATACCCCTGGGCGTGGAAGGTCGCCGGACCGGTCGGATCGGCCAGATACAGCGTGACCGTCGCCGATTCGAACGGCGCCAACCGCAGTTCGGCAGCGTCACTGGTGACTTCCGCACCCGGTGCCACGGTCACCGAGTCGGCACCGGCGAACTTCAAGGGCCGAGTCGTGTCCGCGTGTACCTGCGCACCCCGGTCGGCACGCGCGATGGTGCCCCCGGCGATCCGGAGTTCGTCGTCGCCGAAGAGGTTGGACAGGGTGATCCGGGCCCGGGTGCCGCCCCCGGTGGCCCGGACCACCTGCCGGACTGTCTGGTCAGCGAAGCCGTCGATAGCCCAATTCGGTTCGAACCCTTCGCTCGGGGCCTGCATGGGGACAGACCACGCGGTGGTCCAAGTCTGCGGCCCACCGGATTCGCCGGGTGCGGGTGAGCATGCGGCGGCCAGGCCGACAGCGACGACCGCCGCGGCGAGGACGGCCAGCGGTTTACTGCTGATATTCATCGGTTCTTCCGATCTCGGAGTTGTTGCGGGGCATATGAGCCGGGCGTTCGCTCGAACGCGTCGGCCGCGATATCGCGGCCGTGCGGAGCGTGGCGATTCGGGCGGAGTTGCGCCGGTGCGCCGGAAAGCACCGGAGGCGAGTGCGAATCGGGCGCCGGAAGCGGGCGGCCCGCCGCGGGGATCGACCGATAGCCGGTCTCAGTCGCTGTCATATCGAGACCCAACCGAGCTAACGGAACTATTGTTCCATTAACATGGAACCGTGACGGAGACCACACTTCCGAGCGGATCGATCAGCCGGGAAGTGGTCGGCAGAGCGGCGGTCGGCACTGCGTCACTTGACGGGGCCGCGGTCGGAGATGCGGCCGTACGCGCACAGCAAAAAGCCCCTCACCCGGACATCCGGATGAGGGGCTGCAGCGGTGGCGGAGGGATTTGAACCCTCGGAGGGGGGTTACCCCTCACACGCTTTCGAGGCGTGCTCCTTAGGCCGCTCGGACACGCCACCGCCCGCCAGAATACCGGACCGTTCCGGTATCCCTAAATCGGGGCCGCGACCTGCGCACATACCGGACCGTTCGCGCTCTCCGTCTCATCCCGGAGCGACGTTCCGCTCAGCGCTGCCACCCGGACAACGCTCCAGCGCCGCCACACGAACAAACGCTCACCGCTGCGGCCGGAAGAACGTTCAGCGCTGTGACCGGAAGAAGTCGTCGAGAAGCGCCACACATTCGGCCTCCAGGATTCCGCCGCGCACCTGGGGCCGGTGGTTCAGACGCCGGTCGCGCACCACATCCCACAATGAACCCACCGCACCGGTCTTCGGCTCCCAGGCCCCGAACAGCAGCCGGTCCACCCGGGCCGCGACCAGCGCGCCGGCACACATGGTGCACGGTTCCAGCGTCACCGCGAGGGTGGCGCCGGTGAGCCGCCAGCCGTCACCATGGATCGCGGCGGCACGGCGCAGCGCCAGCACCTCGGCGTGCGCGGTGGGGTCGCCGGTGGCTTCACGCGCATTGGTGGCGCGGGCCAGTTCGCGGCCCCGGCTGTCGAACACCACCGCCCCCACCGGTACATCGCGTGGATCTGCCGTGGCAGCGACGGCCAGGGCCGTACGCACCATCTCGGTATCGGAGAGCGAAACGCTCAACTCAGCGGGGAAGTTTGTCGAGCACCGCGGAGAACTCCGACGAGAAACCCAGGCGCTGGGCGATCATCGTGAGCTGCTCGTCGGGATAGAGGTCGGTTTCGGCGAGGATCACACTGAGTACCGGTTCGGGCAGACCCAGATCGGCCAGGATGCCCAGATCGCCCTCTTCCCACGGTTCGACGTCGTCGAGTTCGTCGGGATCGATATCGGGAATCTCGATATGCAGTTCCTCGAGGACATCGGCGGCGATGTCGTAATCGATGGCCGCTGTCGCGTCGGACACCAGCAACCGGGTGCCGCTGGGGGCGGGGCGGACCACGATGAAGAATTCGTCGTCGACGTCCAGGAGACCGAAGACCGCACCGGAGGAACGCAGAGCCTTCAGCTCGTTCTCCGCCGCGGACAAGGTGGTGAGC
Source organism: Nocardia sp. NPDC001965 (assembly GCF_053594175.1). Taxonomy (NCBI): domain Bacteria; kingdom Bacillati; phylum Actinomycetota; class Actinomycetes; order Mycobacteriales; family Nocardiaceae; genus Nocardia; species Nocardia sp. NPDC001965. The sequence goes on from NZ_JBSFDZ010000011.1 coordinate 135,975, forward strand.
GCGGCCTCGGTCAGCGGGGTGCACCGCCAGGTACCGTCTTCCCGGACAACGGCCACCGCGAACCCCTCCACGTCGTCGTAATCTTCCGACGCCGCCTTGTTCGTGCCCGCGCGCTGTGCTGCCATGGGCGCAACGGTAGTCGGCCCGGGGCCGTTAGATGAAGTCGTATGCGAATCTGTTCCGGTGACTGCTGACGACCATACGGCGCTCTGTGTTCTCGGGACCGGTTTGATCGGCGGATCGCTGCTGCGTGCGGCGACCGCGGCCGGTCGCACCGCCTGGGGATACAACCGCTCGGCGCCGGGCGTGGCGGCGGCCCGGACCTCGGGTTTCGATGTCGGCGACGACCTCCCGGCGGTGCTGCGCCGGGCCGCCGGAAGCGATGCGCTCATCGTGATCGCTGTACCGATGCCGGCGGTCGACGCGATGCTCGACGCGATCGCCGAGCACGCACCGGAATGCGCACTGACCGATGTGGTGAGTGTGAAGGCCCCTGTCGCGGCGGCCGTCCGGCGCTACGGGTTGGAGGGTCGCTACGTCGGCGGACATCCGATGGCCGGCACCGCCGAATCGGGATGGCAGGCAACCGATCCGGAACTGTTCCGCGGCGCGGCCTGGGCGGTGGGAGTGGACCCGGGGACCGATGCGGCCACCTGGACACGAGTGACACGGCTGGCCCTGGACTGCGGGGCGGTGGCCGTACCGGTGATCGCCGCCGAGCACGATCGCGCCGTAGCCCGGATCTCGCATCTACCGCATATCCTCGCCGAGGCACTGGCGGTGGCGGGCGCCCGCGGCGGCGACCTGGCGCTGGGACTGGCCGCCGGATCGTTCCGGGACGGCACCCGGGTCGCCGGGACCGCACCCGACCTGGTGCGCGCGATCTGCGAACCCAACTCCGACGCCCTGCTCGCGGTACTGGACGAAACACTGACCGCACTGCACGAAGCCAGGGCGACGCTGAGCGCCGAAACCTCACTGGCCGACCTCACGGCGGCCGGGCACGCAGCCCGGCTGCGCTACGAAGCGGCGGCCCGCTGGGAGATCACCGGGATCGTCCCCGGCGCGGACGGCTGGCTGGAGAAACTACAGGAGGCCGGGCGGGCGGGCGGAGTCGTCACCCGGCTCGACCCAGCCGGCTGATCCGCGCTCAGACCCGCTCGGCCAGACCCGGATAGTCGAGAACGAAACCGTCCGGGTCGACGGTCAGGGTGGCACTGGACACCGGCGAGAGAACGCTGATCCCGTCCCCGGCGCTGCTGTAGGTGAGATCGGCCTCCTGCACCGTCAGCTCCGGCAACCGAACGTAGACCACCGGGACCTGCACATCCTCCATGGCGTGCTGCAGCCCGAACCGGCGGATGGGCAGAGTATTGAAGAACGGGCTGAGCACCACATCGGCGTCCAGCGCTCCACCGAACGTGGACCGGACATGGGTCCCGGTCGCATCGACGAGCCAGTAGTTCTCCTCGTCGCGGGCGAGGGAGGCGTGCCGCTCCCCGGCGGCGGTGGTACTGCTCAGCGACAGCCGCCTGGTCGCCCCGTTCTCGTCGGTGACCAGGTCGTAGGAGGCGCTGAACGCACTGTGCTCGCCGCAACCGCTACCGATGATCCGGCCGCTGGCCCGGATCCGCTTGCCGTTGAGAGTTACGCGAACCGATTCCATCCGCGAGCCGTCGTGCGCACGCCAGGTCAGCACGGCGGGCCACCGCCCGGAGGCCGGTGTCACGGCCGGGCCGGGGGTTACGTCGCTCGATTGCGTCACGTGTCCACCGTACGCAACACGGGGTCCGCCGGCGTATACCCGGAGCTTTCGCGCGTCCGCCACAACCCCGGAAAAGCCGGACCACGGCAGGTCGACTGTCGCCGCACGTTGTCACCGTGGAGAAGGCGACATCCATCGCCCCGAGACAATCGAAAGTTGTGGATGGTGCGAGTTCGGCTGTGGCGGCAACCGTATGCGGGGGACTCGGACGTATCCGCCACACTCTGCACACCGCGACCGATTACTGGAGCAGGACGGGTCACCATTTCGCGGGCCGACTACGGGAGGGCGTCCAGCGTTATGCGTTGTCCGAGCGCGATATGCAGCGCATCTTCGACAAGGAGATAGTCCCCGAGCACTTGGAGGCGGCAGTCGGCGGCAGGAAGACCTCCGGACGACTCGTGCTGACTACAGTGGTGGGACAGCCCGGCGCCGGCAAGACGACAACAGTCCGGGCTGTCGCCGAGTCCTTCCGAGGGCGAGGCGAAGCGGTCCCGCTCATCGCCGACAACTACGTCCGCCACCACCCTGAGTTCGCGGCACTGCGGGACTGCGATGACTTCACCACCGGTGACCACCTGTATCCCATCGCCGAGCGATGGCTCGATATGGCCGCCGATTACGTGATCGCCCGACGCCGGTCCGCCGTCCTCGAAGAAGGTGCGAGCGACCCGATGCGAGCAGCGCAACTCATCCGCCGCTTCCAGCAGAACCGCTACGGCTCGGTGGTCGAGGCCGTAGCGGTATCGCGGGCCGAGAGCGAGGCCTCTGTCCTGGCCCGGTTCCTCCGTGAACGCCTGCGCTACGGCACCGGGCGGTACGTGCCGGGTACCGCGCAGACGGCCTGCTTCCACGGTTCGGCCGATCTGCTCCGAATGCTCGAATCGGACCGGCCACCGGTAGCTGTCGACGCACTCCGGGTGCGAACCCGCTCAGAAGTACTGTTCGAAAACCATCGGATGGCGACAGGTGAATGGGCCGATCCACCCAGAGGCTGGCACACCCTGCAGGTAGAACGGGACCGTCCGCCGACCGCGGATGAGGAATACGCGTATTTCGAGAGGGCCATGAGATTCCGGGAAATGCTGGCGCAGGCAAATATCGACGCGCCCGAGCGGGCGGCCGACTGGCAGCGGCTGCTGGTCGAAATGGACCACGCGTCCATGCTGGTACCGGGCTGACCCGGCTCGGGCACGGACGGCGGTACGCCGGCGCCGGTCACGCAACCATGAGCGGAGACGGAGGGATTTGAACCCCCGGTCGCTCTCACGACTCTCGCTTTCAAGGCGAGTGCATTCGGCCGCTCTGCCACGTCTCCAAGGCCTCGATGGTAACCGATCCGGCCGGTGGCGACCGAAACCGAGCAACCCGGTGGCATCCGGACCACACGGTTTCGATCAGCGCGGGACGGCGAGCAGTTCGCGGGTGATACCGGCGAGCTCCGCGCAACCGGAAAGTCCCATGGCGGAGTCGAAATCGGCCAGCAGCAGGCGCAGTGCGTGACGTACGCCCGCGTTACCGGCGATACCGAGGGCGTAGGCCCAGGGACGGCCGTACCCTACGGCTTTGGCACCGAGAGCGAGGGCGACCAGGACATCGGAGCCGGTGCGGACACCCGAGTCGAACAGGACATCGGTGCGGTCGCCGACCGCGCCGACTATCGGGCCCAGGGCATCCAGCGCGGCGATCGAATTGTCGACCTGGCGTCCACCGTGGTTGCTCACCCATATCCCGTCCGCACCGGAATCCACCAGTAGCCGGGCGTCGTCGGGGTGCAGCACGCCCTTCACCGCGATCGGCAGGTCGGTCCATTCGCGCACCTTGGCCAGGTCCGCGGGCCGCAGGCTGTGGTTGCCGAACAGACCGACCCAGGTGAGGATCGCCATCCGCATGGCGTCCTCGCTCTCCTCCGGTGGCGCGGCGAGCTTCGCCCGGAAGACCGGGTCGGACACATAGTTGGCGATCCCCTTGCCCAGCAGGAAGGGCAGGTGGCCGAGTTCGAGATCGCGTGGGCGCCAGCCCAGCGAAGGAGTGTCGACCGTGACGACGACGGCTTTGGCCCCGGCTCGCTCCGCACGCTCGACGAACGAACGGGCGAGCTCGTCGTCGGCCGGCCAGTACAGCTGATACCACCAGTCGCGGGCGACCTCGCCGACCTCCTCGATGGTGGCGGAGGACGCGGTGGACAGGACCGTACCCACCCCGAGTTCCCCGGCGGCCCGGGCCACCTCCACCTCGCCCTTCTCGTGCAGCAGTTCCAGCACCCCGACCGGGGAGGTCAGCACGGGAGCGGCCAGTTTGGTGCCCAGGACCTCGACGGAGGTGTCGCGTGCTCCCGGGCCGCTGGTACCGCGCAGCATGCGGGGCACGATCCGGTACCGGTCGAATGCGGAGGTGTTGGCCGCTGCGGTCCGTTCCGCGGCGGCGCTCCCGGCCACGTAGGCGTACGCGCGGTCGTCGAGCAACTCCCGGGCCCGTTCCGCGAAACCGGCCGCGGTCATCGGCAGTTCGGGTACCGATCCGCCCATTCCCTGGAGGTAGATCTCGTTCTGGAAGTCGATGAAGCTGCTCACGGACACCCACGCTAGCCCTGTCCGGTCACGGCGTGGGCACTCTTCCGATTGTTCGCGTGGGCATGCCCGGCGCTGTCGGTCGTCGCGCTGTCAGTCGTCGTCGAACGACCGCTGGTAGTCGGTCTCCCCTCCTGCGTTCCACAGGATCGGATACGCGCCCGGACCGCAGTCCTCGGTCCACTCGATCGTCGATTCGCCGCGCATTCGTTCCGCCTGACGGTAGAGAATGCGCAGGTTGGTGCACAGGCCCGCCATTCCGGCGGTGGCGGCACCCACGTCGGTATTGGTACATTTCACCTCGACTCGGGTGTCGACGGGAACTGCCACACAGTGCACGAACCCCGGCGGCGCAGCCTGTGCCGAACCGGTTCCGATCACCGAAATACCCGCTACCGCCGCACCGGTGATGATCGCACCCAGGGAGGAAGTTCGTCTCTTTCCGGTGGTGAGTCCCGACATCCGATTTCTCCTCTACCAGTGCAATGTAGTGAGGCACTCTAAACAACCGGAACGGGCCTTCTCCGGAGCGAGAAGCGGAGTGCAGTAGCCGTCCCGGGGGCTGCGGCCCGGCGGGCCGCGACATCGGAGTTCTCCTGGCGCACTACGCGGATCTCCTGGGGCACTATGGGACGGTGCGCGCGATCAATATGAACGGTTTCGGTGGCCCCGAGGTCATGGAATGGTCCGATGCACCGGATCCGGTGCCGGGCCACGGCGAAGTGCTGATCGAGGTGGCCGCGGCCGGCGTGAACCGGGCCGATCTCCTGCAGCGGCGAGGGTTCTACGCGCCTCCGCCCGGGACCACCCCGATACCGGGGCTCGAATGTTCGGGGGTGATCGCCGGGGTCGGCGACGGGGTGCGCGACTGGTCGCCCGGCGACCGGGTGTGCGCGCTGCTGTCCGGCGGTGGATACGCCGAGAAGGTCGTGGTGCCCGCCGGACAGGTGCTCCCGGTACCGGACGGCCTGGATCTGGCCGCGGCGGCGGGGCTGCCCGAGGTCGCGGCGACCGTCTGGTCGAATCTGGTGATGACCGCCGGACTGCATTCCGGACAGTTGCTGCTGGTCCACGGTGGGGGCAGCGGGATCGGTACCCACGCCATCCAGGTCGCGGTCCAGTTGGGCGCGCGGGTCGCGGTGACGGCCGGGTCGGCACAGAAGCTGGCGCGCTGCGCCGAACTCGGTGCGAGCGTCCTGATCAACTACCGGGAACACGATTTCGTGGACCTGATCCGAGCCGAACAGGGTCTGGGCGGCCCGGGCGCCGACATCATCCTCGACAATATGGGCGCCGCCTATCTGGGGCGCAATGTGGCGGCGCTGGCACTCGACGGACAGGTGCTCGTGATCGGCATGCAGGGCGGCCTGAACGCGGAACTGAACCTGGGCGAACTCATGGCCAAACGCGGCACGGTGCGCGCGCTCAAACTACGCGACCGTCCGGCCACCGGGCGGGGCAGCAAGGCCGACATAATCGCCGAAGTCCGCGCGCATGTCTGGCCGCTGCTGGAGACGGGCGCGGTCGTACCGGTGATCCATGCCGAGGTTCCGGTGGCCGAGGCCGCCCGGGCGCACGAACTGCTCGACGAGCACGACACCTTCGGCAAGGTGATCCTGCGGATCGGGGCGGACGGCACGATCGGGCCGGCCGGCTAGGCGGAGCGTGACCGCAGCGGCCCTCGCTCGTGCGTGAGGCGACCGAGGTGCTCGCGGGCAGGTCAGCCGAGCGCGGCCAGGGCCCGGCCGAACTGATCGATCTCCCGCCGAGTCGTGTACGGCGCGAGACCGATGGTCACCGCGCCGCCCTCGTCGTTCACACCCAGTGCGTCCAGTAACCGGCTGCCGCCGTGCGCGCCCGCCAGCACATTGATGCGCTTATCGGCCAGTTCGGCGGCGATCTTCTCCGCCTGCATACCGTCGATGGTGAAACTGACCGTCGGGATCCGGGTCGACGCCCGGCCGATCACGGTCAGCCCGGTGACCTTCTCCAGGGTGCTCATCAGATGGTCGAACAGCTGGTCGTGATAGTCCTGCAACGAGGTGATCGACAGTTCCAGCCGTTCCCGGCGGGTGCCTCCGGCGCGTTCGTCGAGTCCGGCCAGGTAGTCGATCGAGGTGGTGAGCCCGGCCAGCAGCGCGTACTGGTGCCCACCGACCTCCAGCCGTTCGGGACCCTTCGCGTACGGGTTCAACGCCATGGACGGGATCCGGTCCAGGAAGGCGGGATCACGGAAGACGAGCGCGCCGACCTGCGGACCACCCCAGCTCGGCGCGCTCAACGCCACCACATCGGCGTTCAGGTCGTCGATATCGATCAGCGCGTACGGCGCGGCACCGACCGCGTCGGCGACCAGCAGACCGCCGACCTCGTGCACCCGTTCGGCCGCCACCCGCACCGAGGGCGCCGAACCGACGATCGGGGAGGCTGCCGTGATCGCGACCAACCGGGCGGTGGGTCCGATGAGTTCCTCGAACTGCCAGCCCGGCATCTCACAGGTCTCGATCTCCACCTCGGCCCAGCGCACATGCGCTCCGTAGCGGTTGGCTATCCGGAGCCAGGGCGCCACATTCGCCTCGTCGTCCAGGCGGGACAACACGATCCCGGTACCCAGGCCCAGCCGGGAACTCAGGGATTCGGCGAGCCAGGCCAGCAGTACGGCACGATCGGGCCCCAGCACGACCCCGCTCGGGTCCGCGCCGACCAGGTCCGCGACCGCCACCCGGGCGTCGTGCAGGATATCGGCGCTGCGTTTGGCGGCGCCGTGGCGGCCGAGGTGGGAGAACGACGACGAGCGGAAACCGGTGGACACCGCGCGCGAGACAGAATCCGGAACAAGCATGCCCGCCTGCGGAGCCAGGTTGATCCAGCCGTCGGCCAGGGAGGGGATCAGTCCCCGGACCCGCGCGACGTCGTAAGTCATGCAGGTCACTTTAAGGCAGGGCCTATATATCGGTAACCCTGGTCCAGCCGATTTTTCCCGGGCACGAGCGCAGGCCCGCGCGGCCGGGCCCGGTTTCCGCGTCCGGGCCCGTTTCATCGCTCGGCCGCCCGGCCGACAACTCGCGCCGTCACCACCGGCTTTAGCGCGTTCGGCTCGAACACGACATGATGGGGACCATGACGCAATCGGATGACGCATCGGATCCCGTTGTCGTGATCGGCCCCGAAGGCCGGCCGCTGGTGCTGCCCGCGGGCGCCGCTACGAGCGCGTCGTTCCCCGGCCGGGATGCCCCCGAACAGGACGCGGCCGAACGTGACAACTCCGAATCGCTGGCCGATATGGTCGAACAGCCGGCCAAGGTCATGCGGATCGGGACCATGATCAAACAGCTGCTCGAGGAAGTACGGGCCGCTCCGCTCGACGACGCCAGCCGTACCCGGCTGGCCGAGATCCACAAATCCTCGATAAGGGAACTCGAACAGGGCCTGGCCCCGGAGCTGCGCGAGGAGCTCGAACGCCTGGCCCTGCCGTTCGGCGAGGACGCCGTCCCCTCGGACGCGGAACTGCGTATCGCGCAGGCGCAGCTGGTCGGGTGGCTGGAGGGTCTGTTCCACGGAATCCAGACGGCGCTGTTCGCCCAGCAGATGGCCGCGCGGGCACAGCTCGAGCAGATGCGCCAGGGTGCGCTGCCTCCGGGTATCCACACCGCGGACGTACGCGGCGGACAGCCGGGCCAGTCCATCGGAGGGACCGGGCAATACCTCTGAACCCGGTGGTATATAACCGGCCCGTACCGGGACTCGCGCGCCGGGGTAGTGTCGTGCACCGTGCCTGCAGCTTCCGCTCGCTCCGACCTGGTAAACACCGAAGCCCCGGAGAGCACCGACGAGAGCCCGGTGCGCCCCGACCACGACCCCGCCGCAGATGAGTTGCCCGTGAGTTCCGAGCAGACCCCGGTCGCCGACGCCGATACCGCCGTCTCCGATATCACCGAGGTGAGCGACGCGGATCCCATCGAATCGGATTCGCAGTCGTGGACCCGGGCCTGGCGCGATATCCGCGATGGGTTCCGGCAGCGCGAACTATGGCTCTCGCTGGGCTGGCAGGACATCAAACAGCGCTACCGGCGGTCGGTGCTGGGGCCGTTCTGGATCACCATCGCCACGGGTGTGCAGGCCACCGCCATCGGTATCCTGTACGCCGCGCTGCTCGGCCAGCCGCTCGCCGACTATCTGCCGTACGTGGCGGTCGGCCTGATCGTGTGGAACGTCATCAACGCCTCGATCCTGGAGGGTGCTGATGTCTTCGTCGCCAACGAGGGGCTGATCAAACAGCTGCCGTCCGCGCTGAGTGTGCACGTGTACCGGCTGGTGTGGCGGCAGATCCTGTTCTTCGCGCACAACGCGGCGATCTACTTCGTCGTGCTGGCACTGTTCGGGGTCTGGCGTGACCTGCACTGGACCGCGATCTTCGCGATACCGGCCCTGATGCTGCTGTTCCTCAACGCCATGTGGGTTTCGGTGCTGTTCGGCATCTTCAGCACCCGCTACCGCGATATCGCGCCGATCCTGGGCAGTATGACGCTGATGCTGTTCGTACTCACCCCGGTGATGTGGAACACCAAGAGCCTGCAGGAGCAGGGCGGTCAGGTCGCCGAACGGGCCCGGCTGGCCGAGGTGGTGCCCACCTACCACTATCTGGAGATCGTGCGCGCGCCGCTGCTCGGCGACGACCAGAAGCTGTACCACTGGGTAATCGTCGGTGCGATCACCGTGGTGGGCTGGATCGCCGCTGCCCTGGCAATGCGCCGGTACCGTTCACGCGTGCCCTACTGGGTTTAGGAGTCAGGCGATCATGAGTGATCACGTGAGTATCGAAACCCGCAAGGCGTGGGTGGAGTTCCCGATCTTCGACGCGAAGTCCCGTTCGCTGAAAAAAGCGTTCCTGGGCAAGGCGGGCGGTTCGATCGGCCGTAACCAGTCCGATGTCGTCGTGGTCGAGGCATTGCGCGATATCAACCTGTCGTTGAAGGAGGGCGACCGGGTCGGCCTGGTCGGTCACAACGGCGCGGGTAAGTCGACGCTGCTGCGCCTGCTGTCCGGTATCTACGAGCCCTCGCGCGGTAGTGCCCGCATCCGTGGCCGGGTGGCGCCGGTGTTCGATCTCGGGGTCGGGATGGATCCGGAGATCTCCGGCTACGAGAACATCATCATCCGCGGCCTGTTCCTGGGGCAGACCCGTAAACAGATGATGGACAAGATCGACGAGATCGCCGATTTCACCGAACTCGGCGAGTACCTGTCCATGCCGTTGCGCACCTATTCGACCGGTATGCGGGTGCGCCTGGCCATGGGCGTCGTGACCTCCATCGACCCGGAGATCCTGCTGCTCGACGAGGGGATCGGCGCGGTCGACGCGGAGTTCATGAAGAAAGCGCGAATCCGGTTGCAGGAGCTGGTGGCCCGGTCCGGCATCCTGGTTTTCGCCAGCCATTCCAACGAATTCCTGGCCCAGCTCTGTGATACAGCGCTGTGGATCGATCACGGCCAGGTCCGGTTGCACGGCGGAATCGAAGAAGTCGTGCGAGCCTACGAGGGCCCGGAGGCGGGTAACCATGTGGCGACGGTCCTGCGGGAGATCGAAGCCGAGAAGTCCGGCAGTGGCACCGCGGAACCAGCACAGCGGCCGGCCGACGGCGAAAGAGAACTGGAGAACAACACAGCATGAGCGAGTCAGGCCCGGAGGCGGAAGCGAAGCGTGACCACGCAGGGCCCTCGCTCGTGCCCGATGAACACAGCATGAGCGAGTCAGGCCCGGAGGCGGAAGCGAAGCGTGACCACGCAGGGCCCTCGCTCGTGCCCGATGAACACAGCATGAGCGAGTCAGT
>NZ_JBSFDZ010000011.1:146238-152277 GCF_053594175.1 Nocardia sp. NPDC001965
GGCCCGGAGGCGGAAGCGAAGCGTGACCACGCAGGGCCCTCGCTCGTGCCCGATCAGCACAGCATGAGCGAGTCAGGCCCGGAGACGGAAGCGAAGCCTTCCCCCTCGGAGACCTCGCTCGTGACCGCGGGGGAAGGCGATCCGGGCTCGGAGGCGACTGCGAAAGACGAAGACGCTTCTCCCTCGACCGTGCCCGATCGGCAGGCCGCCAGCGGATCCGCGCGCCCGGCCGTCGATACCGTGGTGGGACGTGATCCCGGCGCCGCGGTGCTGCCCGAGGTCGAGTACGGACCGGACGCCAAGATCGTCGCCGTCGTGGTCACCCACAAGCGACGTGATCTGCTCGCCGAATCGCTGAAAGCTGTCGCCACCCAGTCGCGGGCCGTCGACCACCTGATCGTGATCGACAACGGCAACGAAGCCGAGGTCGCCGAACTCGTGGCCGATCAGCCGATCGAGACCACCTATCTCGGTTCCGCGCACAATCTGGGCGGAGCGGGCGGTTTCGCGCTGGGGATGCTGCACGCGCTGAGCCTCGGCGCGGACTGGGTGTGGCTGGCCGACGACGACGGCCGGCCCGAGGGCCCGGAGGTGCTGGCCACCCTGTTCGACTGCGCGCGGCGCCACGAACTGGTGGAGGTCTCACCGGTCGTCTGCGATATCGACGAACCCGATCGGCTGGCGTTCCCGCTGCGGCGCGGGGTGGTGTGGCGGCGGTTGCGTTCCGAGCTGGGCGGCGAGGATTTCCTGCCCGGGATCGCCTCGTTGTTCAACGGTGCGCTGATCTCGGCACAGGCGGTCGATGTGATCGGGGTGCCGGATCTGCGGCTGTTCGTGCGCGGTGACGAGGTCGAGGTGCACCGCCGGTTGGTGCGTTCCGGATTACCCTTCGGGACCTGCCTGCAAACGGCGTATCTGCACCCCAACGGCGCGGCCGAGTTCAAGCCGATCCTCGGTGGCCGCATGCACACCCAGTACCCGGACGACCCGGTGAAGCGGTATTTCACCTACCGCAACCGCGGCTATCTCATGTCCCAGCCGGGTATGCGAAAGCTGCTGCCGCAGGAATGGATTCGTTTCTCCTGGTTCTTCCTGGTGACCCGGCGCGATCCGGCCGGATTGCGCGAATGGTTCCATCTGCGCAGCCTCGGTCGCAACGAGCAATTCCAGAAACCGGATTAGCCCGACAGTTCGCGTATCGCCCGAATCGGTCACCGTCCGGACAACCAGGGTTGACGGCCGATGCGAGGGATTCATCCATGCCGGGTAAGTTCGGCTGGCAATCTGCTTGATTCGGGAGGAGATCGATGAGTTACCCCGGCGGTCAGCCGCCACAAGGTCAGCCTGCGCCCGGCCAGTTCCCGCCGCCGCAACAGCAGTTCGCGCCCCCGGCGCCGAACCAGGGTGGCCAGCCACAGTATCCAGGGGGGCCGCAGGGCGGTCCGCAGCCGTGGGGTGCGCCGCCCCCGGGCGGTTACGGTCAGCCGCCCGGGCAGCCGCAGTACGCGAGCGGTCCCTACGCCCAGCCGACCGGGCAGCCGCCCGCCCAGTTCGGGCAGCCCGGCCCCTACGGTCAGCAGCAACCGCAGGCCGCGCCGAACGATCCGCCGGGTATCACAGTGGATTGTTCCTACACTCCGATGGCGTTCCTGCTCGCGATCACCAAACCCAAGATCACCGTGAACGGGCAGCGGGTGCCGAACACCCGGTGGGGCGCCAATCATATTCCGGTCGGTGCCGGCCAGTACCACGTGCGGGTCACCACGCCCTGGTTGTTCGATATGGGTCCCGCCGATGTCGCGGTGCCGGTGCAGCCGGGCCAGGCGGTCCGGTACTACTACCGGACGCCGGCGCTGATCTTCCTCAACGGGGCGATCGGCCCGGTGCCACAGAAGACCCCCGGCATGGTGGTCATGTACGTGATCTGGGCGTTCGTGGCCCTGATCTTCCTGATGAACATCCTGCTCATCGCCACAATGTGAGCGACGGTCCGTGCGCGGCGGGTCGGCTACGACCGGCCGCGCACGGACAGCGCCGCAGATCCGTGCGGGCCGCCGGTATCGAGCCGCAGCACGATGTATCGACGGGCCGTTCGTGGGACGCCGAGCCCTTTCCTACGCGGACGCCGACTCGGACCGGGCCGGGCACTTGTCGAGCCGGGTCCATCGGATGCACATCTGTCGGGAGCGGGAGCGTGGGCGGCGATCCTCGACCGGCTGCCTGCGCCCGGTCCGATCCACCGACCACCCCGCCCACCGCACTGCGCGGCCCCTGGGCAAGCCCGGGCCTGTTGCCTACGCTCGAAGCGCAGTGCCGGACGCACAGCGGCCGGCGCCCGCGACAACAGGAGGGCAGGTAATGACGGCAACCGGAGACAAACCGCTGAGCGGCCGGACGATGATCATGTCCGGCGGTAGCCGCGGTATCGGGCTGGAGATCGCCAAACGGGCGGCCGCCGACGGCGCGAACATCACCCTGATCGCCAAAACAGATCAGCCCCATCCCAAACTGCCGGGGACCATCCACACCGCCGCCGCGGAGTTGGAAGAAGCGGGAGGGACCGTACTGCCGTTCGTCGGCGATGTGCGGATCGACGATTCGGTGGCCGAAGCGGTCCGGCTGACGACCGAACGGTTCGGCGGTATCGATATCGTGGTCAACAACGCCTCGGCCATCGATCTCTCCCCCACCGATTCGCTCCCGATGAAGAAGTACGACCTCATGCAGGACATCAACTGCCGCGGCAGTTTCCTGCTCTCGAAACTCAGTATCCCGGCGTTGCGCGAATCGGCAGCCGCCCGACGCAATCCGCATATCCTCACGCTGTCCCCGCCGCTGAACCTGGACCCCAAATGGGCCGGGTCCTCGCTCGGCTACACCATCGCCAAATACGGGATGTCCCTCACGACACTGGGTTTGGCCGAGGAGCTGAAATCCGACGGTGTCGGGGTCAATTCGCTGTGGCCGCGAACGACCATCGCGACAGCGGCGGTGCAGAATCTGCTGGGTGGTGAGGAGATGGTTCGCACCTCGCGGACCCCGGATATCTACGCCGACGCGGCGTACCTGGTGCTCACTTCACCGGCCGGCGAGACCACCGGCAATTTCTTCCTCGACGACGAGGTGCTCGCCGCCCACGGCATCACCGACCTGGAGAAATACCGGGTGACGCCGGGTGACGAACCGTTGACAACAGATCTGTTCCTCTGACGGGACGGGCCACGCCGGATGCACCGGCGTGGCCCGCGTTCGTACTCGCCCGCTCAGCTCGGGCCGGAATCGATCCCGTAGAGCCGCTCCCAGTTCTCGCGGCTGGTGAGTTCGGCGTGCGCGGCGCGGTAGCGCTGTTGCAGGTCCGGCAGTTCCTTGTACAACCGGCGCAGTACCCGCACGGTCCGCACCAGCAGTGCCCGCGCGGTCGCCTTGTCGCGCTTGCGGACCCGGACACCGGACTGCGAGGCATCGGTGACCACCACATGATCGAACAGCGATACATGCCACCAGTGCGCGTCTTCCCGGGTGATCCCCACCACCCCGGGCTGGACCCGGCCGGTCCACTGTTGGATCGCCCGTTTGATCAACACGGCCAGCAGGCGACTGGGTTCGCCGCTAGCGCGGCGTACCCGGATCTCCGAGGAATCCACCGGCGGTGTCGCCGCGGGATGCTTCACGGTCTCGCTGTAGTCGGACCGGCTGGTGCGGGCCCGTTTCAACGGCTCGATACCGCCGTCACGCAGAATCGACGGACCCGACAGGAAGTCCTCGATGCCCTGCAGGGTGGTGTGCGCGAGCCCGTACTGCATCGCGACCAGGTATTCGGAGATATTGCGGAAGAGCTGGCGGGTGATCGTGCCGGGATCCAGATCCGCGTGCATCGCGCTGACGATCAGCGAGTTACGGGTGCTGAAATAGCGGGCCCAGTCGTCGAAGTCCTTCCAGTAGAAGTCCGCGTGCCACACCGCCGCGTTGGGCAGGGTGACCGTGACGAAACCGTGTTCGCGCGCACGGACCCCGTATTCGACATCGTCCCACTGGAAGAAGATCGGCAGCGGAAGCCCGATCTTCTTCACGACCTCGGCCGGTATCAGGCAGGTCCACCAGGCGTTGTAGCCGGCGTCGACCCGGCGTTCCTGGTTCTTCTTCAGCATGCTGGTGTTGCGCAGTGCCTTGGGCACTTTCTGGCCGTGCATCAGCCGGTGCAGGTTCACGTCCTCGGCGCCGACATTGAGGTAGTCGGGGTTGAGCAGGAACAGCATCTGCGCGCCGACCAGGGTCGGTTCCACGGTCAGGTTGGCGAACGCCTGCATACGCAGGACGGTCTCGGGCTCGCAGAGGATATCGTCGTCCATCAGGATGACGTCGGCGTGCTCGTTGGCCGCGGACACCTCGTAGAGGCCGCGGGTGAAACCGCCCGCGCCGCCCAGGTTCGGCTGCCGGATATAGCGCAGTTTCTCCCCGAACATCGACCGCGTGGCCTGGTAGAGCGGCCGGTCCTCCACGAGATCGGTGCCCTGGTCCACCACGTACACCGCGTCGAGCGAACCGAGAACGGTCGGATCGGAGGCGAGCGCGGCAATGGTCTCGGCGCAGTCCTGCGCGCGGTTGAACGTGCAGATGGCGATGGCCACCGGGCGCACGGTCTCGGGGGCGGTCGCGGTCCAGGTGAGATCGGAGATCTCCAGCTCACCGCCGACCGCCTCGAACTCCAGCCACAGGGCGCCGCCGTCGACGAACTGGTCCAGCGGCGCGGTCAGGGTCAGTGGGCCACTGGCCGTGACCTCCGCGGTGCCGACGATCCGGCGGTGCCCGGCGATATCGGAGGCCACGATCCGCACCCTGGCGTGCTTGCCGACCTGCAGGATCATCGTGGCCTGCACTTCGGTGACCACGGTCCAGCGCTGCCAGTAGCTGGCGGCGAACCGGCCGAAATAGGTGTTGGTGTGCGCGGTCGTGCCCTTTTCCAGGTGCAGGCTCATCCGATCGCGGGTGGCACGCCCCTTGACCACCGCGTAGAGCTCGTCGCTGATCTTCGCCGAGGGGCCGGTGAAGATACCCCGGGCCAGCACCAGCCGCCGCGGCGCCGGGTGGTGTTCGGCGCGCAGCGACTCCGGTGCGACCGCAGCGTGATCGTTCGTCTCGGTAACGGCCTGCATAGCCGACTGGTCCATGAAGTCCTCGAAATCCTTATTGTGCCGGCGGGACAGACATGTCCCTGAATACGGTTCGCGGCGGGCCCGAGGATATCAATCAGCCACGCCGGTCGCCCGGTTGGTCGTTTCCCGATCGGGTTCTCCGGTAAACACGAACTTGTCATAGGCCCAGTACCGGAACACGACGGCGACGATCTGACCCACCAGCGTTCCGGAGATATTGTCCGCCAGCGGAGTGGACAGATCCAGGATGTACCTGGAGAAACCCAGGCAACCCAATTGCAGGCCGATCGCGATCACATTGATCGCCGCGTAGCTCAGATACTCGCGAACCGGGCTGCCGGACTGCTTGTGCGAGAACGTCCACCACTTGTTGCCGAAGTAGGTGACCACCGTGGCCACGCCGATCGCGATGATCTTGGCGGGCAACGGGAAGTGGTACATGAGACCCTCGCCGCCCCAGGCCCCCAGATCGAACACCAGCAGGTTGTAGGTTCCCGCGTCGACCAGGAATCCGATCACGCCCACCACCAGGAACGCCGCGCTCTGCCGTAGCCCGGTCCGCACGCGTTCGGCCAGCGAACGGGGGGCCGGCGCGTCGGTGGCGACAGCGGCCGATGACTCACCAGATGACACGCGCCGACGGTACCGTAGTGACCTGAGCCATCCTCTCCGGCACGGCATGAGTGAGTCAGGCCCGGAGGCGGAAGCGCAGCGTAACCACGCAGGGCCCTCGCTCATGCCCGACGAACGCTGCATGAGTGAGTCAGGCCCGGAGGCGGAAGCGCAGCGTGACCACGCAGGGCCCTCGCTCATGCCCGACGAACGCTGCATGAGTGAGTCAGGCCCGGAGGCGGAAGCGCAGCGTGACCACGCAGGGCCCTCGCTC